>CAYSAG010000058.1:0-21220 GCA_964428935.1 uncultured Planctomycetaceae bacterium | reverse complement strand
CTTCTACGCGCCGGAGAGACGTGGTCCCTCGCGTCCCCTTTCCGCGTCCCGCGTCTCGCGTCCCGCACCGCCCTGTCTCGCTTGCGGCCCGACGTGTCCACGCCGGACCGCGACCCTTCCGAAACACCGGCCACGACGGAGCGCGGCCCCGGGAAACAGCAACGAGACAGCGTGGCCCTTCCGCGCGCCGGAGCCTCGGTCCGCGCGCAGAACGGACCCGAGGCAATCAGACGCGAATGAACCGCCGTTTGGCTCGGCGTGCCTTTGCGCTGGCCGGTCGTTTTCCGTGGTTGGCCTTCTTGATTTTGCGGTGAGTCTTCGCCATTTCGAACGGGTCTCCGAGTGGTTTCCAGCCGTTGTGTCGTTTGTCTTGTTGCCGCCGCGCCGGCAGCTTTGCAGTCGCGTGACCGCCGTCCACGCCAACCGACACCGGCACGGTCCGGCACTGCCGGTGGGAGTCCGTCCGTCGGCGTGAGGCTTTGCGACGGTGAGCGAGCCGGCCGCTGGTCCGCCAGGCTGCTCGGCGTCCTCGGGCGCCGAGGCGGCCGGACTTCGGGGAACCGAGCATTGTAGCCGTCGGCGAGCGTCGCACAAGCGGCCGCCACGAAAGGGTGCCCGCGTCTGTCGCTCGTGGGAACGAGCGGCCCGCACCCCCCTTCCACCGCCTCTGCCCAAAGACGGCCGCCAGACCCACGGCTCAACGCAGGCTCCGTACGAAAGCCACCAGTTCGCGGTCCAGCTGGCTCCAGTCCGAGCCGAAACATTTTTCGAAGTCCCGCAGGCGCTGGTCGGGGCTGTCGGGTCGGAGGAGCGGCTTGGCGCGAACCAGCTCGACGTACTGCACGAACTGCTTGCGGCGGCGCTGCACCAGGAAGTACGTCAAGGCCCAGGCTTCGGCGTACGCGGCCACTCCGGTCTGTGGTTCCAGCAGTCGTTGGTCGGTGGCGACCAGCGTGCGCAGCGAGTCGGCGGGGCGTCCGGACGCCAAGTAGCGTCGAAAGGCTCGCAGGCGAGCCAGGTTGGGCTTGCCCACCGTCCGCCAGCCGGACGAGCTGGTCAGGTCGGGCGTCTCGAAAAAGCTGGCCACGCCCTCGACCAACCACAAGGGGTTGTCGGCGTAGCGCTTGTGAAAGCCGCTGTTGAAGGCGATTTGGTGAGTGGCCTCGTGGACCACCGTGGCCACGTTCTCCGGCTGCTTGGCCAAACGGCGAATCAGTTCGGCCGAGCTGCGGGCTCGACGCCCGCCCTGGTCGGCCGTCAGGTCGTACAGAACCATTCGGTTGGCCGTAATGGAGTACAGCCCGGTGACGGCGGTCAGGTCTGTTCCCAGTTCGTTCCCAGCCAGCTGGACGAACTGCTGCCGGTTGGCCAACACGACGGCCGACAAGGGAAACTGCGGCTCGCACAGCTTCAGCCTCGCCGCTCGCCAGAACCGCCGAAACGCGTCGTAAAGCCGCTCGAACAACGCTCCGGTCCAGCGAGCGTACGGCAGCGAAGCGGTGGTGCACACGACGTAGTTTCGCGTCTGAAGCACTTGGACCGGAACGCCGGGCAGGCGTGTCTGCAGTTCCTTTTGCAGTACCTGTCCCAGCTCTTGCTTGCTGAAAGGTGAGAAGGGCCGCCCTGTCTCCTGCTGGCTGAGCAGCCGGTCCGGCGTGACGGTCCACAGGTGACCGTCCCGCCCGAGCAAGAGCAGGCCGCCGTCTTGAGCTCGCACCAGGACACGGCCCTCGACCCGCCGCTGGACTCTCGTCGCGTCTCGAAAGACGACGTTCCACGCTTCAGCCGGCTCGGTCCACTGTCGGCAAGGGTCGGGTCGGCCGGTCTTGTCGGAGGTGGCTCGGGTTTGGCCCGCCCGGGCCGGTGTGTGCGTCGCCCGGCTGCGCCGGGGTGGGTCGGACCGGGTCGCTCGCTTTCGCTGCGTCGCCTGTGCCCAAGCAGTGTGCGAAGGAGCGACGGCCGTCGACGCAGCCAGAAACGCCAACGCAGACGCCAGCGTGACTGCTACGGCCAAACGCCGACGTCCGCGCCGGGACGGGCGTGGGTCGTGTCGAGGCGAAAGGCTGCCGGCTCGAGCGGCTCGGTCGGGTTTCACGCCTTGCACGCCGCACCTGCGTGGCTCGTCGGGCCCACCAGCGTCACACTTCGCGCTCACGAGCGGTCACTCCCCAAGAGCGTCCAAAACAGCTCGGTCCGCGTCGCTCGACCGCCCAGCTTAACACGGCCCGCCAGTACCGGCCAAGTGGGCCCGAGGTTCCAGGCGGACGTTCACCGCAAGCCGTGAGCGGCGCGGAGCGTCTTTCGAGTTCCAAGGGCTTCTGGTACAAATGGAGTGGAGTCCAGACGGGCTTGCGGGCACGGGCGGACGTCCGGCTGGGCCGGGTTTGCGTCCGGACTCTAGACAACCGAACGGTTCGCCTTCTCAGACGTTCCGTTCACTCGCCGCTTCGTGGCGAGAGCCGCTTGTCGAACACGTCCGACGCTGGTGAAAGACGAAAGCCATGCCTCAGACGCTTTCCGAGTACGCCGAGTGGTTGGAACAACGTAGTGACCTGATTTGGCCCAAGCCACCGCCACTGGAAAAGCCCAAGGCGAAACCCTACACGTTGCCGCTGGAGGGCATTAAGGCGGTCACGTGGAACGTGTACGGCACGCTGCTGCATTTGAGTGCCGGTCGGCTGCTGCACATTCACGCTCAAGAGCTGGCCATGCAGGTCGCGTTGGAGAAAACCATTGAAGAGTTCCACATGTGGCCGGCCATGTCTCGGAAGCCGGGGCAGCCGTGGGAAATCATGCTCGTGCAGTACAAGCGGCTGGTCGAGGAAGCTCAAATGGTCGACACGGGTCGGCTGGGCGACGTGCCGCACGTCGACTCGGCTCGCATTTGGCGCAAGCTGGTCGAGCGGTTGCTGGAGAACGAGTACCAGTTCGACGAGTCGTTTTACGGCGACTTGGACGACTTCGCTGTGAAGGTGGCGTACTTTTTCCACAGCGCGTTGCAGGGTGTGGAGGCCATGCCTGGGGCGTTGAGCGTGTTGACGTGGGTGGCCCAGTCGGGACGTCGTCAGGCGCTGCTGGGCGACTCGCAAGCCTTCACGCTGATTCAGCTGTTGCGAGCGTTAGGGCGTCAGGGTACACTACCGCCCTTCAGCGAGCTGCTCAACCTGCAGTGCTCGGCCCTTTCGCACGAGTTGGGAGTTCGTCAGCCCTCGCCGACGCTTTACGAAACGTGTGTTCGGCGTTTCGCCGAAGTCGGCATTCAACCGCACCAAATCCTGCACGTGGGCTCGCGGCTCCGCGGCGACCTGGCAGCGGCCAAGAAGGCGGGAATGAGGACGGCGCTGTTTGCCGGCGACAAGGAGAGTTTGGAGGCGACGTCGCAGGAGATTCGTCACCCCAGTCTCCGCCCGGACCGACTGCTGACCGAGCTGTCGCAAGTCCGGCAGGTTCTGGGAATGGAAAGGGAGTGAGAAGGCGGGAGTGAAGAATGCGTCCGCAGCCAATCTTTGACCTGGAAAAATTGGACCTCGACTTCGACAAGCCCCTGTACGACATTCACGAAATCCGCCGCGTCAACCCGCAGCGTCACGAAATGGAACAACTGACGGCCGTGGTCTACGTCGACCGTGAACGGCACGCGGCCATTGGCTACAAAGACGTCACCGAACACGAATTCTGGACCGAAGGGCACATGCCCGGCTTCCCGCTCATGCCGGGGGTCATCATGTGCGAGTGTGCCGCTCAACTGGCCGCCTTCTACGCTCGCAAGTTCAACCTGCTGGGCGGTGACTACCTGGGTTTTGCCGGCCTGGACGACGTCCGCTTCCGAAAACCCGTCATTCCGCCGTGCCGGCTCGTCCTCATGGCTCAAATGCAAAGCATGCGTAAGCATCGAGCCGAGTTCGCTTTCCAAGGCTACGTCAACGGCCAATTGGTCTTTCACGGCGTCATGATTGGTGCTCCCATCAACCGCGGACAGAAAATCGACTGACGCACCCATGCGCCACGAACCAACGGTCGACCTTCACCCCTACTTCCAAACGCTGGACGAACTGGACGGTCCCATTGACTGGGTCCAGTTTTTCGGCAATGAGAACCCCGTCGAGCTGGACATTGGCTGCGGCCGTGGAATGTTTTTGGTGCGGGCCAGCTTGGCCAACCCAAACGTGAACTACGTCGGGGTGGAAATCGACTACAAAGAAGGACGCCGTGCTGCCCGACGTCTGTGGAAACGCTCGCTGCCCAACGCCCGCGTCCTCGGCGGCGACGCTCGCGACTTCCTCCGCAAGTACGTCCCACCCCACTCCGTCTCGGCCGTCCACGTCTACTTCCCCGACCCCTGGTGGAAACGCAAACACAAGAAACGGCGCCTGTTCAACCACGTGTTCACGGACCTGCTGGCTTGGGTGCTGAAGGAAGGAGGTGAAGTCCACGCGTGGACCGACGTGGAAGACTACTTCGAAGTCATTCAGGCGCTCATGGACCACCACCGGCATTTCGAGCCCTTGCCGCCTCCGCCCGAACACCAGCCGCAGCACGACATGGACTACATGACCAGCTTCGAACGAAAGAAAAGAAAAGAAGGGAAAACGATTTACCGCGGACGTTGGCGGCGCGGCGCTGTCGACCCGAGCGACGACGCCCCTCCTGAGCTGATTCTGTAGCTGGTTCTGCGGTTGCCGCCGGCCGACCGACGGCGTCCGGCAATTCCTTCGCCTTCGCTGAGCAGCTCGTCGGCTCGGTGCTGGACGGCCCGTCCTCCATTCTGTCGACCTTGTCACGAACCGCGAGCGGCCACGGCAGAACGACGGCTTCCGGTTCTCGCCCTCTTCCGCTGACCCGAGGGTGTCGGGGAAATTCGTCCGCATTTTCTCGGCACTTCTGCACCTTCTCGGCACTGGAGCGTCTTCAAGCCGTTGGGGCGTGCCCTGTCTGCCTCGCCTCGAGACACAGCTTTGGGCTGGCCACGACAGAGCGTGGCCCTCCAATTCCCGGCCCCCTTCACTTACTTACCGTGGTCCGTCGACTCACTTACCGAGCTCCGTCGACGCCGTTCGCGACAGGACCGAGTTCGCTGCAGGACCGTCCGCAGCTTCGGACTTCGCCGTCCATGGCCCGCACAGTCTTCACAGTCGAACGGTTCGCTCCAGTTTTCCCTTTCCACGCAAAACTCTTGGCTTGCGGCAACCCCCTCGGCAGCGCAAACTGAAGTGTCGGCACAAGGCGCGGTCGGTCCGGTCTTGCGTCAAGGTTCGGGGCGGAGTGTTCCGCGAGGCGGGCCGGCCGCTTGGGTCTTTCTGGAGGTGGTTCGTCTGAGGGCTGCGGTCCATGAGAAAGCTGTTCGTTGGCGCGTTGTCCCTGTGGTGTGTGGCCGTCGGGCTAAGCGGGTTGTCCGCCGGGGCTGAGCGAAAAGCGGCGGTGACGGACATTACTCAGGTCGACCCCGACTTCTGGTTCATGGGCGAGTACACCGGCCAGGTGCTGCTCGGAACCGGAGAGCGGCAGCCGATTGGCTTGCAGGTGGTCGCACTGGGGAACGGGAAGTTCTTCGCGGTCGAGTACGAGGGGGGTCTGCCTGGAGCCGGCGCGAAAGGGCCGTACCGCTTCCGGATGGAAGGGGAGCGGCAGGGAGACAAGGTCGTCTTTGTCGCCGAGCCGCTCCACGTGACCGTCTACAACGGAGTGGCCACGTTCCGCATTGAGCCCCGTGGACTTCTGATTGCCCAACTGACCAAAGTCCACCGCGTCAGCCCAACGCTCGGGGCTCCGCCACCGCCCGGCGCCGTGGTTCTTTTCGACGGCACCAACACCGACCATTTCAAGAAGGGCCGCATGACCAAGGACGGCTTGCTGGAAGTGGGAGCCGAGTTCAAGGAGCTGTACCGCGACTTCACGCTGCACCTGGAGTTTCGCATTCCGTACGTGCCGCTGGCTCGGGGACAGGGACGCGGCAACAGCGGCGTGTACTTGTTGAGCCGCTACGAGGTGCAGATTCTCGACTCATTCGGGCTGAAAGGGGCGTTCAACGAATGTGGAGCTCTTTACCGCTACCGCGCCCCGGACGTCAACATGTGCTTGCCCCCTCTGACCTGGCAGACCTACGACATTGACTTCCGAGCTCCCCGCTTCGACGCCAACGGCCACAAAGTGGAGAACGCTCGCATTACGGTGCGTCACAACGGCGTGGTCGTGCACGACAACGTCGAAATTCCCAACAAGACCGGGCACGGAGCTCCCGAAGGTCCCAATCTGTTGCCCATTAAGCTGCAAGACCACGGCAACCCGGTCGTCTTTCGCAACATTTGGATTGTCGACCGCAGTCGGCCGGAGAAGTCCGGCGCGGCGGTGCCCTGCCCTCCGCAAGCAGGAACCATGCGGACGTGCCTGCCGGCGTCCAGTCTGCCAGCCTTCGAGTGTCAGTGCGACGACTGAGCAGACAGGAACCGAAGGGCAGCTCGGCTGCCGGGGCTCCCGAGGCTTCCGTCAAACCGAGCCGAGGAGAGCGCGACGACCGAGCGTCGAAAGAACCAAGTGGAGGCAGCAGCGTCACGCCGCCGACGCGGGCGACGCGTCGTGGTGAGCCCGTTCCGTCTGGCGTGCATTTCGCCTCCTCCCAGCCAGAGCTCGTTCCACGCCGAGAACCCATTCTGCAAAGTTGCAATTCGTGGCGGTTCCGGTAGGATGAACGCGGTCGGTTCGACCAGCCGAGACGGCTCGGACGTCGGCGACGTCCAATCGGTCTGAAAGGTTCGGACGCACAGAACGAAGCAGCAACACCGGCGGCGTCTCGGCAGTCGTTGGCTCCGGCACGGATTCAAACCGTAAGACTCCCCGCCCTGCCGCTCACTTCCGGCGTTTGCTTTGGCAAGTGGTTTTGGTTTCCCACGTCAGGTCTCGGCTCCGCGCTAGCACGCAAGAAGACTCGCAAGGGCGACGCAGCTACACACACGCGGACAGGCGTGCAAGCAGTGGGTGCAGCGAGCCGCGGTCGATTCGGAAAAAGGCGACCTGACTCAGCCAGCACAAGCGCGACAACGCAGTGCCCTTGGCGACGTGACAAGGGCAGCAGACTGGTTTCTTGGGGTTCGTTGGTGAAGGAGAGGAGACGATGAAACGGGCAATGAAACTCGGTTCGTTCCTGGCCGCTTTAGCCCTGCTGTCGTTTGTGTCGTCGGCCAGTGCCGGCAAGTACAACAAGAAACTCGACATTGGCGACCCGGCTCCGGACTTCCAGGGCCTGATTGGCACGGACGACAAGCCGCACAGTCTGTCCGACTACCGGGACGCCAAGGTGGTGGTAATTTGCTTCACGTGCAACCACTGCCCCGTGGCAAAAGCGTACGAGGACCGGTTCATTCAGTTCGTGAACGACTACAAGGACAAGGGAGTGGCTTTCGTCGCCATTAACGTCAACAACATTCCGGCCGACCGGCTGGACAAAATGAAAGAGCGGGCGGCCCAGAAAGGCTTCAACTTCGACTACCTGTACGACCCAACGCAGAAAGTCGGCCACGCGTACGGAGCGACGGTCACCCCGCACCTGTTTGTCCTGGACAGCCAACGACGCATTGCTTACATGGGTGCTTTCGACGACTCCAAAAACCCGAACCAAGTGACCAAGCACTACGTGCGCGACGCCGTCGACGCGCTCCTGGCCGGCAAGCAGCCGGAAATTACCGAGACGCGTCAGTTCGGTTGCAGCATTAAGTACGAGGGCGGTCGCAAGGGGGCCAAGCGAGGTCGCCGCGGTGGACGGCGAGGAGCGGGCCGTTAGGCTCGGTCAGTTCGCCGGCTAGAGGACTGGTGAGCCGTGGAGCTGGCTCGTCGACGCCGGGCTCGACTTGACAGTTCGCGTGTTTGGACGTCGGCGTGAGTCGCGTGGACGGCGGCAGCACGCCGACGCTCGTTTTTCGAACGTCGAGCAAAGGTCGAGCCACCACAGCTGCGGACGTTCTCGAAAACCTGCTGTGACGCCGCGCAGCCGACGCCGAAGGGCTGTGTGGCTGCGCGACCCACACGGCCGGTCTCGACGTGCCGAGCCACTCGGTCCGTGCGAACCGACGAGGTCCTCCGTCAGCACGACGCTCGGGCTCCAGACGTCCGGGCCCACGAGGTGCCGTCGGCCGGAGCTGGCTGGAGCGTGCCGGCTCGTGAGTCGACAGACGCGGCGCCGACCGGCCCGTCTGGCGACAAACCGGCGGGTGAGGACGGACGCTCGTCAACCGGCTCGGTTCACGAAACGGGAGGAAACAGAATGCTCGAGTTGCCAACGAGAATGAGCCGTTCGACGACGGGTGGCCGTCGCCTGAGCGCGGTCTTGCTGGCCGGCGTGGTGCTGGTTGCGGCGCTGGGAGTCGGGTGCCGTCGAGAGTCCGAGCCGGCAGCTTCGGGTCAACCGTCGGCCGGCGAGACGGGTTCCTCTTCACAAGCGTCTGGCTCGCCCGCCGCTCAGCCTGCTTCACCCGGTCAGTCGGAAGGTGGTCAGTCGGCCGGAGCGGCGTCGTCCGAGGCGGTCACGCTGAAAGCGGTCGACCGAGCCGAGTTCGAAAACTTGTTGAAAAGTTTGCGGGGCAAAGTGGTGCTGGTCGACTTCTGGGCCACTTGGTGTGTCCCGTGTGTCGAAAACTTTCCGCACACGGTGGAGTGGTACCGCAAGTACGCTGACCGTGGGCTGGTGTGCGTCTCGGTCAGCTTCGACGACCCCGACCAGCAAGGCCAAAACGAACGAGCCTTGCAGTTCCTGAAAGACCAAGGCGCGACGTTCATCAATTTAATCAGCCGTTACGGTGCGGACGCCAAGTCGTTCGACGAGTTCGACATTGGCGGCGGCGGAATTCCACACTACAAGCTTTACGACCGACAAGGGAACTTGGTTGGCTCGTTCGGCAACGACGACCCCGACCACCCGCTCGACCCGGCCGAAATTGAACAGGCCATTGTGGCGGCTTTGCAAGGAACTGGCTGACGCGGTCCGGGCGGGAAGGGACGGGACGGCTGCAACAAGCAAGCTGCCGACGCACGGCGAGCAGCGTGCCGGTGCGTTCCGTCTTGGCGCTGCGGTGGCTTTGCGCGACAATCGGTCGGCGGCGGTTGGGGCGCGGAGTACCCGTCGTTTCCTCGTTTGGACGCTCACGTTTTTTCGGTGACTTTCACCGCAAGACGCTTGCACGAAAAGGACAACACGGTGGCCAGCGCGCGGGGAGAAGCTGAACCGTTCCGGCGCGACACGCCTCAAGCGGCGCGTCGCAGGCACTGCAACGTCGGACTGTTGCTGAGTGCGTTGCTGGTGGTTGCTGTGCTGCCGAACGGAGCGGCCAGGAGTGCGGACACGGCTCGCCGTGTGCCCCCCGCGCCTCCGCAGCCCGAGCCGAAAGTTTCGCAGCGGTACGTCACGTCGCTGGTGCGGGACTTGGCCGCTGACCAGTACGCGCGGCGTGCTCGAGCCTGTCAGCAACTGGTTCGCCTCGGCTCGGCGGCCGTGCCGCTGTTGCAGGAAGCGGCGGAGCGGGGAGACGCGGAGACGACGACCCGCGCCGTCACGGTCCTGGAGGCCATTTTCCTCGGCCCGGACCCCGACGCGGCCGACGCCGCGGAAGCGGCCTTGGAACAATTGCAGTCCAGCACGAACGTCTTGGCCGCCAACCAAGCCGACGCCGTTCTGGCGGCGAACCAGCGAGTGCGGGAGCTGCGGGCGCTGGAGCGGATTGTCGCGTTAGGCGGCGTGGTCAAAGACGTGCTGGGCCAGCCAATTGACATTCGCGACCCGACCGCGCTGGGACGTGAAATTCCCATTCTGCAGCTCGGACTGGACTGGACCGGCGGCGACGAAGGGCTGAAGTACGTCAAGAAGCTCCAGAGTTTGCAGGTCCTGTACGTCATTACGGGCTGCGGCGTGTCGCAGAAAGCGCTGGACGAGCTGGCTCAAAGCATGCCCAACCTGAAGAGCATTGAACGGCGCGGGCCGGCGTACCTGGGCGTTGGAGGGACCGACCACGAGGAAGGGTGCATCATTACGTCGGTCCGAGCTGGCTCGGCGGCGGCTCGCGCCGGAATCCGACAAGGCGACGTGCTGTTGAAGTTTGACGGCCAGCCCGTGAGGACCTTTCGTCAACTGATTGAGCTGATTGGTCGGAAGCGGCCGGGACAGAAAGTGCCCGTCGTGGTCCGACGCGCCGACCAGGAGCTCACGCTGGAGGTGGTTCTGGACGAGTGGAAGTAGTCGGGGACGCGTGGAGCTGACAGCGTCACGCCGGGTTGTCGTTCCGGCCGGTACGAGGCCGCCGGCTCGTCCAGTGGTTGAAGCTCCGTTACTCCTCGCGGGACGGTGAGCGCTCGAGCTTTTCGAGCAGGCGTCGCGCGGCGTCGCGCGGGCTCGACGCCTGGCAAACGGCCGACGACACGGCCACCCGCGTCGCACCCGCCTCTTGCACCCGCTCGACGTTCTCGACGTCAATGCCGCCAATGGCAAACCACGGCAGCCCAATCTCGCCCGCGACCTGACGAACCAGCTCCAGTCCGGCCAGCTCGTCGAACTGTTTGGTTCTCGACGGAAAAACGGGGCCAACTCCAATGTAGTCTGCGCCGTCACGGACGGCGCGGTGAGCTTGCTGGAGCGAGTGAGTCGAGACGCCCACCAGTCGGTCCGGCCCGACAATTCGACGAGCTTCGTACACGGACAGGTCGTCTTGACCGACGTGGACGCCGTCCGCGTCGACGAGTAAGGCAATGTCGGGGCGGTCGTTGATGACCAGCAGAGCTCCGGCCTGTCGGGTCCACTGACGCAGTTGCCGGGCCAGTGTCAGCAGCTCTCGGTCGCTCCGCTGCTTTTCTCGCAGTTGAATCAGCCCCACTCCGGCTGCCAGCGACTCCTTCACGACCGTCTCCAGCCCAGCTCGGCACGCGCTGGCGGTGACCAGTAAGTACAGCCGTTGGTCCCGCAGCTTCTGTCGAGCTCGGTGCGTCAGCAGAACCGCTTTCTCCAGCGTGTAGGCTTCGTAACGAAGCCGTTTGAGGCGGGTCGACAGTTGCAGCAAGTCGTTGGTCAGCACGCCGGCGGAAAGCTCGTCGTACAGCTCGCTGGCGCGCTTGGCGCATTCCTCCAGCGTCCGCAGCGCTTCCTGGACGCGTTTGAAGTTGGCGCGAACCAGCTCGGCCGGTGTCGTGCGCTGCCGCTCCTGGTCCGTCGTCACCCCGGTGCCGACGTCCTGTTCGGTGTCGCGTGCGGCCAGTAGGGCCTCAGCTGGAAGGCAGCGAAGGGCGTCCGTCAGCTCGTGTCGCAGCCGCTTGAGCTCGGACGTCAAGTAGACGTCGTTCAGCGTGAAGCGGGCGAAGTCTTCGGCGACTCGAATTCCCTCGCGTGCCCGGTTGGCGGCGGCGTCGAGCATTCGGAGCAGGTCGGTTTTTTCCGGCCGTTCCGCTCGTTCCGTCCGGAGCTGGACGTCGACAGCCAGCGGTGGACCGGGTCGGTCGGGTTTTTCCGTCAAGTGCTCGGGCAGTGTGGCCGCGGTCAGCCCGAACTTCTCGAGCAGTTGCCGAGCCGAACTTTCGATGGTCACCAGTCCCAACAGCAACTGCTCCGTGCCCACCTCGCCCTTGGCCAACTGGTGACGGCTGTGGTGGCGAGCGACGTCCAATACCTGGTGCATTTGCTCGCTGTAGTCCGGCTGGTGGAGCTTGTCCGGCTCCACCCTTACTTCCGAACCGACCGGAACCGAAGCCGACGACGAGGCAACGCCGTCCGGCGGCGTCCCTGGCAGCAGCGCCTTCACGTCGTCCGGCGAGACGGCATACTTGTTGAGAATGGCTGTGGCGAGCGAGTCGTCCAGGAGCAGCGCCATTAACAAGTGGCACGGTTCCACCTGGTCGGCTCCCGCCGCCCTCGCCAGCTCGACGGCTCGACGCAGTGCCCGCTGAGCGCCTTCCGTGTAGTAATGGGCCATATCTTGCCTCGCCTATCAGGGGGGGCTAGAATTCGGGCGGATTTGGCAGAGGGTTTCAACTTTAGCGGGTCCAGCCATTTCCGACCAAACCACCAAGTCAATTTAATCGCCGAAACACCAAGACACGCAAGTCCCAATTGGCTCCCGTTCACAGACGCAGCTCGCCGGCCGCAGGCGATGTGTTGTAATGTATCTGTAGCGGGAAAATTGTGGGCATGCCAGGAGAATGGGACATGTACGAACGATTCACCGACCGGGCCCGGAAGGTCATGCAACTGGCCAACCAGGAAGCCCAGCGGTTTAACCACGAATACATCGGCACCGAGCACATCCTGCTGGGCTTGGTGAAAGAAGGCTCGGGGGTTGCGGCCAATGTCCTGCGCAACCTAGACATCGATCTGCGCAAGATCCGGCTGGAGGTGGAGAAGATCGTCCAGTCGGGGCCGGACATGGTGACCATGGGCAAGCTGCCGCACACGCCCCGGGCCAAGAAGGTCATCGAGTACGCCATGGAGGAGGCCCGGAACCTCAACCACAGCTACGTGGGTACTGAACACCTGCTGCTAGGTCTGCTGCGCGAGCAGGAAGGCGTGGCCGCTCAAGTGTTGATGAACCTGGGGCTGAAGCTGGAAGAGGTCCGGGAGGAGGTCTTGAACTTGCTCGGCCGCGGCGTCGAGAGCGTCGAAGGGTCTGGCCGGACGTCGGCTTCGGAGAAGCCGAGCCAGAGCAAGACGCCGGCGCTGGACAGCTTCGGCCGCGACCTGACCGAGCTGGCTCGCGAGGGACAGCTCGACCCGGTGATCGGTCGGGAGCGGGAAATTGAACGGGTCATGCAGATTCTTTGCCGGCGGCAGAAAAACAACCCGGTCTTGCTCGGCGAAGCCGGCGTCGGAAAGACGGCCATCGTTGAAGGCTTGGCCCAAATGATCGTCTCGGGCAACGTGCCCGAACTGCTCCGCGACAAACGAATCGTCGTGCTCGACCTGGCCATGATGGTGGCCGGCACCAAGTACCGCGGGCAGTTCGAGGAGCGAATCAAGGCGGTCATGAACGAAGTCCGCCGGGCCAAGAACACGATTCTGTTCATCGACGAATTGCACACGCTGGTCGGCGCGGGTGGAGCCGAAGGAGCCATTGACGCTTCGAACGTTTTGAAACCGGCGTTGAGTCGAGGTGAGCTGCAGTGCATCGGCGCGACGACGCTCGATGAGTACCGCAAGTACATCGAGAAGGACGGCGCGCTGGAACGAAGATTCCAGACGGTCATCGTCGACCCGCCGACTCCTGAAGAGACAATCGCCATCCTGAAAGGACTGCGTGACCGTTACGAGTCGCACCACCGAGTGCAGATTACGGACGACGCGCTGGTGAAGGCGGTCGAGCTGTCGTCGCGTTACATTACCGGACGGTGCTTGCCGGACAAGGCGATCGACGTGATCGATGAGGCTGGCGCTCGAGTCCGCCTGAAGTCGTTGGTGCGACCGCCGGATTTGCAGGAGCTGGAAGAGGAAATCGAACGGCTGAACAAGGCGAAGGAAGAAGCCGTTGCCAATCAGGACTTCGAAAAGGCGGCCGCTTTGCGCGATCAGGCCGACAAGATCAAGAAGAAGAAGGAGCAGCTGACGCGCGAGTGGCGTGAGAAGTCTCGGGAGGCTGATGGCGTTGTGGACGCCGAGGTGGTCGCCGAAGTGGTCGCCAAGATGACCGGCATTCCGCTGACGCGGCTGTCGAGCGAAGAGGCCGTCCGGCTGCTCCAGATGGAAGAGGAGCTGCACAAGCGGGTGATCAGCCAGGACGAGGCCATCCGACAGGTGGCTCGGGCCGTGCGCCGCAGCCGCAGCGGTTTGAAAGACCCACGCCGTCCGGCCGGTGTCTTCCTGTTCGCCGGCCCGACCGGCGTGGGCAAGACCCTGCTGGCGAAGACGTTGGCCGAGTTCCTGTTCGGAGACCAGGACGCGCTGATCCAGATCGACATGAGCGAGTACATGGAGAAGCACAACGTCAGTCGGCTGATCGGCGCCCCGCCTGGTTACGTCGGTTACGAGGAAGGTGGCCAGCTGACCGAGAAGATCCGGCGCCGGCCGTACTCGGTCGTCCTGCTCGACGAAATCGAGAAGGCTCACCCAGACGTCTTCAACATGCTGCTGCAGATCATGGAGGAGGGTCACCTGACCGACAGCTTCGGCCGACGCGTGGACTTCAAGAACACGATCCTCATCATGACAACGAACGTCGGCGCGCAAATCATCTCCCACGGCGCCGATTTCGGCTTCGCCAAGAAGGACGAGGAGACCAGCTACGAGAACATGAAACGGAACTTGATGCATGAGATCGAGCGGGTCTTCCGTCCGGAGTTCCTCGGCCGATTGGACGAGGTGGTCATCTTCCGGAAACTGACGGAAGAGGATCTGAAGAAGATCGTGGACGTGGAGCTGGTGAAGGTTCGCGAACGCTTGGCCGAACGCGGGCTCAAGCTGGAGCTGGACGACGAGGCCAAGTCGTTCATCATCTCCAAGGGCAACGAAGGCGACAGCCTGGACTACGGTGCTCGCCCCTTGCGACGGTCCATCGAACGGTTCATCGAGGACCCGCTGGCCGAGGAACTGCTGCGAGGCGCCTTCGACGGCAAGAACCTAATTCGAGTGAAGGTGAAGCAGGTCGGCGACCAGAAGCAATTGGAGTTCATCGGCCTGAAGGTGGAAGACGAAGAGCTGGCCGCCGTGGGAAGCGGCGAAGACGGCAGCTCGGACTCCGCCAACTGACCTCTGCCAACCAGCGGAGACACTCCGAATGGTTTCTCGTCGAAGCCCGGTGACCAGGACGGTTCGCCGGGCTTTCCTGCTGCGCTCCGAGCAGCTCGGCGCGGATCGTTCACCTGTGTCCAGAAGTCCACACCAGCGCGAAACCAAGCGGCGTTGTCTCACTTTGGCGAATTCCCCATAATGCCCTGTCTAGGCAAGGATTTTTGGTGGCTTGCCGCGACGGATCGGCCGTCTCGTTTCGGGCCCGCGGCCGGTCCGGCTGGCTGGTCTGACAGAAGCATGTCTGCCGTAGCGTGGTGAAGGAGAGTGCGATGCCGATTTTCAATGACAACTCCGAGACAATCGGTCGGACGCCGTTGGTCAGGATCAACCGGTTGGCAAAAGGACTGAAAGCAACGATTCTGGCAAAGATCGAAGGTCGGAACCCATCGTTCAGCGTCAAGTGCCGAATCGGAGCGGCCATGATTTGGGACGCCGAACGGCGAGGCGTGCTCAAGCCCGGAATGCGGGTGATCGAACCGACCAGTGGAAACACCGGGATCGCCCTCGCTTTCGTCTGTGCCGCTCGCGGCTACCCCCTCACGCTCACGATGCCCGACACTATGTCGCTGGAACGGCGCATGTTGCTGAAAGCCTTCGGGGCGGAACTGATCCTGACACCCGGCGCCGAGGGCATGCCGGGAGCCATTCGAAAAGCCGAAGAGATCGCCGAAGACCCAAACTACTTCATGCCCCAACAGTTCAAGAATCCGGCCAACCCCGAGATTCACTTCAAGACAACCGGCCCCGAGATCTGGGAGGACACCGGCGGGAAGGTCGACATTTTTGTGGCCGGTGTCGGTACGGGCGGCACGATCACGGGTGTCTCTCGCTACATCAAAGTCGAGAAGAAACACCCGATGAAGTCGATTGCCGTCGAACCGGCCGAGAGCCCGGTCCTTTCTGGCGGTAAGCCAGGCAAGCACCGAATTCAAGGAATCGGTGCCGGGTTCGTGCCCGAAGTGCTGGACATGTCGTTGGTGGACGAAGTTATCCAGGTCAGCAGTGACGAGGCGTTCGAAATGACGCCCCGGTTGGTCAAGGAAGAGGGCATCCTGTGCGGCATCAGTTCGGGAGCCGCCATGGCCGCCGCGCTGAAGGTGGCCGCTCGCCCCGAAAGCGAAGGGAAGACCATCGTCGTGGTCTTGCCCGACACCGGCGAGCGTTACCTTTCGACGCCGCTCTTCGACTACGCTCGCGACTAGACGTTTTCGACTGACGACTCGCCGACCACGGACGCAAGTTCCGCACCATGTGACAGATCGAGGCGCTCGTGGTCTGCGCGTCTGGGGCGGACAGTCGTCTACGGCTCAAGCTGCATCGGCCCCGTTTCACGGGGCCGATTCTCGTTTGGCTTTGCAGGCCGCGGTAAAGAGTTGACCATCCCAACTTTTTTCCAGCCTCGTCCTGTTTATCGCACCGCCAGCTCGCGGTAAGGTCGGTCGGCCGCCGGGTTGCAGTCGACGTTGCACTCGGGTTACGCTACTGACCACTCTTGGGGGGACGGCTGGTTCGGCGCGGTTTTGCGTGCAGCGAACCGTGGTCTTGATGGCCAAGAACGTTCGGTGCCGGTTTCCCCTAGTTCACGGTTTCGGTTCTGGCGCCCGGGACGGTCGGCGGCAGCGTGAAGCTTGCTCGTTGTCGTCTGGGCTGGGGAGCGGCATGCAACTGTCAACGCTTCAGTCAAGGGTCGACGTGGATGGACCAAAGCATTCTACGCCACACGAACTTTTCGGTGTTCGACTGGGTGATTGTCATCGTCTACCCGTTCTTGTCTGTTTTCCTGGGACTTTACGTCCGCAAGATTGTTCGCAATGTCGAGCAGTTCGTCGCCGCTGGGCAGGGACTGGGGGTTTGTCTGGGCATCGCCACGATGACCGGCACCGAGCTGGGCCTCATTACGGTCATGTACAGCGCCCAGAAAGGCTTCACGGGTGGCTTTGCATCGTTCCACATCGCGTTGGCGGCGGGCATTGTGACGCTGTTTGTCGGCGTGACGGGACTGATCGTGTACCGGCTTCGCCATTTGCGCGTGCTGACCATTCCCGAGTTCTACGAGAAACGGTTTGGTCCGAAAACTCGCATTTTGGGCGGCATCATGATGGCCTTGGGCGGCATCTTGAACATGGGCCTGTTCCTGAAGGTCGGGTCCATGTTCTTGGTCGGCATTACGGGAATGTCAGCCACGGGGTGGGCCCTGCCGACGGTCATGACGCTCTTAATCGGCCTGGTGGTGCTCTACACTTGCCTCGGCGGCATGGTCAGCGTCGTGGTGGCCGACTACGTGCAGTTTGTCGTCCTTTCGTTTGGCCTGCTGGCCGGAACGTACCTGGCCATGCGGCACCACGGCTGGGAAAACATCGTTCAGACGATCGAACAGACCATGGGCCGCAAAGGCTTCGACCCGACCATTGCCGAAAGCGGGTTCGGCTGGGAATACATTGTGTGGATGTGCTTCATCGGTCTGATCAGTTGTGCCATTTGGCCGACGGCCGTGGCAAGGGCTTTGGCCATGAAGTCGGCTCAGGCTGTCAAGCGCCAGTACATGTTCGCGTCGGTCTCTTATCTGATTCGCTTCCTCATTCCTTACTTCTGGGGCATTTGCGCGTTTGTGTTCATCGTCAAGAGCGAGACGTTCCGGCAATTGTTCTTCCCGGCCGGGTACCCTCCGCCGGAACACCTGCCCGAGGGAGTTCACGCGCTGGAAAACCTGTACGCCATGCCGGTCTTCTTGGCTCACCTGTTGCCAGCCGGGCTGATTGGCGTCGTGACCGCTAGCATGGTGGCCGCCTTCATGTCCACGCACGACAGTTACCTCTTGTGCTGGGCCACGGTGTTGACCCAGGACGTCGTGGCTCCGATTTACGAGCGCAACGGACGGCGGTTGACCTCACGACAGCGCATTCTGCTGTCGCGAATTTTCATTGTGCTCATTGGGGCCTACGTGCTGGCTTGGGGACTGATTTACAAGGGCCGGGAAGACATTTGGGACTACATGGCCGTTACGGGAGCCATTTACTCGGCCGGAGCATTGGCCGTGTTGCTGGGTGGTCTTTACTGGTCTCGAACCAGTTCCACAGGAGCCGTGTTGGCCTTGTTGGCGGGCATCAGTGCCGTGTTGGGACTGGAGCCGGTCCAAAGTTTGATTGGAATCAGCATTCCCAGTGCTCGGGTCGGGCTGTTCAGCATTGCCTCGACCGTCGGGGCGCTGGTGCTCGGGTCGCTGCTCTTCCCGGACAAGAAACCCGGCCAGGTGCCGAAGCCGGCTGAGCGGTTGCCGGTGTCGACGCTGGTCGGACTGGTGGTCGGCGCGGTGGCCATTCTGGCCGGCTTGGTCTGGGTGGCTCACCACGACCTTTGGAAGCAACTTTGGACCGGCGTGCTCGCCCTGGGCGTCGGCGTTTTCGGTGTCATGGCCGTCGTGGTCACCGTCGGTGGATTCCTCGACATTGGCCGGCTGTTTCGCTTGTTGAGAGAGCAGCCGTCGGCAGACTGAAGGCTGGAGCGGCGGCTGGAGCCCCGGGCCAGAAGACGGGTGGCGGGGCCGGCGACCGCGGAGCGAAATTTGAGGCCTCGAACGGACAAATGAGTGCGGAGTTGGTTGTCGTGCTTGCGGCCGGGCAGGCCAAGCGAATGCGTCGCGAAGACCGCTCGGCCCGGCTCTCGGAGCAGCAACAGGAAGCGGCCAGAAAGGGCTTGAAGGTGCTCATGCCCGTGGGCCGGCCGTTCCTGGACTACGTGCTTTCGGCGGCCGCGGACGCCGGGTTTCGCGAAGCCTGTCTGGTCGTCGGTCCGCAGCACCAGGAAATTCGAGACCGCTACGGAGGCCTGTCGGGCGGCCGGTTGTCGGTTCGGTTCGCCGAGCAGCCGGAGCCGCTGGGCACGGCCCACGCGCTGGCGTGCGCCGCCGACGTGGTTGGGCAACGGCCCTTCGTCTTGCTCAACGGAGACAACTACTACCCAGCCTCCGCTCTGCGACTGCTACAACAGCAGGACGGGCCGGCGACGGTCGGGTTCGAGCTGGAAGCCATGCGAGCCGGAAGCAACATTGGGCCGGAGCGGGTCTCGCAGTTGGCCGTGTTGGTGACCCACGCGGACGGCTGTCTGCGCGAAGTCGTCGAGAAGCCCTCGCCCGAGTTCGTCGCCACGCTGCCCAAGCCGGTGCTGTTGAGCATGAATTGTTGGCGGTTTGACCCACCGATTTTCGAGGCGTGCCGGTCCGTCCAGCCGTCGCCGCGTGGCGAGCTTGAACTGCCGGACGCCGTTGTGTACTCCATTCGCCACCTACGGCAACGCTACCGCGTGCTCACCTCGCACGCCCCCGTGCTCGACCTGTCCAGTCGGGCCGACGTGTCGGCTGTGGCGGAGCGGCTGGCGAACGTGGAGGTGCGTCTGTGAGCGAACCCACGTTGCAACAGCTAGCCAACGCAGAGTGGCTGCTCGGGCCTCTTCAAGCCGCCGGCTTGGCCCAGCGTCAGGCCGAGCGGAAAGCCCAGCTTTTCGCTCGGGCGGCCGCAGAGCTGCTCAACTCGGCCTCGGGCGCTGGAGCCGACGCCCCGCTCAGCTCGACGTCGCCGTTGGCTTTGTTCGTCCCGGGCCGAATCGAAGTTCTGGGCAAACACACCGACTACGCGGGCGGACGCACGTTGGTGGCCGCGTGCGAGCAGGGTTTCTGCGCCGTGGCCGTGCCGCAAGAGCAGCCGGTGCTGACGGTTCTCGACGTCTGCTGTGGCCGCCGCGCCGACGCGCCTTTGTCTGCCGACGTGGTCCCACGGGTCGGGCACTGGAGCAACTACCTGCAGACCGTCGTCCGCCGGCTGGTGCGGAACTTCGGCGACGACCTTCGGGGAGTTCGGTTGGCTTTCCTCAGCGACCTGCCACCGGCCTCGGGAATGAGCAGTTCCAGCGCGTTAATCATTCTGGCCTCGCTGGTGTTGCTCGAACGAAACCGCCTGCACGAGCGACCGTTGTTTCGTCAACAAATCCGAACGCGCGAGGACCTGGCCGGTTACTTGGCGACGGTCGAGAATGGCCAAAGCTTCGGCCTGCTGGCTGGCGACCGTGGCGTGGGCACGTTCGGCGGAAGCGAGGACCACACGGCCATTCTGTGCGCCCGCCCCGGGACGCTGCTGCAGTACTCGTACTGTCCGGTCCGGTTCGAACGAGCCGTGGAAGTGTCCAGCCGGTACGTGTTCGCCATTGGTGTGAGCGGTGTGCGGGCCGAGAAGACGGGCGCGGCCAGGGAACTCTACAACCGAGCCAGTCGGCTGGCGTCGGCAGCCGCCGAGGTGTGGCGGGCGGCGACTGGCGACCAGGCTCCACACTTGGGGGCGATTGTTCGGTCGAGTCCCAACGCGTCGGAACGGCTGCGGCGTGTCTTGAGCGAGTCGGCGAACTCGGCCGCGACAGAGTTTTCCCCCGAGGAGCTCACTCGCCGGGTCGAGCATTTCGTAGCCGAAAGCGAAGAGCTGCTGCCGGCCGTGCCCGACCGGCTGGACGGGCCCGAGGCTCTGGACTGCTTCGGCCGACTGTGCGACCGGTCGCAGGAGTTGGCCGAGTCGTTGCTGGGCAACCAGGTGGAGCAGACGTCTTTCTTGGCCCGGACGGCCAGAGACTTGGGAGCATTTGCGGCGTCGGCTTTTGGAGCCGGTTTCGGCGGCAGCGTCTGGGCTTTGGTCCCCGCTGACGGCGCCGACGACTGGCTGGCGCAGTGGCAGCAGGCGTACGAGCGACGCTACGGCGAGCTGAAGGACGAGGCGCGGTTTTTCCTGACGCGTCCCGCTCCTTCGGCCTTTGCGGTCGGACGTCCTTGTCTGCTGGACGAGCTGCCCCGCCAACACCGCGAGTCCGACTAGCTGCCGTCACGGCGCCGTGCGTCTTGCGTCGTTCGTCGCAGCTTCTCTGTTGCGTGTCGGAAGCAAGTGGACCACGAACCGGCTCGGCCCGGTGGCTGGACCACCCGGGTTCGAAACGGCGTCCAGTCCGAAACGGCGTGCTGTCCGAAACCGTGTACCAGGTTGAAACCGGAGGAACGAAGGAGGAAACAGTCATGAAAGCCAGAACGTTGTTGCTAGCAAGCGTGGTTGCCGGAGCTGTGTGGGTCGGTCTGTCGGCTCGCAACGTGGCCGCCCAAGCTCCACCAGACTTGATTCACCAACCCTACTTGCTGAACACGGGCTTGGTTTCGCGGTCGATTTCGTTCGAGAACCCGACGGGCGAGCCGGGGCAGGGTGGTCGAGCGGCCAGCCGGCTGGGGGTCGGAAGAAAGGGTTCACCGAGTCGGCGAATCAACCCGGGCGAAACGGTGACCCTGTGCGACATTAAGGGCCCGGGAACCATTCGACACATTTGGATGACCACCGCACGCGACCCCGTCACGCAGCGGGCGGTCGTCATTCGTGCCTGGTGGGACGACCAGGAGCACCCCAGCATTGAGTGTCCCATTGGGGACTTCTTCGGGTTCGCCCACGGAAAAATTAC
>CAYSAG010000057.1:0-21291 GCA_964428935.1 uncultured Planctomycetaceae bacterium | reverse complement strand
GCAGCAGGTCGGCCACCAGCTCCGGGTGGGAGAACAACCGTTTGTAACTGGCGTCATGTTCCATTGCGGAACGTAGTGTACGACCTGCCACGGAGAGGTTCAAGCAGGTGTGGAGCTGCTGGTCCGAGCGGCACTGAGTCGCGGCAACTGGTGCGGGGCGGAGACTGTGTCGCGGAACTCCACACTGGCCGGGCAAGCGACACACGACCTGGTTCGTCTCGACAGCAAGACCTCCATTCATACAGACACGACAAAGTTAGTCTCTTTTGCTTTATTGGACGAAATTTGACGTTCCATTAACGCGGCGAGCTTGTCGGCCGCAAGTCGCCTCGGGTATAGTGGCCGTGTCTGTTTAGCTCAGGAGGTGGTCGGTTCGCGAGTGCTTCGCGTTTGAAGACCCTTTCTCGACAGTCAACCGTGAGCCCACTCGGTCTCTTCTGCCCTTCCGTTTGAAACGCTTCGGAAAGCACAGGAGGATCAGCTATGTGGAAACGCATCTTTGGGACGGTTGCCGTCGTCCTGGCGGTTGGGTTGGCGGGTGTTGCTCTTGCCGCAGAAAAAGGGAAGAAGCAACGCCGGTTTCCGAAGGAGCCGCCGAAGCCACCGCTGGGTTTGCCGGAGATTCCTTGGCCCAAAGACAACCCGTACTCGGCCGCGAAGGCTGAGCTGGGTTGGTTGCTTTACTTCGACACGCGGCTTTCCTCTGACGACACCATTTCGTGCGCCACTTGTCACTCGCCGGACATGGCCTTTACCGACAACTCGGCCGTGTCCACCGGTATCAACGGCCAGACCGGCGACCGAAGCGCTCCGACGGTCATCAACCGCGCCTACAGCACGTTACAGTTTTGGGATGGACGGGCCGCGTCGCTGGAAGAGCAGGCCATTGGACCGCTGGCCAACCCGGTCGAGATGACGAACGAGAAAGACCCCAAAGTCGCTCACGCCAAAGTGGTCGAGAAGTTGAAGCGGATCAAAGGCTACGTACGGCGTTTCAAGAGGGCTTTTGGGGACCCCGAAATCACGATCGAACGAGTTGGGCAGGCCATTGCCACGTTCGAACGCTTGGTGCTGTCGGGCAACTCGCCGTACGACCGTTACAAGGCCGGCGACCACTCGGCGTTGACCGAAGCGCAGAAGCGAGGCTTGCAGCTTTTCGAGGGTAAGGCCGGCTGCGTGCAGTGTCACAGCGGGCCGAACTTGACCAACGAGCAGTTCGTCAACATCGGCATTGGAATGGACAAGCCCAATCCAGACTTGGGGCGTTACGTGGTGACGAAGAAAGAAGAAGACAAAGGGCGGTTCAAGGTTCCGACGTTGCGAGAAATCGCCAACACGTTCCCGTACATGCATGACGGCAGCTTGGAGACGCTGGAAGAAGTGGTCGAGTACATGAACAAGGGCGGAATCAAGAATCCGCAGCTGGACCCGCGGATCAAGCCGCTGGGCTTGACTGCCCAAGAGAAAAAGGATTTGGTAGAGTTCTTGAAAGCGCTCAGCGGCGAGGGGTGGCAGCAGTTCCAGGAGCCGAAGCGGTTTCCGAAGTAGGCCGCTGACATGCTGCCGTTCTGAGACAGCCGAGCCCGCGCCGCCAGCGCGGGCTTCTTTTTTGGCTCGTCCGGGGCTCGGTTGGCAGTCGCGGAGCCGGGTGGGAGAGGCGTAGACGAGCAGACGAGGCGGTTTCATGGAGCGAAGTGGACAGTGCGCAATGGAACGGACGCGAATTGCCGACGTTCTTCGGTCAGGGCAGCCGGGCCAGCGGGTCCGGGTTCTGGGGTGGGTCCGGACGCGGCGTGACTCGAAGCAAGGCTTCTCGTTCGTCGAACTGAACGACGGCAGTTGTCTGAAAAACTTGCAGGTGATTGTCGACGGGACTTGGCCGGACTATGCCACGCGGATCAAGCAAGTGACCACGGGCACCAGCGTCTGCGTCTCGGGTGAGTTGAAGGAGTCGCCCGGGAAGGGACAGCGGATCGAGCTGCACGCGGAGTCGCTGGACGTGCTCGGACCGGCCGACCCCGAGAAGTACCCGCTGCAGAAAAAGCGGCACAGCTTCGAGTTTCTCCGCGAAATCGCTCACTTGCGCCCGCGGACCAACACCTTCGGTGCCATGACGCGAGTCCGCAACGCGCTGTCCATGGCCATTCACGAGTTTTTCCAGTCTCGCGGATTCGTCTACATTCATACACCCATTATTACAACCAGCGACTGCGAGGGTGCCGGCGCCTTGTTCCGGGTGACGACGTTGGACCTGGAGCAATTGGCACGGGAAGCAACCGAAGTCGACTACTCGGAGGACTTTTTCGGCCGGCCGGCTTACCTGACCGTGAGCGGCCAGCTGGAGGCCGAAGTCTTCGCCTGTTCGGTCGGGGAATGCTACACGTTCGGCCCCACCTTTCGCGCGGAGAACTCCAACACCACCCGACACCTGGCCGAGTTCTGGATGGTCGAGCCGGAAATGCCGTTCTACGAGCTGGAAGACAACATGAACCTGGCCGAGGAATTCATCCGAACGATCATCCGGCAGGTGCTGGAACGATGTCCGGAGGACATGCAGTTCTTCAACGACCGAATCGACAACACGCTGTTCGCCACTTTGGACAACATCGTCCAGCACGACTTTGTTCGAATTTCGTACACCGAAGCGATTGACATTCTCCGCAGCAGCGGCCGTCCGTTCCAGTTTCCCATTGAGTGGGGACGGGACCTGCAGTCGGAGCACGAACGGTACTTGACGGAGGAGCATTTCCGGAAGCCGGTCATTCTGTTCGACTACCCTCGAACGTTGAAACCCTTCTACATGCGGTTGAACGACGACGGCAAAACCGTTCGAGCCATGGACGTGCTGGTGCCACGCGTCGGAGAAATCATTGGCGGCAGTCAACGGGAAGAGCGGTACGAGGTGTTGGTCGAGCGAATGCGGGAATGCGGACTGAACCCGGACGACTACTGGTGGTACCTGGACCTTCGTCGTTTCGGGACCGTGCCGCATTCCGGCTTCGGGCTCGGTCTGGAGCGCACCCTGCAACTGATCACCGGCATGCAGAACATTCGAGATTGCATTCCGTTTCCGCGGACGCCGAAGTCGGCGGAGTTTTGACAAGAGGGGAACGAGGTGCCTACGGTGCGGCACCGACCGCGC
Organism: uncultured Planctomycetaceae bacterium; assembly: GCA_964428935.1. GTDB lineage: Bacteria > Planctomycetota > Planctomycetia > Planctomycetales > Planctomycetaceae > JAADHY01. Next base: position 18,149 of record CAYSAG010000057.1, on the reverse strand, counting down.
GTGCGGGCAACTCCGCTGGCGCCGGCCGCCTCGGCTCGGAAGTCCGGCTGCGTAGGCCGGTCTGTTTCACAGCTTGGCGGAGGGCGAAGTGAAGTGGGAGAACAGGACATGGCCAACAGGGGACGACTTTCGAGAAGGCACTTCTTGCGACGTTGCACAGCGGCGACCGGGGCTGGCATTCTCGCGCCGTGGCTGGTGCCGTCCGGCGTTTTCGGGTCGCCTGCTCGAGCCGCGGCGAACGACCGAGTGGGCGTGGCCTACATTGGAGTCGGTCGGCGGGGCAACCAGTTGATGGGACTGCCCAAGGACGCTCAGATTGTGGCCGTTTGTGACATTTACCGGCCTCGAGCCGACAAGGTGGCCGCTCGACTTGGCTGCCGAGTCTACTACGACTACCGAAAAATGCTCGAAGCGAAAGACGTCGACGCGGTCGTCGTCGCCACACCGGACCACTGGCACACGCTGCCGTCGATCCATGCGTGCCAAGCGGGCAAGGACGTGTACTGCGAAAAGCCGCTGACGCTAACGGTCCACGAAGGCCAACTGCTCGTGCAGGCCGCTCGGAAGTACAACATTGTTTTCCAAACAGGCAGCCAGCAAAGGTCGATGGCCGCCAACCGGCGAGGGTGTGAGTTGGTGCGGAACGGGCGAATTGGGCGAGTCCACACGGTCATTGGGTACAACTACCCCAGCCCTTGGAACTGTGCCCTTCCCGGCCAACCGGTTCCAGAGGGGCTCGACTGGGACGCGTGGTGTGGCCAGACGCCGGTCGTGCCGTACAACAAGGACATTTACACTCCGCGGGCCAACCCCGGGTGGATTTCCTTCCGACCGTGGTCTGGCGGCGAAATGACGGGCTGGGGAGCTCACGGGCTGGACCAGATTCAGTGGGCCTTGGGGACCGACCTGACCGGTCCGGTCGAGATTTGGACGGAAGGAGGCGAGTTCAATCCGCCGACGTACACGCAGCCCGGCCCAATTGCGAAAGGAAACAAGATTTGCAGTCGGCCGCTGGTTCGGTTTCGTTACGCGAACGGAGTGGTCCTGAAGCTGGAAGACGACGCGCCGCGCGGCGGGGCGGTTTTCATCGGCGAGAAAGGTCGGGTCACAATCACTCGCGGGAAGTACAAGATTGAGCCGGCCGAGCTGGACGAAGAGCCGTTCAAGGACACCGACGTCCGGCTCTACGTCAGCGACAACCACCTGCAGAACTGGATCGACTGCATCAAGACTCGGAAACGTCCCGTGGCGGACGTGGAAATCGGTCACCGGTCAGCGACTCTTTGCCACCTGGGCAACATTGCTCGCTGGTTGAACCGACCGCTGCGGTGGGACCCGGAGCGTGAAATCTTCCCGGGCGACGACGAGGCCAATGCGTTGCTTCGTCGTCCGCAACGGAAGAAGTACGCGTTGCCCGAGCAGGTCTAGAGCTTCGGGCGGTTGGCGGACCGGCGGACGGAGCGAGTGGCCCGCCAGTGAGAAAGAAGGCGCCGCACGGTGCGGGGGGTTGCGCGAGCTGCCACGCGGCGGAGCCGTGCGCTGCGTGGGAAGCTGGAGGAACGTCGTCCATTGCCGGAGCGCGCGGCGCTCGCGGAGTGCCTTGCGGTTCACAGCGGTCGGGCGTCGCGAAAAGACTCCGTGCCGGCACTGGGACGGGCGAAGGTCGACAAACCAACGACGCTTGAAGTGAGGCGACGGCCAATGCGGTGGAGTCGGCGTCAGTTCCTGAAGTCAGCGGCGGCTGCGTCCGTTTGGGTTGCCGGAGAGGCTGGGGCAAAGGAAAGGGGCCAGAAGGTGAAGATTGAGCGAATTGAAATCTTTCCCACGCGGTACCCCATGACCGGGTACTTCAAGTTTTTCACCGGTCCGCACAGTTCCCACGGGCGAGCGGCCGTTCTGGTCAAGATTACGGCGGACGACGGCACGGTCGGGTGGGGCCAAAGCGTTCCCATTGCCAAGTGGTCGTACGAGACGCTGGAGACGGCGACCGTCGTCTTGCACGACTACTACGCCCCTGTGCTGGTCGGTCGCGACCCGTTCGACTTGGAAGGAGCTCACGCGGCCATGGACCGAGCCGTTGCGCCCGGTTTCTCCACAGGCATGCCCATTTCGCGCGCGGGCATCGACTTGGCCTTACACGACTTGGTGGGCAAGCTGAGCGGCAAGAATGTAGCCGAGCTGTGGGGTCGGAAGCCGGGCGGTTCCGTGACGCTCAGTTGGACCGTCAACGTTCGGTCGCTCGACGAAGTCGACGCTCTGATTGACGCCGGCTGGCAGCGCGGCTACCGCAACTTCAACATTAAGGTGTCGCCGGACCCGAAGTTCGATGTCGAGCTGGCTCGGGCCGTCCGAAAACGCGTGCCGGACGGCTTTCTGTGGGCCGACGCCAACGGCGGCTACGACGTGGCCACGGCTCTGGAAGTGGCTCCGAAACTGGCCGACGCGGGCGTGGACGTCCTGGAAGCTCCGCTGCGACCCAACCAGATTGCCGGTTACCAGAAGCTGAAGAAGCAGGGAGCGCTGCCGATTCTCATGGACGAAGGCGTGGTGTCGCCCGTCGAGCTGGAAGAGTTCATTCGTCTGGGAATGTTGGACGGCGTGGCCATGAAGCCCTCTCGGTGCGGCGGACTGGTCTCGGCCAAACGGCAAATCGAACTGCTTCAGCAGCACGGGCTGTTGTGGCTCGGGAGCGGGCTGACGGACCCAGACGTCTCGCTGGCCGCGTCGCTCATTCTTTACGGAGCCTTTGGCTTGAAAAAGCCCGCCGCTCTCAACGGCCCGCAGTTTCTCACCGCCGACGTGCTCAAGCAGCCCATTCGCGTCCACGACGGTCGGGCCGAGGTGCCCACCGGTCCTGGCCTGGGGGTCGAAGTGGACGAAGACAAGGTGCGCGAGCTGGTTCGGCGGACGCCTTTGAAGTGGCCCACCTAGCCCCTGAAGTGGTCCACCCGGTCCAACGAGCCTGTGCGCCCAGACCTCACGCCCCGGTTGGCCCCAGCTGGAGCAGCCGCACTCCCGCCTTCGTCGCCGACCTGTTCGGTGCCGCTGCCGTCGCGCCGGAAAAACCGACACTTCCCGCCTGCGCAATTTGACTCGCCCCGCAGCTGACCTAGACTCACACGGGCGGACCGTGCGCGCGGCCGTTTGGCTTGAAGGAGGCTCGGGGGCTTCTCCGGCCAGTTTCCGACGCGTCGCGCGACTGTTCGCTCTCGGACAGTCACGTCGGTTCGAGGAACGGTGGTCCCGTCTGCGAGTGCTCGTCGAGAAGACAGCGTGCGGAACATGCCCAGAACAGCTCGCAAAGCTTTTTCGTTGGTGGAAGCGTTGGTGGCGTCGACGGTGACGGCGCTGGCCGGAGCCGCTTTGCTGACGGCCGTTGTCAGCACGGTCGGAAGCGGGCGACAGGCCGTCTGGCGGGCCGTGGCCGAGGGCGTCGGGCAGTTGCTGCTGGAGGAAATTTCCACAGCTCCGTTTCCCACGGCCACCAGCACCCGACCGCTCGACCGGTCGACTCGCACCGACTTTGACGACGTGGACGACTACGACGGTTACGTCGACATGCCGCCGTCTCGGCCCGACGGCCAGCCGTTGGGCTCGGACAGCCTCGAGTGGCAGGAAGCCGAACCTCGGACGCGTCTACAAGACATGGTCGCCAACCCGACGCTGCTAAGCCGTTTGCGACGCCGGGTCCGCGTCGAGCCGGTCGAGCCCGGCTCGAACGGTTGGCGGCCTGCCTCGTCCGACGCTCCGTTTCGGCGCGTGACGGTCACCGTGCAACGCGTCGACGTCGACGGAACCGCTCGAACCCTCTACCAAGCCACGCGGATTCTTGCTCATGTCCCCGCGGCCCGAGAACTCGAACCCCAGTAGTCAGTCGACTGGACCGGCTCGCTGCGCGCGGAGACGCCTGCAACTTGGCGACCCGTGCCGCGCAGGACGCTCCGCCCAGTCCAGCGGACGCCGACCGGAGGCCGAGCTTCGTGAGTGGAGCCTTGCTGGCCAGCCTGGCCGCGTCGCGACTCGGCCCGCTCCGCGCGCGAGCCGGCTTCACACTCAGGCCCCACGGACGCGGCCCTTCCTGCGCTCGAGCCCGTCGACCGGCGGGCGAGCGCCGGACGCGTTCACGTTGGTGGAAGTTCTCATTGCCGCAACCATTACCACCGTGGTGGCCCTGGTTCTGACCGGGCTGGCGCTGGGCGTGCAACGGACTTGGTCGCTGACCGGCAGCACGAACGAGACGTTGGCCCAGGGGCGGGCGGCTTTGGAGCGAATTGAGTACTCGGTGCGTCGAGCGGGCGTCTACCGGTTGCCGGGCCGGCCGTCGCGAGTCGGTTTGGCTGTGGTTTGCCACAACTTTCGTCGGCTTGAGCTTCCGGACGTGTTGGTGGTTTGGTGCGGCGGGCGTGAAGGCGACTTGAGCCAAACTCCCGTGCTGGAGCGACTGCCGCGGCTGAACGAACTGCTGGTCTACACGTGGGACCCGGACCGTCCGTCGCACTTGGTGGAAATTGCCTTCGACCAAACGAGCCCCATTGACTTCGACGGCGCGTTTTTCGACTGGCAAATTCGGCGACTGGTGCGACGGTCGAGTGCGAAACGGCGTGTACTGCTGAGCGACCGACTGCGGAGCGTCGTGTTGCCGCGCGTGGTCAGCCCTCGGCGGGTCCGTGTCGGTCTGGTCCGCTTCGAGCTGCGACGGACGCCCGACGACGAGCTGTTGGCCGAGCTCGAACCCGGCTCGCCGGAGTGGTTCGAACTGCCGTGGGCGGCGGGCGTCGTCAGTGAAACCAGCGGACTGCGACAGGCCACCGTCCGGGTCGAACTGCAACTGACGGCCGGTCCGGACGCGGGCGACTCTCCGTCACGGTCCGTGCCGTTCTTCGCCGCCATTGGACGTCGCCATGTCTACCTTCCGTGACAAGAAACGAACGTTTGGCAACCGCCGCTGGAGGCGCAGCGTCGGCACGCGCGGTCCAGACCGCCGCGGTCTGGCACTAGTCGTCGTCTTGTTCGTCATTGCTTTCAGCTTGGTGCTGAGCTACAGCTTCCTGCGGCTGCAGGCGGTGTCGCTTCGAACGGCGGCCAACCACGCTCGAGTCGAGCGGGCGTTGGCAGCCGCTCGAGCCGGCGCTGCGCTCGCCTTGCAGCGAATTAGCTCGCCCGACTGGGCGGGCGTGGACCAAGTGCTTCAGCAGACGGTGGAGCGCACGGCCGGGGGCCAAGCTTTTGCCGTGGTGTCGTTTCAGCGTGTCGAGGGCGACGCGGCCGACACGCCGCCGGCCGGCGCGCTGCAGGTCGTGCTGCGGTCGCGCGGAGTGTGGCAGCCGGTCGAGGGGGGAACGCCGACAGAGCGCACCGTCGAGCTGCTCGTTCGCTTGCAGCCTCGCGTTCCGGCTGACGCGGTGAGTCCGCCGGACTGGGAGGCGCTCGAGTCGGGGTCAGGCGGGCCGTCCGGTCGCCAGCAAAAAAGCGGCTCGGCCGGCTCGCTGCTTTCCTCCAGCGGCAGCTCGCCCTGCGACGTGACCCCCAACCCGCCGGACTTTCATTTGGCTCAGTGGTTCACCGTGGCGGCGGTTGGGACGAGGCCGCTGGAGCTGAACCCGGGGGACCGACTGGTCGGACCCGTGTGGCTCGACAGCGACCCCAACCTCTACCAGCGTCCGAAATGGCCGGCCGAAGTTCGCGACCAAGTGCTGGTTGACTTGGGGGCGGCGTACGGAGCCGACCCGGTCGTGGGTCGGCCGCTGCCCGTGTTTCCGCACCCGTTGTCCGGTCTGCTCGTCTTCGGCCCGGGCGCCAAAGGCAAGGCCGCTGGTGACTTGGGCGAACTTCTGGCCAGCACAGTCCGCGTGTCCGACTCGCTGCGGCTTCCCAGCTGGAGCGAGCGCGAGTTCGTCGCGTACCGGGTTTTCGACGGCGGGTTCGAGTACCGAGCTCGACGGCTTCCGCGGACGTTGACTCACACCAAGCTGAAGCCGACGGACGACAACCCGCTCGGACTTTTCTTCCGAACAGGAGACGTCGAGCTTGCGGACGACGTGGTCGTGCAAGGCTCGCTGGTCGTCACCGGTACGGTTCGTGTCACGGGACGGGGCGTCTACGTGGGCAGCTGCAACTGGCTGAAGGCCGACGGGCGTCCCGTTCAAAGCGACGCGCTACGGTGGCCGCGGTTGCCGGCCGTCGTGGCGCGTCAGTTGGTCTTTGGCTCGGACGCGTTCGCCGTGGTGGAAGGGGCGGTCGTGACGTCGAAAGAGGTGAAGCGGCAGGGGGCCGGTTTCCAGCTGGTCGGCTCCGCGTCGACCAACATTCGGCTGGCTGGCACGGCTGTGGCTGAGCCGCTCAGGCAGCCCTACAGCCGGGTTCGAGTGCAGTCGTGGGCGGGCTCCAGCCTGCGCGAGCTGCGGCGGGCCGTCGACCGGACCCGAAACCGGCACGCCACGTTGCCCATTTCGGCGTACTGGCTGCGTCTGGAGGAAGCAGGCCAGGCTCGTTGGTTTCCCATTGTGGCCGTGCTGCCGAAGCGGCGCGAGCTGCTGGTCGTGGGCGAGCTTCGGGCCGAGACGCCACGGGCGTTTCGGGTTCAGGTCCGGCAGCGACGGTTCGTTCAAATTTGCGGCCCGGTCGTGACCGAGCGGCTGGCGGCAGAAGGCTCCACCGCTTGGTTGCTGTCGTCACAAAGGTGGCAAGACTTGTGGAACCGGTGGAAGTCCGAAAATGCCGGCTCGAGCGGTGCTGCCGGTTCTGCGTCTGGCACGGGCAACTCGGCGCCCTCGCAAAGCTTTCTCGAATTCCTGGCGGAACCGTCCAACTTTCCCGGCTGGGGGGAGCCTTACTCGTCCTATGGTTTGACGGTGGAGCCGACGTTCGTTGTGTGTCGGCTGCAGACGGTGGTGTTCCGGCTGAGACCGCCGTTGTTCCGAGCGTTTGTCGATTTGCGACGGTGGCCGGAGGAGTCCGGTTACCGGTGGGAGGTTTTGTCGTGGCGGGTGCAGCCCTGACGGCTGGGGAAGCTGGTGTTCGAACGCGGGCGGCGAAGGCGTCGGAACGGCGAAGCACGGACGACGGGCGACGCCGAGCCGACGACGGGCAGCGCCGAGGCACGGACGACTGGCGCCAGACCGGCCCTGCTCGCGCAGAGACACGCCGAGCCGAGCTGCTTCGGCGGTCGACCGTCCCCCAACGTGGCGGTCCACGCGCAGCGCTGGCCCAAACAGCCAAAGGGTTCACGCTGCTTGAGGTTCTGATCGTCGTGCTGCTGGTGGGCATTCTGGCCTCGGTGGTCGTTCCGGCCAGCCGAGCGACTTCGCCGCAGGTGTTGCAGAGTGCGGCCGTCACGCTCGCCGCCGACCTCCGGTACGCGCGCAACTTGGCGGTGGAACGGGGAGCCGACGTGGTGGTCCGTTTGGACGGCCGACAAAACACCTACACCGTGGACTGGGCCAGCGGACGGTCGGCCGGAAGCGAGCTGCCTTTGACGGTCGCTGTGAGCGGCTCGACGGCCGAGCAGCAAAACGCTCCGGTGCGGCTGCTGGCAGCCGTGTCGGCCCAGACCGGCCAGCCGGTCCAGGCCTTCACTTTTCACAGCTCCGGAGGCCTTGGGCCAGAGCGAAACGAAGACGTGCTGGTGTGGCTGGCCAGCGGCGCTGGAGACCAACAACGGTTCGTGCAGGTGAAAGTCTCGTGGGTGACCGGGCTGGTGTGGGTCGGCCCGGTGACGAACACGGTCTCTTTCTCCGGGCAGTCTGGCCAGTAGGGCGCTCGCAGCGAAAAGACAACACAACACGCGAAACTGCTCGAGGGGCTCCGGGGATTCGTCCGTTTTTTGCCGGGCATTCACGAGCTTGGGCCTGGCGGTGCTGGCGTCAGAGCACAGGCCGTCAGCGGCCGCGACAGAACGCGGCCGTCCACAATTCCGAACACCCTCAACCACTCGGCAAGACAAACCCGTTGCAGGAGCTACGCGTTCTGGCGGCTGGGACGGTCCGGCAGCAAGAGCACAGGGAAGCGAGCGGCAATGGTGAGGTGGAATCGAAACACGGTCAGTCCGATTGGCGTTCACATTGGAACGCGTTCGGTGTCGCTGGCTCAACTGACCAGCGACGGCCAAGGCCGGTCCGTCCACGCGCTGGCGACGGCCGCGTTGCCGGAGGGCGTGGACGAAACGGACGCCAGCCAGCGCGACGCTGTTTTGGCTGAAACGCTGCGGGAGTTGCTGGCGTCGGGCGGTTTTCGGGGCCGACGCGCGGTCAGTTGTTTGGGACCGGAGGAGCTGTTCGTGCACAACGTCCGACTGCCGGAACTGCCGCACGACGAAGTGAAGAAAATGGTCGAGTGGGAGACGGAGGAACGTCTGCCTTACGACAGCAAGGAGGCCGAAATTCGTTTCCTCGTCGCGGGCGAAGTCCGGCAAGACTCGAACCGAAAACGGGAAGTCATTTGGATGGCCTGTCACCGCGGAACGCTGCAGCGACACATTTCGGTGTTGGAGCGGGCCGGCTTGGAGCCTGTGGCTATTGACGCCGAACCGTGCGCCGTGGTGCGAGGCTTGGCCGACGAGTCCGAAACGGCGCGTCAGGCGTTTCTGCACATTGGCGAGACGGCGACCGGGGTCGTGTTCACCGAGGGAACGCAAATCCTGTTCTTCAAGTACGTCCCGCAAGGAGGCGTTCACTTCGACCAGGCCATTGCCGAGCACTTGGCCTTGCCGGTGTCGGAGGCAGCTCGAATGCGTCGTGCCTTGGCTCAGTGCGCGTCGCTCGACTTGGACAACGAGCTGCACCGGTCGGTGGCCACGGCACTGAACGAACCGCTGGCTCAACTGGCCCAGGACATGGAATTGTGCCTGCGTTACTTCAAGGTGACGTTTCGCGGCCGCCCGCTGGAGAGGGTTCTGGTTTCCGGCAGCGAGGCGTGTCCGTGGTTGGTCGAGTTCTTCAGCAAGCGGCTCCACGTTCCGTGCGAGCTGGGCGACCCTTTCGGCCGCGTGCAAGCCTCCCACGTGGCTCCTGAACTGACCCAGCAGCGCGGACGCTGGGCCGCACCGCTCGGACTGTCGCTCAAAAGGTGAGGTGAAACGCAAGGGGACGCCGCGTGGTCCAGGACATTGACTTCCTTCCAGAAGAGTACAAAGCGCGGTGCGAGCAGCGGCGGCGACAATTCTGGCGCCGGGTGGTCCTGGTCTGCATGCTGCTGGGCATTGTGGTTGGCTGGTGGCAGCAACGAACGAGACGCTTGGAGCTGGAAGCGCGACGCGACCAACTCCAGGCCGAGGCGGCTGCTACGCTGGCCCGACTGGGAAGTCCCGACCGACTGAAACGCCAACTGGAGCGGCGCAACACCGAGGCCAACCTGATTGCTCTGCTGAAACTCCGTCCCAGCTTCAGCCGGGTGCTGAAAGCCTTGGTCGCGGCGCTGCCTTCGTACGTGTCGCTGACCGAGTGCACGTTGGACCTGACCGAAAGCGGTTCGCGAGACCTTGCGGCTCGGCCTCCGACCACCTCCGGCAACCAAGACGCGAAAGCGCAGCGCCGCTCGCCAGCCGAGCAAGACTTGAGTGAACTGCGCGAAACGCTTCGAAGACAGCAGTTGCAGGCGACGGTCCAGGGACTGGCGCCGGACGACTTGGCCGTCTACGCGTACATTCGGGCTCTGTTGGAGACGGGACTTTTCGAGAAGGTCCAGCTGGCCTACACGGAGGCTTACGAGTACGGCGAGTACCGACTGCGCAGCTTCAAACTGCTGGCCGTGGCTCGCCGCCCGGCCTTGGCAGACGGCGTCGAGAGGAAGACGAAGCCGCGTGCGAACGAGCCTTCTCCCAAGCCGGTTGCCGGGCGAATTGCCCTTGCCTTGCCCGTGTCGTGGGCCGCGCGACGCGCCGGCGAAGGGCTGAGGGAGCAAGCCGCGAGAGCCGCGCCGAGCAGGCGTGTCGAGGGAGGGCGAGAATGAGGCAGTACGCAAAACGCGAAGTCGTGTTGACCGCCTGCGGCTTTGGCGGGGCGCTGCTGTTCTACCTGTTTGCCATTCACCTGCCTCTGCAGCGTGCCTGCGAGGCGGCTCGGGCCGGCGCCGAGGCCGCTCAGCGCGTGCTGGCCACGGTTCCTCAGCGAATTGCCGAGCTGGAACGGCTGCGGGCCGAACTGCACGACGCGGAAGACTACGTAAACAGCGCCGAGTCGGTTGTTCCGTTCGGTTACGAGCCGTGGGCGGTCCAGCAGGTCGCTCAGCTCGGCTGCGAGACCCACGTCCACGTCGAAAAAATCGAGCCGCTCCCGCCGGAAACGCACCGAACCTACACGGTCGAGAGTTTCGAGGTGGACTTGGAAGGGCCGTTCCTTGGCGTGGCCGAGTTTCTGGCGAAACTGGAGAGCGGCGAAAGACTGTGCCGAATCCGTAGCTTGCAGCTGTCTCGGAAGACTGGGCGGGGGGCCGAGGGTGTGCAGTGTTCCGTGCGGTTTGACGTTTTTTCGCGTCGCACGGGAAAACCGGATTGTGAGGAAAATGGCAGCAATTCCCAATTTGCCGCTGCCGATAAATGAGAAACACGGGGTAAGTCCCTCGGACGAGCGGGTTCTGCCCGCAGCACGGCCGGAAGCCCGAAAAGGCCTCGGCTGAATGGCCGCGTTGGGGCCCTCCGAAGCGTGAGTCGGCTCCGGACGTCCGTCCCGCTCGCCGACGCGTCGAGCCCACCGCGGGTGTCGTCGGAGCCGCTCGTCCGCTGGCAAACAGCCAACGCAAAGTGTGAACGCAGCCATGTCTCTGGTCGACCAGGTCGTTGACGACATGAGAAAAAGCAAGGCCAAAGCGGCCTTGCTGGGCGTCTTGACCCTGGTTGGCCTGTACTTTTGGGTGCCACTGCTGCTGGACCTGGTCCGGGGGTCTGCCCAAAGTCAGACGTCTTCCGCTCCCGTTGTGGCTCAACCAACCGTCCCTCGCCAACCAGTTGCTGGCGACGCGGAACCCGGGCATGAGGGCCGCAGGCTCGGCCGTCGGCAGTCGCGGACGCCCGACCAACTCGACTGGAAAGAAGCGGAACAGGTCTTGGCCGAGGACCCGCTGGTGCAGCCTCCCGCGGAGTTCGACGTCACAGCCGACCCGTTCGAAATCAACCACGACCAGTTCTCGCCTCCGGTGACCGACATTTTCGCCGACGAACCAGAGGCGAAAGCGACCGACCAATCCGAGACGCCTGCGCCCGTCGCACCGGAAAAACCGACCGGCTTGGTGCTGAAGAGCACAATCGTTGGCGTCCACCAGCGAGCCGCTTTCATTAACGACCAGGTTTGTTTCGAGGGAAGTCGGCTGGTTGTGAACGGGCGGACGTTCCAAGTGGTGTCCATTGGCCGCGACCGAGTCGAATTGCAGTGCGAAGGCCGGACGTTCGTGTTGGAAATTGATGAGAAGAAGCCGTCGGGCACGGCCGGCCGCCCGCTCCGCGTGCCGGGGCGTCCGACGGGTTTCTTGAAGCAGGGTGCGGTTGGCGACGACCGGACCCGAGCGCGTTGACGAGCCTGCCGCCGCGGGCGGCCGGCGCACTGCCGCGACGGAATTGACCGGGCCGGCGAGCGCCAAGAGTCGGAGGAACGGCCAGAGGCCGGCAAGAAAGCCAGCGTCAGGGATGACCAACGAGCGAAACAAGTCGCCGTTCGACTTGGCCTTCCGAGCCATGGTGGCCGGAAGCGGCGTCGTACTGCTTCTGATTCTCTGTGCGGTGGCCGTCGTGCCGCGTTTGACCGAGCCTTCCGCAAGTTCCCCCGAGAAGCTCGCCGGCGCACGTTCCAAGTCCACTCCTTGCCAGGACCAGCCGCTGCCGTCGGGCGAACGGTCCGCGCCAAGTCGGCCGCTGGCCGAAGAGCGGACACGTCGGTCGAGCGAACCGTCCGCGTCGGAGCCGGAACGCCTGAGCGGCTCGGCGGGGCTCGTCGAGCTGCAGCCGATTCTGGTCGAGCAGGACGGACGCTCCACCGGTCACCGAGTGAGGACGCGCTTGGCGTCGCTGCCTGAGCCGGCGCCGCAGCAGTGGCCGTTCCGCCAGCAGGACGGCTCGGAGACGGTCAGGACGCGGGCCGCAGACAGTCGCGCGGCAAACCCGGAGAGCTCCACGAGTCCGCGAGGTGCGTGGGACGTGTCGGAGTCGGGGCGTTCTGGGTCGCAGGCCGCAAGCGGCACCGACGTGGTGGTCTTGGAGCCGCCGCAGGAGGTGGCGACGGAGGGTTTGTCGACGCCCGACGGTTCGGCAGCGAAGCCTCAGACGCCGCCCCCCGTGAGGCCGAAGGCTTCCGCAAGCCCGACGCGCTCGCCCACGCCAGCCCGCTCGGCAACGTCGGACGCTGAGACCGGCTCGCAGCAAGCAGTCTCGACCGGGCCAGACTTGCAGCTGGCTCAAGCGCCGACCATTCCGGGCGAGGCCCCGACCGACTCGACCACCGTGGACGGCAGCACCGGTTCCGAGGCGACAGAAGGCTCCTCAGGGCCGGAGCTGGCGAGCGAGCTCGGTTTGTCGACGCCCGCCACGGACGAAACCCAGCCGCAGCAGTCGACGACAACGACTGACGCGGCCGCTGCGCCGAGCAGTCCATTGGCTCCACCCTCGTCCACGGCCACTCAACCGCTTGCCGCGCCGTCGCCCACGGCGGGGCAGGCGGGCGCGTCCCCAGCCGGCTCAGCCGGCGAGCCGTCGCAAACGAAAGAGCCCTTGCCGGCGGGGTCGTCCCACGGGCCGACCGAGTCGCCGCACGGTTCAAGCGGGTCGACACAGGCATTGGCCGGTCCGCAGTCGCCAGAGCAGGGGTCGAGTTTCCAGGCGGACGCTCAGCAGGCAGGGCAGTCCACGCAACCGGAGGCCCAGCAACCACAACCCAAACAGGCTGCGTCGTCGCCGCAGGCCGAACACGGTCACGCTGGGGCCACGGGTGGGCTGCTGAGCATTCAGTCGGCCGGCGACCGGCCCGACCGCTACAGCCTGCGTTTCCAAGACGCCGACATTCGCGAAGTTCTGCGCATGCTGGGACAGCTGATGGGCGTCAACATTCTCATTAGCCAAGGCGTTCAAGGAACGACGCCCGCTGCCAGTTTGGAAGACGTTTCGTTGGAAGAAGCCTTCGACGCCCTGATTCGGGCCATGGACTACGTTTGCGTCCGAGAGGGCAAGTTCTGGTACGTCATGACTTCTGCGGAAGCGAAGGCTCGACAGAAGGCCGAGCAGGAACTGGTCGTCCGGGTTTACCGGCCGCACTACATTAGCGTCGCCGACCTTCAGGCCCTCGTCGCTCCACTCATTACGCCCAACGTCGGCAAACTCGCCGTCACCAACCCGAACCAATCCGGCCTGAAGCTCGACTCGGAAGACGCCGGCGGCGACCGGTTGGCTCAACAAGACGCACTGCTCGTACAAGACTACCCGTCGGTCATTGAGAAAATCGACCAGGTCGTCGCCGAAATGGACGTGCCGCCGCTGCAGGTAGCCATTGAGGCGGAAATCTTGAGCGTCCGTCTGGACGACGACTTGTCGCTCGGCGTCAACTTCGCTCTGCTCGACGGCACCGTTCAAACCCTCGCCCTCTCCGGCAACGGCCAGGCGCTGCACGGCGCTGGTGCTTTCCCAAACGGCAGCCACAAAGACTTTTCGGACACGGCCACGTTGGCCGAATTCCTGGCCGACACGGCCGGCCTGAAGTTCGGCATCATTCACGGCGACGTGGGAGCGTTCATCAAGGCCTTGGAAACAATCACCGACACCAACCTGATTGCCGCTCCGCACCTGCGCGTCGTCAACAAGCAAAAGGCCGAGCTCATGATTGGCACGGAAATCAGCTACAAGACCTTGGCCTTCAACGACAACCAAACGGTCGAAAACGTGCAGTTCCTGGAAGCGGGCACCAAGTTGGTCATTCGGCCGTTCATTTCGCCGGACGGTTACATTCGCTTGGAGGTTCACCCGGAACGCAGCTCGGCCACAATCAACGAAAGCACCGGCCTTCCGGACAAGGTCACGACACAAGTCACGACGAACATTCTGGTGCGTGACCAGGAAACCATTGTCATTGGCGGGCTGATTGAGGAAGAAGTGACGACGACGTACGAGCAAATTCCGGTGCTGGGGGACCTGCCGTGGGTGGGAGCGGCCTTTCGCAACAAGACCGAGACGGTCACGCGGCATGAGCTCATCATTTTGCTGACGCCGCGAATTGTGTGGGACGACGTGGAGCCGTTTCCGGGCGAGCCGCCGGAGGGGAGCGAGTCGCCGGGCGTGGTGCCGGAGCCGGACGGCACGCAGTCGCCAGACGACGAGGCTTCGTCGCAACAGCCGGCTCGTCGAAAAGCCGCTCGCGCGAACGGCGACCGGCCGCGTCCGGCCCGTCCCGCCGCGGCGAAGGCCCGGACTCAGACGTCCGGCCGGCGGAGTTTTCGAAAACCGCTTCGCCTTTCGTTTCGAGCTCGACCGAACGGCAGAACGTCGACAAAGGCCAAGGACGAACCCAGGACGAAAAAGCCAGCCGACCGAGGCCGTTTGGTCCGCTTCGTCCGGCCAATTCGGTTGCGGTCCGAAGTTTCTGGCGAGAAGAGGCCATGAGCGACGCACGGAAGCCACAGTGCGGGTGGAGTGACCGGTCCGTGGAGCAGCTGAGCGTGCCGAACGTCGGAACGTCGCACGGCGAGGACGCCGCGTTTGGAGCCGCGGGACGCCGTCCTGGGCCACGACGGGCGCGCTTCGTCGTCACAACGAGTCTCCAGACGTTGTTCGGGAGGCGAGCCCGACCGTCGTTTGTCCTTTTGGTCGTGACGGTTTGCAGCTTCGCCGTGGTCTACGGGCCGACGGCTCGGTCGACGGCAGCGGAGACGCCCACGCTGGTGCGGCACGCGCTGGAGTGGCCAAAAGGACTGGTGCGGAAAGGACGTCAGCTTCTCCATGCGACACGGACCAAGGCGCGTGGCCGGCCGGCCGGTCCCGGCGTCGCGGCCGGCGGTTTTCTTCCCCGGCCCGCCGCGTCGCCCGACGCGAACACCGTGCGCCAGCTGGCCGTCGCACGTCAACTGTACCACGCCGGGCAGCTCCGAGAAGCCGAACGTCGCTTGCAGCAGCTGGCCAAGAAGCAGCCAGGGGACGTCGAGACCAGGCTGCTGCTGGCCGAGGTCGCGTTGGACGCCGGCGACCTGACGACTTACGTGGAGTGCCTTCGCGTTCTGATTGCGTTGAACGGGCAGTCGCCCGAACTGCTCAGCGCGGCCGGAAGCCGTCTGGCTCAGTGCGCCTCGGCTGTCGCCGACTCAAAGGACGTGCAACGAGTGGCCGTGTCCGCCCTCCGACGGGCGGCCGAACAACAGCCGAGCAACGAGCGGTTTGCTCGCAGCCTGGCCGCGGCGTTGGTGCTGCAAGAACGCTGGGACGAGGCGCTCGGTGTGCTCAAGAAACTCCAAACGCAACACCCGCGTGACGTCGACTCACTGGCCGTGCTGGCCCTGTTGTCGGAGCGGGCAGGCCGGTGGCAAGAAGCGGCCGACTTGTACGGTGTGCTTTGCCAGACGGAGCCGGAACGGTTGCGGTGGCACCGCGGACGCGGACGGTGTGCCTACAACGCCGGCGACTTCCAAACGGCTCACGACGAGCTCGCCCAGTGCTTCCAGACCGCCCCCACGGAGTGCACGCCGGCGGAATTGGTGGCGCTGGCCGACGCCAGCTTGCGAGTCGGACACTACGCACTGGCCGAACGGGCCTTGCAAACCGTGGCCGCTTTGCAGCCGAAGCCGGTGCGAGACGTGGAGCTGCTGCGAGCTCTCTGCTCGCTGCGTCAAGGCGACCCGGTCCGAGCGCGGGGCATTCTGAACGTCGCGCTGACGTACTGGCCGGAAGACCGGGTCTTGCGGCAGACACTGGCGCTGTGCGAGCAACGAACAACGGGTCCGAGCGTCCCACCGTCCGTCCCCGCGCGGACAAACTCCACCGGCATTGTCTTGACGAGTGGTCAACAGCCGGCCACCGCTCAGCCTGCCCCAGCCAACGAGCAAGACTGAACGCGACGCAGGGAGTGGCTCTTCGTCGGAGAGACCCATTCGCGGCGCGAGTCAACCGGCCTGTGCTCAACCTACAGCTCGCGCACGGCCTGTTGCTCGCGACTTCTCGCTTGCGAG
Organism: uncultured Planctomycetaceae bacterium; assembly: GCA_964428935.1. Taxonomy (GTDB): domain Bacteria; phylum Planctomycetota; class Planctomycetia; order Planctomycetales; family Planctomycetaceae; genus JAADHY01. The sequence goes on along the minus strand of CAYSAG010000057.1, from coordinate 2,024 downwards.
TGCCCAGAACGGGCGGCTAACGGTCGATTTCGCCCAGGACAATGTCCAGCGAACCGACAATGGCTGGAATGTCGGCAATGAGCACGCCGCGGCAAATGTCTGAAACGACCGAAAGGTTGCAAAAGCTGGAACTTTTCGCCCGCGCTCGGACTGGAACCGGGTCGTCGGCTCCAACGAAGTAGAACCCCATTTGTCCTTTCGGGCACTCCGTCTCGAGGTACGCCTCGTCCTTGGGCAGCTTCGCGTTGAAGCGGTGAGGCAGGCGGTGCTCGCCCTCGGCTTTCGGGTACCGCTCAATGGCCTGACGCACCAGCCGAAGCGACTGCACCACCTCCACCATTCGGACGTAGTACCGACACCAACTGTCGCCGACGACCACTTCAGGCGGCGCTTCGGGGAACGGAGCGACGGCCACCTTCCACTCGTAGCCCTCGTACATTCGCGTGTAAATCGGCTCGCCGTCGCGCCGCAGGTCCCAGTCGACACCGCTGCCGCGCAGCACCGGTCCGGTGCAACCGTAGCTAATGGCCTTCTCCCGCGGCAGGACACCAATGGCGGCAGTCCGTTTGATGAAAACTTGGTTCCGTGTCAGCAGCGTGTGGTACTCCTCAATGCGAGGTTCAATCCAGTCCACGAACAGCGCCACCGCGTCCAGCCAGGAAATGGTTTGTCCTTTGGGGCGTCCGGTCAGAGCGGCCAGGCCGGGGGGAATGGTAATGGTTTGAGGAAGGTCGTGCGTCACTCCCCCGACCGTAATGTAACTGTACGTCAGCCGGGCTCCGCAAACCTCCTCGAACAAGTCCAAAATGATTTCTCGCTCACGAAACGCCCACAAGAATGGACTGAACGAGCCCAGGTCGAGCCCGTAAGCTCCCATGGCCACCAGGTGACTGGCAACTCGGTTCAGCTCGGCCATGAGCACCCGAATGACCATGGCCTTCTCGGGCACTTCCATTCCGAGCAGCTTTTCTGCGGCCAGCGCCATGCCCAGGTTCATGTTCATGCCGGCCAAGTAGTCCATTCGGTCGGTGTACGGCACCCATTGCGTGGGGAACAGGTTCTCGCCGATTTTCTCGGCACAGCGGTGCAAGTAGCCAATGTGCGGAGTGGCCTCCAGCACCACTTCGCCGTCGGTCCGCAGCAACAGACGCAGCACACCGTGCGTGCTTGGGTGCTGCGGTCCCATGTTGACCAGAATCTCGTCCGTGCGGACGTCGAACTCGACAACGCGAGGGTCTTCGATTTGCATTCCCATGTTCGTCGCCGCTTTCCTCGAAAAGCCTCGTTCGCTTTCGTCGACGCTGCCGAGACGCCTTGCTACTACTCCACCCGCTCACGAATGGCGACCGCTTCAGGCCGCGTGTCTGGGAGCTGTCCAGTCAATTCGTGGCTCTCACGCCTGCCAGCATGCCTTCGGTGGCTGGCCGTTGTGCACCGGCCGGCGGAGTCACGAAACACGAATTCCGTGGTAATGCTCGGGGAACACGTAGTCTTTCCGCAGCGGGTGACCTTCCCAGTCCTCCGGCAACAGAATTCGAGTCAGGTTTGGGTGCCCGACAAATCGAATGCCGACCAAGTCGTACGCCTCCCGCTCATGCCAGTCGGCAATGGCCCAGACGCCCGCCACCGAGGGAACCTCGGGCAACTGACCTTCCTTGTCGTCTTTCCACCGAGGCAGCTTGACCTTCAGCGTCACCCGGTGCTTGTGCTCGTAGCTCGACAAGTGGTAGACCACCTCCACGTGTGGCTCGTACGGAAACTTCGCCGCCTTCTTAGGGTCGGGGGGCAAGTAGTCGACGCCGCAGAGGTTGTTCAGGTGGTCGAACCGCAGCCGCGGGTCGTCTCGCAGAAAAGTGCAGACTTCGACAATGGCGTCCGGTGCGACTTCAATCCACGGGTCGCGGGCCTCCAAGTTGACGCCCACGATTTTCTGCTCCCCGAACTTCTCCACCAGCAGCTTGTGAATCTCTTCGACATTCATGGTTGCAATCCGTAAGTGCGTCGAGGTCGGCGTCTGGGGTTGT
>CAYSAG010000056.1:0-21540 GCA_964428935.1 uncultured Planctomycetaceae bacterium | reverse complement strand
ACGGCTCGTGCGAGGAACCGTCGTCTACGAAACCGAGTCGGGCACGCAACGGCCCGACCGCGGAGCCAAGGTGTTGGCTTTGCCGCTGAAGCGAGCGGGCACGGTTCGGTTGTCTGTGGTCGGGTTCCGGCCAGCCGACGACCCGGCCGACTTCGAGGTGGCCCGAGCGGCCTTGGCCGCGTTGGGCGGAGCGGCGACGACGGTCGACCCAGCGGGCCGCTTCTCGCTTCGGCTCCCCTCGCCCGGACCGTACCTGCTGCTGGTTCTGTCTCGCTACCAGCGGCAGCCGGACGGGCAAACAGTGCCACCGGAGCTGCTGCCGGCATTGAAAGCGGTTTTCCTGGAGCCGCCGACTCGACTGCTGGGACGGACCGCCTTCGCCACTCGGCCCGTGCCGGAGGGCCGCACGCCGTCCGTCGTCGAGTGGACCTGCGTCTTCCCACGCCCGTAGCCGGGGGACCGAAGCGGCACAAGGCGGGCGCAGTCTCCGACGGCACGAAGCTCCAAGGCACGCCGCAGCCCACACGGTCGGTGAACGCCGCCGGCGGCCCGTCCCGAGCCTTTGCCGTGGTCCGAGCTTCTCGGGCACCGCGGGCACGAGACGACTTTCGTCTCGGAAAGAAATTGCCTCGCGACGCGGCTTCCGGTCCGAGCTGGCGACGTTAGAATGCACCGACGGGTCGAGGTGGACGGTGTGCAGAGGCGGCGGGGACGGCCGGAGCTCGCCGGCACAGCAGGCGGCGGTCCGGTTGCTCACCACGTTCGCTCGGGAACGGGAATGACAGACGAGCTGGTGACGGACAGCGAACTGCTGGCGTACGCGGACGAGCAGCTTTCGGCGTCGCGGCTGGCGGAGATTGAAGCGGCGCTCAGAAAGTCGGCGTCCTTGCGGCAGCGGCTGGCCGACCTGCTCGCCCAGCAGGACTCGGGCCAACTGTCGCTGGGCGAAGTTTGGCGGCGGCAGCGCTTGAGCTGCCCGACGCGGGAGCAACTGGAGCAGCTGCGAGACGGCACGCTCGAGCCGGACCTGGCCAACTACATTCGGTTCCACATGGAAACGGTGGGCTGTCGCTACTGCGAGGCCAACTGGAAGGACCTGCTGGCGGTTCACGCCGCGCCCCAACAGACCGTGGTTCGTCGGCGAAAGCTCTTCGAATCCTCCGCCGGCTTTCTTCCTCGCTCGAACGACTGACTCCAGAACGAAAGACCGACCTGTCGAAGATGGACGTCGCCGTCGTACACTACCACCTGAACCGGGGAGGCGTGACTCGAGTCATTGTCAACCACCTTCAGGCTCTCGAACGAGCCTTGAGCCAGACGTCGGGCGAGCGGGTCCGGGTGGCGTTGTTGTTCGACGGCCAAATGCTCGGGTGGCCGCACGAGGTGGCCGAGGAGCTTCAGCACGTGGAGCTCCACTTCTGCCCGGTGGCGCGTCTGGCCTACGACCAGGAGCCGCGAGCGGACGGCGGGCCGCTGGCGGACGAGCTGGCCGCCGAGCTGCAGCGGCTGGAGTTCCACCCCGACACGACGCTGCTGCACGCCCACAACCACTCCCTGGGCAAGAACGCGTCGGTGCCGCCGGCTTTGACCGAGCTGGCTCGACGCGGTTTCCGTCTGCTGCTGCAAATTCACGACTTCGCCGAAGACTTCCGTCCGGACAACTACCGTCACCTGGTCGACAGTTTGGGCCGAGACGAGGTCGGCCAGCTGCTCTACCCGCAGGCGTCGCACATTCACTACGCGGTCTTGAACCAGCGGGACCGGCGTGCGTTGGAGGACGCCGGCGTGCCGGCCGCTCGGCTGCACTGGCTGCCCAACCCAGTGACCCCCTTCGACTCGTTGCCGGACCGCACCAGCGCCCGCACGACGTTGCAACGGCTGTTTGGCGTGGGGCCGTCGGAAACCTACTTGCTCTACCCAGTCCGCGGGATTCGTCGCAAGAACGTCGGCGAGGCTCTGCTGTGGTCGGCGCTGTGCGGCCGCAGCGTTCGCTTTGCCATGACCCTGGCACCGCTCAACCCACGCGAGGTCCCCTTGTACGAGCAGTGGAAGTTGGTGGCGGCCGAGCTGCGCTTGCCTTTCCTGTTCGAAACCGGCGCTGAGGGGCGACTGTCGTTCGAGCAGAACTTGGTGGCTGCCGACGGCATTCTGACCACCAGCGTGGCCGAAGGGTTCGGCATGGTCTTTCTGGAAGCGTGGCTGGCCGGACGCCCCCTGTTCGGACGCGACCTGCCCGAAATCACCGCCGACTTCACCAACGCCGGCCTCCAGCTCGACACGCTCTACCGCTCGCTCCCCATCCCCGTCGACTGGGTCGGACGCGACCGGTTGACCGAGCAGTGGCGTCGCAGTTACCAGGAGACCCTGCACGCCTACGGCCTGCGCGTCCCCGACGCCGACTGGCTGAACAGCCAAATCGAACGAAAGCTCTCCGGCAGCCACGTCGACTTCGCCGACCTGACCGAGGCCTTGCAGGAACGCGTTCTCCGAAAGGTCGCAACCGACGCGTCGGCCCGACGCCAAGTCGTCGAGGCCAACCCGACGGTGCGGCTGGTGCTGGACCGGCCGTTGGGGGAATGGCAGGAGCGGGTGGAGCAGAACCGGCGGGTGGTCGAGCAAAACTACTCGCTTGAAGCCAGCGGCCGCCGACTACTGCAACTTTACCAACAAGTGTTGGCTAGCGAGCGGAGCGAAGTCCGACCGCTGGAGCGGCCGGAGTCGATTCTTCGCAGCTTCCTCAGCTTTCGACGGTTCCGGCCGATTCGCGGCTGAGCGGTTCGGTCGCGCGGCCCGAGCTTTGCCGGAAGTTCCCATTCGTCCCAAACCGACACTGTCGATGAAGTACCGGCTGGTTGAACTGATTCGGGAACACGCGTCGGCGTTGGAGCCGGTTCCGACCCACGTGGCCCCTCGGCTCAGACCCCTCGAAGGAATTCGGGCCGTGCTGTTCGACGTCTACGGTACGTTGTTCGTCAGCGGCAGCGGCGACATTGGCGCAGCCGACGCAGCGGACCGGGCTCGAGCCTTTGTCGACGCCTTGGCCGCCGTCGGACTAGAGTTCCACGACGACGGGTCGGCCGGCGTCGAGCGGCTCCACCAATGCATTCTTTCCGAGCACGAACGGCTGCGACGTGAAGGCGTCCCCTTCCCTGAAGTCGACGTCGTCGAAATCTGGCAACAGGCATTGAACAGCTTGAAGACCGAAGGAACAATTAGCGGTTCCCTGGAGGAGACGGACTGGCCGCGGTTGGCCGTCGAGTACGAAATGCGAACCAACCCGGTCTGGCCCATGCCGGACTGTGCCGAAACGCTGCAGCGGTTGCAAGAGGCCGGTTTCCTTCTGGGTCTGGTCAGCAACGCTCAGTTTTTCACGCCGCTGCTGTTCCCGGCCCTGCTGGGCAAGAGCCGAGCGGAATTGGGCTTTGACGACCGCTTGCAGTGGTTTTCGTACCAGCACCGACGGGCCAAGCCGGGCACGGAGCTTTACGAGCTGGCTCGCGAAACGCTCCAGCGCCAGTTCGGCGTCGCCGCCGAGCAAACGCTCTACGTCGGCAACGACAAACGAAACGACGTCGCTCCGGCAGCCCGAGTGGGCTTCCGGACGGCCCTGTTCGCCGGCGACCGCCGCAGCCTCCGGTTGCGAGAAGACGACCCGACCGTGGCCGACGTGGAACCCGACCTAGTCGTCACGACGCTCCTACAATTGGTCGAGTGCCTGGAAAGACCGACCGCCGGCGGCCAGCCGCACACGTTCCGGCCCGACGGCGAATGACTTGGCTTGCACCCGAAGAAACGGCAGTCGGAACATGGAACAGAGAAACATCGGCTTCGTCTCGACACGCTTCGCGGGGACGGACGGCGTTTCGCTGGAAAGCGCGAAGTGGGCCGAGGTGCTTTGGCACCACGGACACGTCAGCTTCTGGTACGCTGGCAAGCTGGACCGCGACCCAGCCATTTCCATGCTGGTTCCCGAGGCCTACTTCAAGCACCCGGAGAACGAGGAGATCAACGAACGGGTGTTCGGGGCGACCTGCCGGTCTCGGGACGTCACCCGAAAAATCACCGCGCTGGCCGAGTTCCTGAAGCGGACGCTCTACGAGTTCGTCGAGCGTTTTCAGATTGACATTTTGGTTGCCGAAAACGCACTCTGCATTCCCATGCACATTCCGCTGGGCGTCGCCTTGACGCACTTCATTGCGGAAACGGGCATTCCCACCATTGCCCACCACCACGACTTTTACTGGGAACGGCCGCGGTTCGCCGTCAACGCCGTCGGCGACTTCCTGCAAATGGCTTTTCCACCGAGCCTGCCGTCCATTCACCACGTCACGATTAACTCGTTCGCCCAGTTGGACCTGGCTCACCGCAAGGGCTGCTCGTCCACCCTGGTGCCCAACGTGCTCAACTTCGAGGAAGGGCCACCGCCTCGCGACCCGTTCGCCGACGACTTCCGCGAGACCATTGGCCTGTCGCCGGACGACATCCTGGTTCTGCAACCGACCCGTGTCGTCCCGCGAAAAGGAATCGAACACTCCATTCGACTGCTTTCGCAACTGAACGACCCGCGGCTGAAACTGGTGGTCACGCACGAGTCGGGCGACGAAGGGTTCGACTACCAGGACGTGCTGCTGGAGCTGGCCGAGCAGGAAGGGGTCGACCTGCGGTTCGTCGCCACCTGCGTGGCCGACCAACGCCACTCCGACGAAACCGGCCGCAAGGTCTACTCCTTGGCCGACGTCTACCAACACGCCGATTTGGTGACCTACCCCAGCCACTACGAAGGCTTCGGCAACGCGCTGATTGAAGCCTTCTACTACAAGAAGCCGGTCGTGGTGAATCGGTACTCGATTTTCGTCGCCGACATTGAGCCGAAAGGCTTCGAAGTGATTGCCATGGACGGCGTGCTGACCCGAACGGTCGTCGAGCGGGTGCGTCGTGTGCTGAACGACCCCGAGTACCGCCAGCAGATGGTCGACAAGAACTTCGAGCTGGGCAAGCACTTCTTCAGCTACTCCGTGCTGCGACGGAAACTGCGGGCCATCATCATGAACTTCGTCGGGGCCGACGACCTGTAGCGCCCAGGTCGCTCGACCGACTCCGTTCGTCTGCCGCCGTCCGTACGAACAGCTCAGCGGACCAAACCCACGCCCCAGCGCCGCAAACTTCGCCGCGCTTGGCTGGCTTTCGCAGCCCCTTCAACCTGCGCTGGACTCGGCTCCCGCAAATCCGCTACGATGCTTCGGCCAAACGCCTGCTGGACTGGTGCTCGCGGGACGTTGCTGGACCGACCCGGTCCGGTCCGCGCGCCGCGCCAGACCGCACACCGTCCCGTTTTCGGACTTCCGAGCACAACGTACGCACTGGCATGAGGTTCCGACCGTCACTGGACTGGCTGAAGCACGCGTTCGCCGTCGACGACCCACAGGTCGACGCCCCGACCGACCCGGAAAGGGAAGTCGCCGACCGCCTGTGTCGGGCGGTGGTCGAACGGCGGCTGACACCAGCCGCGCTGGTCTTCTTGGAGACATGCCGGCCGCTGAACTTCCTCGGTTCCCAAGCCCTCCACTTTTTCATGCCACTGATTGGCCTAGTGGCCGACGCCGAAGCGGCCACAAGGTTTGCGCAGTTTCTCGAGCGGCGAGGCTCGGTCGACTACCTGGCCGCTCGACTGGAACAGCTCGAATCGGAAAAGTGGGGAACCAGCCCGCCGGGGCCGGACAGCGCCGGCCCGCTCGGCCAGTCGGAGCCGCTTGCTGAAGCAGGCTCCACGAGCTGCCCTCAAAATGCCCCCCACGAACCGTCGCAACGACGCTCCCAGAACCAGGCGGAACAAACGGAGCCGACGGAGGGATGAGCGACCTGGACCCCAGTCGTGTCAACGTGATTCTGGCCACGGACTGCGGCAGCACGACCACCAAGGCCATCCTCATTCAGAAAGTGGACGGCCACTACCGCCAGACGCACCGCGGCGAGGCTCCGACGACCGTCGAGGAGCCGGCGGCCGACGTGACCGTCGGCGTGGTCAACGCCGTGACGGAAGTCAGCGAGCTAGCCGGCCGACGGCTGTTGGACGAAAGCGGCCGACTGATTCGACCCGCTCGCGGCACCGAGGGCTGCGACCTCTACATTTCCACGTCCAGTGCCGGCGGCGGGCTGCAAATGATGGTCGCCGGCGTGGTCCGCGAAATGACGGCCGCCAGTGCCAAACGGGCCGCTCTGGGCGCCGGGGCCATTGTCATGGACGTCATTGCCACCAATGACCGTCGACTGCCGCACGAGCAAATCCAGCGAATCCGCGAGCTCCGGCCGGACATGATTCTCATTTCCGGGGGCACCGACGGCGGCACGACGACGCACGTCGTCAAGCTGGCCGAGCTGATTGCGCCGGCTCGACCGCAACCGCGTTTCGGCAGCAAGTACCGAATGCCCGTCATTTACGCCGGCAACAAGGACGCCGCTCCTCTGGTCGAAAAAATCTTCTCCGACGACAACTTTGCCCTGTCGGTCGTTCCGAACCTGCGTCCGGTGCTGGAGCGTGAGAATCTGGGACCGGCACGCGACAAGATCCACGACCTGTTCCTGGAACACGTCATGGCTCACGCCCCGGGCTACGACAAACTCATGACCTGGGTCGACGCCCCAATCATGCCCACGCCCGGCGCAGTGGGCAACATCCTGCAAACGATTGCTCGCCAGCAGGGAATCAACGTGGTTGGCGTGGACATTGGCGGAGCCACGACGGACGTCTTCAGCGTCTTCGACGGCACGTTCAACCGAACGGTCAGCGCGAACCTGGGCATGAGCTACTCCATTTCGAACGTCTGCGCCGAGGCCGGCCTGCCCAACGTGCTCCGATGGGTCCTGTTCGACATGGATGAGCGGGAGCTGCGGAACCGAGTGAAGAACAAAATGATCCGGCCGACGACCATTCCGTACACGCTAGAAGACCTGGTTTTCGAACAGGCCGTGGCCCGCGAAGCGCTCCGACTGGCCTACGCCCAGCACCGCGAGTTTGCCACAACGCTGCGCGGCGTCCAGCAACAGCGAACCGTCGGCGACACTTTCAGCCAAGAAATCAGCGGCCAGACGATTATTGACAACATGAAGCTGGACCTGCTGGTCGCGTCCGGCGGTGTCCTTTCGCACGCTCCACGCATGCAGCAAACGGCCGCCATGCTCATCGACGCCTTCCAGCCCGAAGGCTTCACCACTCTGGCCAAGGACAGCATTTTCATGATGCCCCACTTGGGAGTGCTGGCTCAGGTCCACCCGCAGGCGGCGCTGGAGGTGTTCGAACGGGACTGCCTGATTTACCTCGGCACCTGTGTCGCTCCACGCGGAAACACCAAACCGGGCAAGAAGTGCTTCGAGTACGTCGTTCGGGGCGGCGGACTGAACGAGCAGGGAGAGCTGCTGTTCGGCGAGCTGAAGCTGATGCCGCTGGGAGTCGGCGAGACGGCCGAGGTGACCGTCCGTCCGGCCCGCGGCTTCGACGTCGGAGCCGGCCCGGGCAAGCCCGTCACGAAGACCGTCCGAGGCGGCACCGTCGGGCTCATTCTGGACGCTCGCGGCCGGCCCCTCCAGCTCGACACCAACCGAAAAGCCGCACAGCCGCTCGTTGCACGCTGGTGTCAAGCCTTGAACTTGTACCCGAGCCGGGACCGCAGCCCGGCGTGAGCGAACACGCGTCGGCCCGGCAGCTTGGCCTCGCCGAAGCTCGCTGCCGGGCGCAACCGGCTTGTCGGCGCAAACCAATTGGTCACCAAGAACGAGACACTCGCCAATGGCACACGCTTACACACCCGGACTGATTGTGGCTCGTCGCACCCGTCGCCGCTGGCGGCGATTGCTGCCGATTCGCGGCGAGGTGCTGGTCCAGCCGGGAGACCGCGTCGAGGCTCAGCAGGTGGTCGCCCAGACCTTCATGCCCGGCGACATTACGCCGCTCAACCTGGCCAACCTGCTGTCGGTTTCGCCGGCCGACCTGCCGGACTGTCTGTTGAAGAAGGTCGGTGAACGGGTCGAGGTGGGCGAGCCGCTGGCGCGCACGAAGGGCATTTTCGGCTTTTTCAAGACCGAGTACCGGTCGAAGGTGGCCGGAACCATTGAATCCGTCTCGAACGTGACCGGACAGGTGCTGATTCGCGGCGAGCCGACGCCAGTGCAGGTGCGGGCGTTCGTTTCGGGCCGAGTCGTCGAAGTCGTGCCGGAGGAGGGCGCCGTCATTGAGGCGGACGTCTGCTTCGTTCAGGGCATTTTTGGTGTCGGTGGAGAGACCTACGGCCGGCTGAAAGCGGCCTGCTCCCGTCCCGACGAACCGCTCACGGCCGACAAAGTCACGCCCGACATGAAAGGGTGTGTCGTCGTGGGCGGCTCACGGATGACCGGAGAGGCCGTTCGAAAGGCCATTGAAGTTGGCGCTTCGGCCGTCGTTTCGGGTGGCATGGACGACCAGGACCTGCGGAACATTCTGGGCTACGACCTGGGCGTGGCCGTGACGGGCTCGGAGCGGATTGGCGTGACGTTGGTCATTACCGAGGGCTTCGGCGAGATTGCCATGGCCCGGCGGACGTTCGAGCTGCTGACGTCGCTGGAAGGCCGGCCCGCGTCGGTGAACGGAGCCACTCAGATTCGCGCCGGGGTCGTGCGTCCAGAGGTGGTCGTCGAGCTGGACGAGACGGCGGCAGACGAACCGGCGGACGAGCCCGCCGCTGCAGCGCCGGACCGATTGGAGGTCGGAGCCACCGTGCGAATCATTCGCGAGCCGTACTTCGGCCGGATTGGTCAGGTGGCCGCGTTGCCCTCCGAGCCGCAAGTGCTGCCGTCGGAATCGCGGGCCCGTGTGTTGCACGTGCAATTGTCGTCGGACGAAACAGTCGTCGTGCCGCGGGCGAACGTCGAGCTGATTACGGAGTGAAAGCTTGGCCGCCAAAGCTGGCTTCGTGCCGTGGCCGCACGGTCCGACGCCATTCGGTCCGACGCCGCTCGGCACGAGTCGGTTCGGCCCCAGCCCGCTTGGTTCGCCGCGCGGGCGGCTCGGTGCCCCTCGCCGACCACTAGGTGCTCCACACCGAAGGTTCCGACCCGAGCCGAAGGGCAAGCCGTTGGAGGTCTGTTCAATGCGAGCTGCCGTTTGGAATCCGCTGGTCGCTGCGGTTCACTGCGTGGCCGCGCTAGGTTTTGGCTGGGCCGCGGCCACGCAAGAAGTTCGGGCCGCGGCAGGCCAACTTGACCACAGCCCTCGCCCGCCGACGTTCGTGCAGGCCCAGGACCACCCGTGGGACGGCGGCGAGCAAATCGACGTGACGTTCGGCCTCTCGCCCGACGACACCGGCCCCGCGGCCGGCATTTCGTACGTGGTCGAAATGTGCGGCGAGCCGGACGGGGATTTTCGCGAAGTGGCCGTGGTCGCCGCCGACCAGACGGCTCGACGCAACGGTCGTTTGACCGTCCCGGTGTCGGTCAACGAGTCGGACCGTCTGGAGCCTTTTTACTTTCGGGTGGCAGCCGTGACCCGCGACGGTCGACGGTCCGACTACGTGGTGACCAAGCAGCCGGCCCGCGCGGCCGCGCAACTGGTCACGGGCAGCCGCGTCTGGATGGCCGTCATTACGTTGGTCGTGTGTGTCTCGGTCCTGGTCTTCATTGGACTGGCCCGGAGCGGCCGTCCGCTGAAAATCCGAAAGATTGCCGGTCTGGAGGCGGTGGACGAGGCCGTCGGCCGGGCCACCGAAATGGGACGGCCGATTCTGTTTGTGCCTGGCATCCAAGACATGAACGACATCCAGACCATTGCGGCCATTACGATTCTGGCCCGGGTGGCTCAGACGGCCGCCGAATACGACGCGAAAATCGAGGTCCCGACCAGCCGTTCGCTGGTCATGACGGCCGCTCGCGAAACCGTGCAAGCCGCGTACTTGGCGGCCGGACGGCCTGACGCCTACAACGAGGACCACATTTACTACGTCACCGATGAGCAATTCGGTTACGTGGCCTACCTGACGGGCATGATGGTCCGAGAAAAACCGGCCGCGTGCTTTTACCTGGGAGCGTTTTTTGCCGAGTCGCTGATTCTGGCCGAGACGGGCAACTCGATCGGAGCGATCCAGGTGGCCGGCACGGCCATGCCGGCTCAGCTGCCGTTCTTCGTTGCGGCTTGCGACTACACGTTGATTGGCGAGGAGTTTTTCGCGGCGTCGGCCTACCTGTCCGGCGACGCCGACCAGCTGGGCAGCCTGAAAGGCCAGGACGTCGGCAAGGTCATCGTCGGCTTGTTGATTTTGGTCGGCTGTGCGGCCGCGACTTTGGCCGCGCCCGAACTGACCGGCCACCACTGGGCCGCGGTCTTTCAACACATTGCCGACTACTTGCAGAACACCGTGTTGATGTGACGCGACGCCGACCGTCCCGGCGCGAGGCGTCTGCACCGGGGACGGCCGAGCTCGTGTCGCACAACGAAAGTGGAAGCGAGGTCCCGATTCCACAGCGCCGCGGCCACTTCGACCGCGTCCGCGGCAGTCCGCTGACCTCGGGAAGGAGCAGCGTTCATGAAGCGAACGGTCCCACTGCTGATTACAGCCGTCGTGGGCATCATTTTCATTGTGTCGTTCTTCACGCCGGCGGCCGAATTCCTGGGTGAGCTGGCGGCGGTGTGGTTCGACATTCTGGCCGGGATTGCTTTCATCCTGGGCGGCGGGAACCTGCTGAAGATTCACCTGAAGAAAATCAGCGACCGCCAGCGCGGCTGGGGCTACTCGGTCGTCACATTGGTCGCCTTTCTTGCAACGCTGGGTGTGGGGCTGGCCAAGGTCGGCTGTCCGCCAGCCGCTCAGCAGGAGTTCTACGGCGAGACGTTCGCTTCTCTCCCGCTCGACGCCTTTCCCGACTCGCAAGTCGCTCGCGTTCCGGGACGAATTCCCGAGAAGGCCAACGGCCAGCCGCTGCCCCCGTCCGTCCGCCGCCAGATTGCCGAACGGGACGGACAAATCGAGTTCCGCGGCTGGATGCTGCCCAATCAGAAACACGACCTGGAAGCCTACAAGGACCGGCGTGCGTGGAGGAAGACCGTCGACCGGCTCTACCAGGCCGCCCAGCCACCCGAACCGCTGCGCGGCCGAGTCGCCTACTACGCCGACCACCAGGCGCTGAGCTTCAAGGGAGCCATGACGGCCGAGCAACGGGACGTGCTGCTGTCGATGAGCGACGACCCGCGTTGGCGTAAGGCAGTGGAAAGCTTGTGGCAGCGCAGCCGGCGTGTGACGCGCGTTCGCGTTACGAAGCTGCCGGAGCATTTTCGCGTGCCGGACGAGTTGACCGGCCGGCTGAAGTACGACCGAGCGACGGGCGAGCTGGTTCTGGTGGGTCCGTTGTCGGTGTCGGAACGCGAGGCTTTGGAAGCTCAGTTCCCGAAGCCTCGGCCTGCGTCCGAACAGGAGCTGGCGGCGTTCAAGCGGAAGTTGGACTCGCTCGGACCAATCTTGAGCGACGAGCAAGTGAAACTGATCGACCGTTTCCTCACTCAGCCGGTGGGCGAGTCGGTTGGCGAAAGGAACAAGCTGCTCGGGCTGGCCCTTTTGGAGCACGGACGGCTCAACCGCGCGCAGCGTGACTTCCTGTTCGCTCCCTACCGAGAAGAAGTGGCTTGGCGAGCGACGGTGTTGCAGCTCTTCCACGCCGCCCACGAGGTCAAGTACCCGTGGTCCGGCGAGTACCGTGCGCAAGGCAGTCCGTTCTGGTGGCTGTACGAGTACGCTTTCAAGCCGCTCACGGCCACCATGTTTGCCATGCTCGCTTTCTACGTCGCGTCGGCGGCGTTCCGTGCGTTCCGAGCGAAAAACGTCGAAGCCATTCTGCTGCTCGGCACCGCCTTCCTCATTCTGCTTGGACGAACGTTTGCCGGCGTGTTGTTGACCGACTGGCTGCCCGAGTCGCTGTCGGGCCTGAGAATCGAGAACCTGACCATTTACGTCATGCAAGTGTTCAACACGGCCGGTAACCGGGCAATCATGATTGGCATTGCTCTGGGCATCGTCTCGACTTCGCTGAAGGTCCTGCTGGGAATCGACAAGTCCTACTTGGGCTCGGGAGGAGAGTGATCCGCATGTACGAGTTTCTGAAGAACCTGGACCGGCGGTGGATTTTCCTGATGATGCTGCTGGCCGTCGCCGTGCCCATTCTGTTGAAAGCTCAGTTCCCGGAGCGGCCGACCGGGCTGGCCAAGGCAGTCTTCGACGAAATCGAAAAACTGCACGAGGGCGACCGCGTGCTGCTGGCCTTCGACTACGACCCGGCCAGCGAAGGCGAGCTCAGCCCAATGGCCACCATGTTCGTCCGACATTGCTGCGAGAAGAAGTTGAAAATGTACTTCCTGTCCTTGTGGCCTGTCGGACCGCAAATGATCGACGACGTCATTCACAAGGTCATTCTGTCCGACTTTCCCGAGCTGGTTTACGGCCGGGACTACGTCAACTTGGGTTTCAAACCCGGAAACGAAGGCGTCATCAAAGTCATTGTCACGGACTGGAAACAGCTCTACACGACCGACGACCGAGGAACCAACATTGACCAGATTCCCATGTGCCGGGGAATCGACAACATTCAAGCCATGGACCTGGTCATTAACGTCAGCGCGGGTTACCCGGGGACGAAGGAGTGGGTCCAGTACGCGGCGACGCCCTACCCGGACAAGATTCGAATCGTGGCCGGTTGCACCGGAGTGCAGGCTCCTTTGCTCTACCCCTACATTCCGCAGCAGCTGCCCGGGCTGCTGGGGGCAATCAAAGGAGCGGCTGAGTACGAGGAGCTGGTCGTGCAGAAGTACGACCGGCAGCGTGGCCGCGAGCCCGCGCCGAAATACCAAGAGGCGCGACGCCGCATGGGTCCGCAGCTGGTCGCGCATCTGCTCATGATTGGACTCATCATCTTGGGCAACGTCGTCTACTTCGTGGAACGCTCGCGAAAGGGACGGTCGGCATGAAACGCGAGACGGCAATTTGGACGCTGGTGCTTCTTCTGGCGGGAGCGTGGGTCGTCCACCGAGCCGTGACGGTGGGAGTCGGCGAGGTGTACGTGAGCCAAACGCCGGCCGGCTGGCGAACGGCGTCGACCGAGGACCTGGCTGCCGGCACCGCTCGCTTCAGCCTCTCGCGCACCGTGGGCACCTGGGTCGCCGCGTTCTTCACGTTGTGCATTCTTTCGTTCCTCTACCGCGACAACCCGTTCTACAAGTTCGCCGAAGCGGTCGTCGTTGGCGTGTCGGCCGCCTACTGGATGGTCGTGGCCTTTTGGACCACATTGGTCCCGAACCTGTTCGGCAAGCTTTGGCCCGCCTGGATTCAGTCGTGGGCCATGCCGGGGCTCTCGACCGTCCGTGAGCCGCATTGGTACTTGTACCTGGTGCCGCTAGTGCTGGGCGTCATGCTGCTGTGGCGGTTGGCGCCCAAAGGAGCCTGGATTGCTCGGTGGCCTTTGGCCTTCACGATTGGAGCCTTTGCCGGCCTGAGAATGGTCAGTTTCATTCAAGCCGACTTCCTCAGCCAGATTCGCAACTCGATTCTGCCGCTGCTGGTCTTCCACGACGGCCGGTTCGACTTTTGGACCTCACTGCGGCACCTGCTGATTGTCGGCAGCGTGCTGGCCAGCTTGGTGTACTTTTTCTTTTCGGTCGAGCACAAAGGCGTGGTGGGCAAGATTTCGAAGGTCGGCATTTGGGTGCTCATGGTGACGTTCGGAGCCGCCTTTGGTTACACGGTCATGGGACGAATCGCCTTGCTGGCCATTCGGCTGGAGTTTCTTTTCCACGACTGGCTGGGACTGATTTGAAGACGGCAAGACCGGTCGGACGTACCTTGGCCTGGGCGTCCGAGAGGCCTTCCGTTCCCACCCGCTGGCCAAATCCACGTCGACTGCCGGGACCACGTGGCCGCACGCCGGACACGTCACTTTCATTGCCGCCTCGCTTCGTTGCTTGAGCCGGTCTCCAGAACTTCCAATTCGACCTTCGTTGCAACCGAGCGCGTCGGGGGCGACGCTCGAGCGGGGCCGGCGGCGCAACGAGCCTCCGCGTCCCCGCGGAAGGGTCCGAAACCCGCCGCGCACGCAGCCGGGCCGACAAACCGGCCCTTCGCTGACGCCGTGAGCGAGCTCCCGAACTCGCCCTCAACTGGGCAACTCGGGTTAATGCCCGACCTTGCCTTGCGGAAGTTCTCCGGGCCGGGCCGCTTCCACCAGCTTGCCGTCCGAGCCCAGCAGAAAGGCCTGCCCTGGCAACTTCACCTGCCAGTCCTCGCTGGAACTGCGGTACTTTGGTCCGGCGTACAAAACTTCGAGCCCGCCGTCCAGCTTCGACAAGTGCCGCTTGGCCTGCTCGGCGTACCAGTCGACGCTGAAGACCGCCAGCCGCGTGTGCCGCTTTTGCGACCACTCCCGAGCCTGCTCCACCAGCCGCCGTCCTTGCGGGTGCCACAAGGCTGCGAAGACGACCAACGTCGGCTCGTCCTTCGCAGGACGCCACTGGACAGCCTGCCCCGTCAGCGCCCCCGCTGCGCAAACGAATCCTTTTCGAGCGTAGCACTCCCGTACCGCTTTCGGCTCTGTGGCTTGGTGGCAGCGAGAAGTTCAAGCAGTACGCAGCGGCAAAGTCGTTCTTGGTGTTGCAGGCGGCCACCGCGGCGTTCGGGGCGGCAGCGCAGGCCACGAGGTCGTCTAGCACTGCCGCCAGCAGGCGAGAAGCCACACCGTGCCGGCACGCGTCGGTCGGGGTCGGTTGCGGACCGGCGCCGAGCGACCCGAGCCGGTCCGCGCGCAGCGTCGGCTCACCTTTCACAGCTGACCGTTCAGCTTCGAGGCCAACCGTTTGACGACGGGAGCCAACCGTTCGGCCGCCGCTTCCAACTGACTCACCTTCTCCGGCTCGAACTCCCGCGGCTCCACCGTCTGCACCACCAGAACGCCCAACAGCCCGTCCCCGTCGCACAAGGGGACGCCCAGAAACGAGCGAAACGCCTCCTCGCCGGCC
This sequence comes from uncultured Planctomycetaceae bacterium, assembly GCA_964428935.1. Classification (GTDB taxonomy): domain Bacteria; phylum Planctomycetota; class Planctomycetia; order Planctomycetales; family Planctomycetaceae; genus JAADHY01. The sequence goes on along the minus strand of CAYSAG010000056.1, from coordinate 6,524 downwards.
TCAGGAAAGTACTTGAACCGTGGGTGGTTCTGTGCTTCGGCCACGCTGACGGGGTGTCCGCACTGAGCGGCCAGGCCCACCAGTCCCTCTTCCGGTCGCATGCGAATTTTGCCAATGGCGTCTTGCCGGAGCCCGACGGTTGCCGTCAGAACAAGCTCGCCTGCCCGCCGATCGAGCAGGTACAGCGAGCAAACGTCGCAACCAAAATGGTTCCCCACGGCCGCGACGATTCTCGACAGCGCCACCTCCGGCCGTGGCGCTTCGGCCGCCATTCGGACCAACTCGTCCGTGGTCAACACCCCTTCGGCTCCGTTAGTGCTCACCGTTTCCCGTTCCAACACCGTGCCACTCATTGGACCAACCGCTTTCCTGCCAGGCAACGTTCGGGCCACCAAAAAGTCTTTACGGCCAAATCGGTCACAACGTTGGGCGCTCCGCGTTTGCAATTGACTTTCGCCGAAGCGTCGTCCGACACAGGTTGGCGTTGCCTGAGCAACTGCCGTGCCAGACGGCAGAGTGCGACGGCTCGACGGCGTCCCCGGCTCTCAGTCACTCGACCGAGGCCACTGTCCCACAAGCGACACGGCCGCCGGGCCGCACAACAACACGTGGCTCCGGTCGCGACAGTCCACCGTCAACGTGCCTCCCGGCATGCGAACGGAAAGTTGCGGGTCCGTCAAACCTTGCAGAGCACACGCGACCGCCACGGCGCAAGCTCCCGTGCCGCACGCCAGCGTCTCGCCCACTCCCCGTTCCCAAACGCGAACCCGAACGCTCCGCCTGCCCTCGACCCAGACGAACTCCACGTTCGTCCGTTCGGGAAAGGCCGGGTGCCGTTCGATTTCCGGCCCCAGCGTGTGCACCAGTTCGTCCTCCGAGACGTTTGGCCCGAGCGAGCCAGCCAACTGCTCTACGGAGACGACGCAGTGCGGGTTGCCCATGGACAGCGTGCTGACACGAACCGTCGTCAGCTCGGCCCACTTCGGCCGCTGCAACCGAAGAGGCCAGTCGAGTGGCGGCACCGCCGGACAACGAACGGGAATTCGCTGCGGGTCGAGGACGGCCGTCCCCATGTCCACTCGGACCCAAGTCGTGTCCGACTGCCGTCTTTCGACCCACGCCTCGCGCACCCCGCACGCCGTTTCGACCAAAACCGGCTCGTCCCGGCAAAGGCCGCGGTCGTGAAGCCACTTGACGACGCACCGGAGCCCGTTGCCGCACACGCCGGCGGGCGAGCCGTCGGCGTTGAAGTAGGTCATTCGCGCGACGGCCACCGACGACGGCTCCACCAAAATCAGCCCGTCCGCTCCGACACCTCGGCTGCCGCGGCAAACTTCCCGAGCGACCGCCCCGACTTCCGCCTCGGTTTCACCAGCCAACTCCGGCGGTCGGCCGTGCAAACAGTCGACCACGACGAACCGGTTCCCGCATCCGTGCATTAAGGTGAATTCCATTGGGGTCCTCCTCTCCCGCCGAGGGTGGGCTCGGGCCACGCCGTGGTTGCTCGCTGTGGCCGGCCAGCGGACGCTGTCCGACGCCCCGCCCGGCCTCGCGGGCGAACGCCGTTGCGCCACGACGGTCTGGCCGTTACGGGCCGTCCGCGGCGGTCGGGCCGTCGGTCGACCGGTCCTTCTTTTTCAGTCCTCGGAAAATTCGCCGGTGCAGGGGGTTGTCGCGGTTGGTGAATTCTTCGTCTTCCCCTCTGGCCCGGTACAAAGCCATGGCCATTTCGTGGAATTTCGCGTCCAAGTCGTCGGCGAAGTAGACCAACAACGCCTCGGGCGTTCGAGGCGGAATCGGTGAGCCCCACTCGGGCAAGTTCTGGTGCGACACAATGATGTGCTCCAGCCGAAGCTGCGTCTCTTCGTCCAGCTCGGGAATGCTTCGAGCCACTTCGCGCACCAGGTCGCGGCCGAGCATGATGTGGCCAATCAGGCGTCCTTTGGCCGTGTAGTCGGCTCCCAGCGGCTGCGTGTCCAGTTCTTGCAGCTTTCCAATGTCGTGAAGAATCGCGCCGGCCACGACCAGCGACTTCGACAAAGCCGGCTCCAGGTCCGGGTAGTACGCCGCGTACTTGTCCGCCAGGTAGACGGCGGTTCGAGTGACCGACAGCGTGTGCTCCAAGTACCCCCCTCGGAACGCGTGGTGGTAACGAGCCGCCGCGGCCGCCGTTTTGATTTGCTCGGCGTGCTGCTGCAAGACCGTCGTCACCAGACGCCGCAGCGGCTCTTCGGCAATGTGCTCCTCCGCCAGCCGAACCAGTTCGGCAAACATGTCGTCCGGGTCGAAGCGCGTGCTCGGGGTCATGTCGGCCGGGTTGAAGCCGGCGTCGTAGTCTTCGCTGGTGACGTCGCGGATTTTCGCAATGTCGATTTGCGGGCCGTACGGGGTTTGCTTGAGCTGACAACGGAGCTTGTAGTAGCGGTTGGTCTGCCAGTCTTGTTGACAGGCAGTGAACCACTCCGAGTCGCTCCAAATCATGGCCGTCACCGACCGTTCGGCGTCGCAAAACGTGACTCGGAAGTACGGCTTGCCGTCGCGAGCGGTCCCGCGTTCTTTCGACGCCAGCAGTGCAAAGCAGTCGGCCAACTGTCCGGGCTGCAAGTCTCGCAAACGCACAATCGACGGTTTCATGACCCTCGCTTCCGACCAAAACAAACCGTCGCAGGAACGGCTGCCTCGCCGTCGAGTCGACGCGCACGGGCTCGGTCCGCGCCACCGAGTTGCCGAACCGAGGTCGTGACGACCCTCATGAGGCTCGCACCAAGGGGCTAGCGGGCCAACCGGTAGTATAGGTCGGCGACGGAAAGGCCGAAACAGTCCGCTTGCAGGTACAAAAGGCGTCCGGGAATTGGAGAGCCACGCTCCGTCGTCGCCGCTGAAGTTTGGTGCCTCAAGGCCAGCTCAAGAAGACGGGCCCGGTCGCTCCCAAACCCGCGAGTCCCTGGAAAGACGCGTAGGAATTCCGGGACCCCCTCAGGTACAGGCCAGTGCACTGTCGGCAGCGAGCGTCTGAGCTCGAAGTGCCGGAGCTCCGCGCAGAGGACTCCGCGCGGCCACGGTCGGCGTCGACCGAAGGCCTCAAGCCAAGAAAACAGACAGGCGGTCCGGCCGGAAGAGGAGCATGGCTGTCGCCGCAGCAAGGCGCTTCGTCCGCTCTTCAGCGCCCCCTCTGCCGTGCTCGTTCGCTTGCGCGGCCCGCTGGCGGCTTCCGCCGAACCGGGACCGCCCGCTGCAGCGCGGGCGGCGGTGGTGGCTGGGGCGTCGCTGTGGCTTCGACGTCCCTCTTCCACCGCTCAATCGCCGCCTTCATTCGTTCGACCCGCTCGGGGTACTGCCCCGACAGGTCTCGCTGCTCCTTCGGGTCTTCTTGCAAGTTGAACAGACCTCCGTCGCGGCCCAACACGAGCTTCCACGGACCGTCTCGCATGGCCACGCCGTTCCAAAACAGTTGCCGACGCTGCGGCTGTTCCCCTCGCAACAGACCGTCGACCATGCTCACACCGTCCAGTCGGTGGCCCTCCGGGACACGCGTGCCGGAAAGTTCCAACAACGTGGGCATGACGTCCAAAGTAATCCACAGGCCCCGGTTGACCGTGCCGGGTGGAATTCGGCCGGGCCACCAAGCAATGGCCGGAACGCGGTGTCCGCCTTCCCACTCCTGACCCTTGTGGCCTCGCAACGGGAACTGGTAGTCGGGCGGGCCGGCCGGGGCGTTGGCGGCATGGCCGTTGTCGGAAAAGAAGAAAACGAACGTCTTGTGCGCCAGGCCGAGCCGCCGCAAGGTGTCGAGCACCTGGCCGACGCCGCGGTCCATTTCGGTCATCATTTGCACGTAAGCCTCGCGCTTCGACAGCTCGACGGCGTCGGTCCGCTTCCCCTTCCTGGGTCCTCGCAGAATCTGGCTGTTTGGCCCTTGAAACGGGGAGTGGACGGCCTCGTGAGCAATGTAGAGACAGAACGGCTGGTCCTTGTGGCGTCGACTGAAGTCCAAAGCGTGACGGGTAATGAGGTGCGTCGTGTAGCCTTCCTCCACCACCAGCTTCGTGCCGTCCCACCAGTCGTAGTTTCCAGCCAGGTCGTAGTGCGAAATGTAGTCGACGTTGCCGCTGACGTAGCCGTGAAACTCGTCGAATCCGTGTCGGGTCGGGTTGTACTGCGGCAAGTAGCCTAAGTGCCATTTCCCCATCAAACCGGTTGCGTAGCCCGCCCGCTTCAGCACCTCGGCAAAAGTGATTTCGCTGTCTTGGAGTCCGGTGTAGTGGACGGGAGCCTTCGGGTTGGCCAGGACGACTCCGGGAATTCCGGCTCGCTGTTGGTAGCGGCCGGTCACCAGTCCGGCGCGAGTGGGACTGCAGACGGTGCCGCTGGAGTGGAAGTCGGTGAACCGCATGCCTTCCGCAGCCATTCGCTCCAGGTTCGGCGTTCGAATCCACCCGCCGAAAACGCTGGTGCCGTTGTAACCCAGGTCGTCGGCCAAAATGAGGACGAAGTTGGGACGCTCGGCCGAGCGCAACCGGTCTGCTTCGTCCGGCCGAACCGGTGCGACCAGCGCCCCAAGCAACGCGCCGACCGCAGTCAGCGCTTGGACGACGGTCGCTCGCTGGACGCGCCGCACACGTTCCGCGCAACGGACGACGTGCTCACACAGCCGCCCGCACCGACCTCCCCGCCAGCCAGCGACGCTGCCGTTTCTTTTCGTCGAGCTGTTCACCGCCACGCTCCTTTCTGCGCCACCTCTGCTCCGCGACGCCGCTCCCACGCGAAACCCAACGGTTGTGGACTTACCCTTCGGCAACTCCCCCTTCGACGCGCGGGCGTCCCAGCGTCAGCAACGCCAGCATCCACACCACCCCGACCGCTCCAACAGCGGCCGCAATTCCAAAGGCCCAGGCGGGCGACCGCGCTTGCAGCAGGAACCCCACGTAAAGGCTCGAGGCCATGTCGCCGACGGCGTTCGTGCACGCCAGAATGCCGAACCCCAAGCTGCGCAGGTCCCGCGGTAACAGCTCAGCGGCCACCGCCTTTTCCAGCGTCTCCTCCACGGCAATGTAGACGCCCGAAAGCACAATGGCCACGGCCAGCCAGACCAGCGAGCCGGACCGCAGCGCCAGCAAGACGTTCGTCCCGACACCGACCGCGTAGCCGACGACCAGCACCGGGAACTTCGCACGCCGGTCCCCCAGCCACCCAACCGGGTAGGCCGCTCCCGCGCTGACCAAATTGTGCACCGCGTACAACAAAGCGGCGACGGACAGCGTCCCCACTGCCGCCGACGGGCTGTCACCGACCGCTTGAGCGACCAGCCAGACCAGGAACGTCCGCGAAAAGTCGCCCAGTCCAAAAAGGAAGACGCCGACCAGAAAAAGCCAGAACCAGGCGGGAAAGCGCTTGAGCGCCGCGGGCCGTTCGGCCTTCGACGACCCGTCCGCTTCGCTCGACTCGTCCTCCCGTTCCCGAATCAAGAAAAACATCAACGCCGCGGCCGCCAGGCCGGGCAGCAGAGTCCACAGAATGATTGTCCGGAATGACCACCCCACCCACAGGAGCAGCGTGGCCAGCAACGGCCCGGAGACCGCGCCCAGCATGTCCCCGGCCCGCTCCAAGCCAAACGCTCGGCCGTAGTGAGTCTTCTCGACCGCGTCCGCCAACAGGTAGTCCCGCAGCGGCGACCGAAAACCGCGGGCACACCAAGCCGCCGAACGCAGCGTCACCAGAGCCGGCAGCTGACGCACCAAGCCGATTCCGGCTGTCGCGACGCTGGTCACCACGTAGCCCAGAGCGGCCCACGGACGTTTTCGTTTAACGTAGTGCCCCAGCACGCCGCCGCCCAACTTCGACAGGCTGCGCACCAGGTCGCCAATCCCCTCGACCGCCCCCAACGCCGCCGGCCCCAACCCAATGGCCGTCAGGTAGAGCGGCAAGACGGCCGTGCACATTTCGTGACTGACGTCCGAGAAAAACGTGGCCAGCACAATTCCAACGACCGACCGGTTGATCCAGCGCTTGCTTGCCGCCCGGTCGTCTGAGCTGCTCCCTTCCATTCCGTTGACTCCTCACAGACGCAACTCCGCTGGCAGTGCCCTTCGCCGGAAGGGTTCGCTCCGCAGGTGGCCGGCTTTCGCTGCGAGCACGACCCGCCGACGTCTTGACGCCACACCGCCTTCGCGCCGAAACGCCGCTGCTCCGGCAGCCCCGTCTGTCGGCCCGCGGCTCGCCGGGACGCGGGACGCTCGGGGAGTCGCCCTTGGACGCGCCGGCAAACCCCACGCTCGACCGGCTCGCCGCAGAAAGCGCGATCATGGCCGTCCACCGTGGCTTTTTCAAGACACGACGTTCGCCGGGGCGACCGGTCCGCCGAGCGGCCGCTTCACCGACCGACCGCCTGCCCGAGCGGCCGGTCGCCGGTCGGTTGCCGGGACGTGTCGCACCGCGCCGAGCAAAGGTGTCCGGAAACTGGAGGACCACCCTCCGTCGTGGCCGCTGACGGTTTGTGCTTCGAGGCCGGGTTCACAAGACACGTC
>CAYSAG010000055.1:0-21767 GCA_964428935.1 uncultured Planctomycetaceae bacterium | reverse complement strand
TCGGCGTGGTGCCGGGGGTCGGCGTGGCGGGGGTACTAGCCCCGCTCGCCCAGTTGGCCGCCATGCCGCGCCGCCGTAACCGCCTTGTCCTCCGTGCCGCCCAGCGCGCTGACCAACGTGCCCTGCGTCTGGCTAGCCTTCTTGGTGACAATGTTAATGACGCCGTTGACCGCGTTGGCCCCCCAAACGCTGGCTCCCGGCCCACGAATCACTTCGATTCGGTCAATGTCCTCCAGGACCAAGTCCTGAACGTCCCAGTAGACACCGGCAAAGACCGGCGTGTACACACTGCGTCCGTCAACCAGCACCAGCAGCTTGTTGGCGAAAGGTCCGTTGGAGCCGCGAGTCGAGACGGCCCACACGTTGGAGCTGACTCGAGCGACTTGCATTCCGGGAACCATTCGCAGCAGCTCGGGCACACTGGTCGCTCCGCTTCGGCGAATCATTTCCTGGTCAATGACAAAAATGGCGGCGGGCGACTTGCCGACGGTGGAGTCGTTCTTCGACACCGAAGTCACGTGCACGTCGAAGGCGGGAACCATGGCCTCGACCTGACTGAGCTGCTCCAGGTCGAGGTCGAACAGGGAGTCGTCCAATTCGGCCAGCGAACCGTCGGCCGGTTCGTCGTTGGCTGGACCGTTGTGGATGGCGTCCGTTTGCGGCACGCCAGCGGCGGAACCGGCCGTGAGCGAGTCGGCCGTCTGACCGAAAGCCCAGGAGGCCGCACACAGCACGGCTCCGCACACGCCCAGGCGCAGCCAAAGCTGCGCCGCTGGCAGTGGGCCACTGTTCCCCTTCTGGCTGGACCGGAGCCTCATGACCGTGCCTCCTCCTTGCCCGCCGTCACCCGGCAAGTGCTGCTAGGTGCTTGTTGGGAGCGGTCGTTCGTCCGCAGGTGTCGGTCCCGGTGTCGCTCCGTCTCGCGTCTCCGGCGCGTGTCGTGCTGCAGTCGTCGGGGTCAAACTGGATGGACACACCAATTGACCCGGATGTACAGATTTCGGAGGGAAGGAAACGGCAAATTGCTGTCGCCAAACCGGTCTCCTCGTCGTGCCGCATCGACCGGAGCGAGGCGCGGCGTTGAGGCGGGTTGCCGCCAATCGGACGTTTAGCTTCGAACTGTCAGTACACCGAACTCAACTCGCCGGAACTGAGGAGCGTTCGGGCCGAGCGACCGGTCTGCCGCGGCGGGGTCGGCGTTCCGTTTACAACAACTGGGCTGACCTTGCCGGACGGGCCGAATCGGTCGGTTGCGAGAAGGACGGCGGCTGTGCGTGCTCAGGAACGGCTCGCCGCGCGGCAAGCGACCACCACCCACCTTTGGCCGCTCGAGCTGCGAATCCGGACTGGCGGAAAAGGCGGGCCGACGTTCGAGGCGACCGCGACGCGTGCGGTCGGTCGGGACACAGGCCGACAGGTGCCGTCTGCATTGGGGCGTTGTCGCTGAAAAAAAGGGCAAAGCTGCAAGCTCGGTACTGGAGACAGTTGCGGAGACACGTCGGCAGGGCGTGGCAGCGCGCCGGTCGCCGCTCCGAGACGTCCACCCTTCGGCCGGAACGCGAAGCCTCCCGCTGCGGCGTTTCCCTGAGAGTCCACGGTCAGTACACTTCGCAGTCCGCGCCGGCTGGTCCGGCTGGCCGACCGCGCCAACTTTGCGGGACCGGCCGAACTGACCGGTTGCGGAAGAAAAGCGGAACATGCGGCTGGGGTTCCCGCCGGTCGCCGTAGATTCTTTCCGACGTGGCCTGACAGCTCGAAGCGTCTGCCGGGCTCGGCGGTCGCCGCCGCTGCTTTCTGCGTCGGTCAGACTGGCGGCGACACAAAGTCCAATTGAATCCTCGGTTGCTTGTCGAAAGAATACTGCGTGACTAAAGGAAGCGCAGCACGTCAGGGCTGTGGCGACGCACGGGCGAGACGAGCGGCTGGCCTCTGACCGGGCGGCTCGAGGCGCCTCGAAAGCCGCTCAAGAAGACGGCGCCGTCGCGAGGTGGTTGTTTTCGTCGGCGTCCCGAGTCCGAAGGTTTGCCGGTCTGGGCTGTTGAGGTTCGTGAGGGGCTTTTGTCCGAATGAGCAGGGCACATTGCAGTGTGGCTCGAAAGGAGCTCACAATGAAACGCAAACTGGGTCGAGCGGTTTGGGTGGTCGGAGTGGCGGCTGGGCTGCTTTGCGCGGCCAGTTGGTTCGGCCAGCCGTTGCCGGGTCAAGAAAAGTCGCCTGCCGGCGGCTCGAGCACCAACCCGGACAAAATTGTGCTCCGGCAATGCCGAATCAAGTTGATCGACCGGGTGATTCTGGCCAGCGACCAGCCGGGCATTCTGGAGTACGTGGAGCCGGAGGAAGGCGACTTGGTGCGAGCCGGTCAAGTCGTGGCCAAGCTCAAAGACGACGTGGCTCGGGCGGCCTACGAAATTGCCAAGAAGAAGGCGGAAAACGACGTACAAGTGCGCTACGCTCGGAAGGCGGCCGAGTTGGCTCAGGCCGAGTTCATGAAGGCCATGGAGGCGAACCGGCAGGTGCCGGGTGCGGTGCCGGACATCGAGGTCCGTCGACTGAAACTGGCTTGGGAAAAGAGCCGGCTGTCGATTGAACTGGCCGACCACGAATTTGCCGTGGCCGCCTTGGAGGCCAAGCAGGCAGAAGCTCAGCTGGAAATGTACCGCATTAAGGCTCCGTGGGACGGCATCGTCACACAGATTTACAAGCGGAAAGGCGAGGCGGTCCGGCAGGGAGACCCGATTCTGGAAATGGCCCGTACCGACCGCGTGCGAGTAGAGGGCCGTGTGTCGATCAACGACGTGTGGCGTGTGAAGCCGGGCATGGCCGTCCAGGTGCAGCTGGACATTCCCGGAATCGACTTGCCGGAGGAGCACCAGGTGTTCGAGGGGCGAGTCGTGTTCGTCGACGTGGCCGTTCAGCCGGTGACTCGCGACGTCCGTGTTTGGGCCCGGGTCGCGAACCACGACAACATTCTGAAGGACGGCCTGACGGCCACCATGACAATCGACGTCTCGCAGCCGGTGGCGCGGGTCGAGAAGCGGTAGCGGGGCGGCGGGTCCTGGACCACTTCACCGGCTCTGCGCCGCTTTCCGTACGGCCTCTCCCGACAAACGACCTTTCCTTTGTTCGGCAAGACGAAATGGCAACCGCCGCGCTGGTTCCTTCGACGCAACGTCCCATTCCGCTGAAGGCTCGCGAAGACCTGGTCTTCGAACGCATCGAGTACCTGGGCGAGGGGTACTGGGTGGTCAAGGACCCGGTGGCGCTGAAGTACTACCGCTTGCAGCCGGAACAGTACCACACGCTGTGGCTGCTGGACGGAAAGCGCAGCCTCGAGCAGATCCGAGACGAGTTGCTTCAGAAGCTGCCGACCGTCCGTCTGCAACTGACGGACATCCAACACCTCGTGACCGACCTACACGAGAAAGGGTTGGTGTACAGCGAGCGTCCGGGACAGGGAGCGGCGTTGCTGAAAAAGCGTCGCGAGAATCTGAAGCAGCAAGCCATCAACACGATTCGCAGCATTCTTTACATTCGATTGCCCGGCTGGGACCCGGAACCGGTCTTGCAATGGCTGTACCCGTGGGTGCGCTGGGCCTTCCACCCGGTCACGGTCTTCCTGACGGTGGCCTTCATTGCGTCGGCGTGGCTGTTCTTGGCCATTCGCTTCGACGAGTTCCGCCGCTCGCTGCCGGAGTTCTATGCGTTCTTCGGCTGGCCCAACCTGCTGTACCTGTGGCTGACGCTGGGAGCGGCGAAAATCTTGCACGAGTTCGGACACGGTCTGACGTGCAAGCACTTTGGGGGCGAGTGTCACGCCATGGGCGTCATGCTTCTGGTGTTCTCGCCCTGCCTCTACTGCGACGTGTCCGACTCGTGGATGCTCAAGAACAAGTGGCACCGCATTGCCATTGGCGGAGCAGGCATTTACGTCGAGGTTTTCCTGTCGGCTTTGGCCATTTACGTGTGGTGGTTCACCTCGCCCGGCCTCCTGCACGCCATGGCCTTGAACGTCTTCTTCGTGACCACCATTACCACGGTCATTTGGAACGCCAACCCGCTGATGCGGTTCGACGGCTACTTCATGATGGCCGACTTTCTGGAGATTCCCAACCTGCGTCCCAAGGCCGACCGCCTGCTGCGTGAGGCGTTCGCCTGGTACTGCTTGGGCATCGAGTCGCAGGAAGACCCGTTCATGCCGGACCGCGGTCGGTGGAAGTTCATTACGTTCGCGATCGCCGCCGGCTTGTACCGATGGTTCATTGTGGCCGTCATTGTCGTCTTTCTGTACACGGTGCTGAAGCCGTACGGACTGCAAAGCATTGGCGTGTTCCTGGCCGTCACGTCGGTGGTCGCCATTGTGGGAAACATGGGTTACAACCTTTACCAGATCATTTCGGCCCCAAGGATTGACCCGATGAGCCGCCCCAAGATTGCGATTACGGTGCTCGTCGTTCTGTCGCTGATTGCAGCCGCGCTGTTGATTCCCCTGCCCTTGCCGCGCAGCGCGACGTTCATTGTCGAGCCGCACAAGGTCCAGCACGTCTACACGGCGGTGCCGGGTTTTCTGGAAGAGGTGTTCGTTCAACCCGGCGAGCACGTGGAACAGGGCCAGTTGTTGGTGCGATTGTCCAATCCAGAAAAGGAGGACCGGTACCGCGAGCTTCTGGCCGAGAAGAAAGTGCAGGAGCAGCGAGTTCAGACGTTCCTGGCCCTGGACGACCCGGCTCAACGCGCACTGGCCGAGCAGAAGGTCGAGGACCTGGAGAAACAGATTGCTGAATACGAACGGCAGTTGGCGGAGCTGGAGATTCGGGCACCGATTGCCGGCACGGTGGTCGAACCACCGCGACAGCGAGAGGCGACCCTGGAGCAACTGGAGACGCGGCTCAGTTCGTGGGACGGTACACCGCTCGACCGAAAGAACATTGGCTGCTACTTGCAGGAGCGGACGCACCTGCTGAGCATTGCTCCGGACGACCGATTCCAGGCCATTCTGCTCATCGACCAGGGAGACCGAAACGACGTCGAGGTGGGCAAGACGCGAATGCGGCTGAAATTCGAGCACCTGCCGGACCGCGTCTACGAGGGAACCCTGGAAGACATTTCCAAGCGGCACCTGGAGTTCGTGCCGGAGCTGCTGTCGGCAAAGCTGGGCGGCGAGGTGCCCACGGTCACCGACTCGGAAGGCCGTGAGCGGTTGCTGAGCATCGCGTACCAGGCGACCGTTCTGATTGACGAAGACGTCCCGCTGCTCCGGACCGGTCTGCGAGGAAAAGCCCGCTTCTGGGGCCGCCCGCGGTCGCTCGGCCTTTGGGCCTGGCGGTACCTAAAGCGGACATTCAAGTTCCGCCTGTAGTCGGCTTGGCTCTGAACGCAGCCTCTCGCCGTGTCCAACCGCTGGCGGGCGGAACGGAACCGAGCCGGGTCCACGGTGTTTGCCCGGCGTTGCTGGAGCGGACGCCAGTCGGGCGAGTTCGCGGACAGAATGCCTCGGCCACCAGCTTGGTCTCGCTCGGACTGTCCGTCCCGTTCTTCAACGCGTTCCCGCTCTTTCTTCTGTCTTGCCCGCCTCCTTCTCTCGCTCATTCGCAGCCTCGCTTGCGCCGTCGGCCCTTCTTTCCCGGCCACCATTTGTTGGTCACTGCGTTCCGCTGAGGCAAGCGAGTCAAAGTTTGCCGAAAATTTCGCCGATACCGAGTTACAGCATTTTGCGGAATGTAGGGGTCGTTACGCCTTTGCGGCGTGGAGGTTTCTCGATGCGGAATTGGCAACTGCTGCGGTGGACCGGACTTGCGACGACCTGCCTCCTTCTGGCCGGCTGCTTGGCTGGCGAGAAGGAGTTGTCGTACGTCGGGCAGAGGGACCTGGAGCACTACAAAGACGTGGCCACAAAAATCCAGTACCCTGCGGTGGTCGACCAGACGCCGGAAGAAGTGGTCTTCACTCACGAGCCGCACCGGCTGCGCAGTCGTCAAAAGGACGAGCCGTGGGACATGACCCTGGAGGAGGCCATCGACTTGGCTCTAAAGAACAACGAAATCATTCGAAACAACGCCGAATTCCTGTCGCCCACCAACCGGTTGCTCGTTAATCCAACGTACGTCGCCAGCATTTATGACCCCGCCATTCAAGAGTCGAACGTCCAGTTCGGCCAGCGAGGTGTCGAAGCGGCGTTGGCCGAGTTCGACAGCCTCTTCACGACCAACATGACCTGGGGACGGTCTGAGCGAATTTCCGAGGGGCCGGACATCGGCTATCGGGGCGGCGAAACGCGCATTGAAGAATTTGGCGATTTCCGAATGTCGCTGCAAAAACAATTCGCCACGGGCGGACAGATTCGACTGACCCACAACTGGTTCTACTCCGGCCTGAACAGCCAATTCGTCGGCGGTCGCTTGTTTCCCTCCGAGTTCACCAGCCGGCCGGGCGTGGGACAGGACCCCGGGCTGCCGACCTTTGGCATTGAGTACCGGCACCCGCTGTGGGCCGGGGCGGGCATCGAGTTCACACGCATCGCCGGACCAATCAACTCACGGACCACTTTGCAGAACGTGCCGTCGGTCAGCCAGGGCGTGGTCATTGCTCGAATTCGAACGGACATTTCGTTGGCCGACTTCGAAATGGCCGTCCAGAACCTGATTCGGGACGTGGAGAACGTCTACTGGCAGCTGTACTTGGCGTACCGAACCTACGACGCCGAAGTGGTCGCACGAAACAGCGCTCTGCAAACTTGGCGGGAGGTGAAGAGCAAGCTGGACCAGGGGTTGCCGGGCGGCAGCGCCGCGGACGAAGCCCAGGCACGCGACTTTTACTTCGAGGCTCGAGCGCGAGCCGAGCGGGCGCTGTCGGACATTTACCGAACGGAAACGCGCTTGCGTCGGTTGTTGGGGCTGCCCGTCAACGACGGCCGAATCATTCGACCGGTCACCGAACCCATTACGGCCGAATTCAACCCGGACTGGCGCACTTGTCTGGTCGAAGCGTTGACGCAGCGACCGGAGCTGCGCCGGCAGAAGTGGGAAATCAAAAGTCTGGAGTTGCAACTGAAGGCGGCCAAGAGTCTGACCTACCCTCGGCTGGACTTCGTTTCGCGCTACCAGGTCAACGGCTTTGGCGACCGCTTGTTCGGCAAGAACTCGTCCGAGCAACCGTTTCGCAGCGCGTACGGACGGCTCTTCGAAGGACACGAAACAGGTTGGGGACTGGGCTTTGAGTTCAGTCTGCCGATTGGTTTCCGAGCCGCTCACGCTCAGGTGCGCAACCTGGAGCTGCGCCTGGCCAAAGCCCGAGCGGCCTTGGCAGCCCAGGAGCTGGAAATCAGTCACGAGTTGGCCGACGCTTTCCAGCAATTGGACGAAGCCTACGTGACGGCCCAGTCGAACTTCAACCGTCGGCGAGCGGCGGAGCGGCGCGTGCAGGCGTTCGAAGCCGAGTACCGCACGGGCCGCACGACTCTGGACCTTCTGCTTCGGGCTCAAATCAGCCTGGCCCAAGCAGAAATTGCGTACTACCAAAGCCTGATTGAGTACAACCAAGCCATTAACGAACTGCGTTACCGCAAAGGAACGCTGCTCGAAGAAAACCACATTTACCTGGCCGAAGACCTGTCGGACCCGCAAGCGTACGTCCAGGCTTTGCGTGAGGCGTGGGCTCGCAGCTACGCCATTGACGCTCCGCACCTGCTGACCCAGCCGGCCGAGTTCGCCAGCGACACGCCGTACGAAACGGAGTGGCCGGTCGAGCCGGTCGGTGGCGAGCAACCCGGCTCCACGCAGCCTTCGAAAGGCTCGAGCCCGCCGGACAAGACCCACGCGACGAAGCCACTGGCTCCGGCTCCCGAGGAAAACCTTCCGCCGTTGCCCGAGCCGCCGTCCGGACGGAAGTCTCTGCCGGGAGCGCCGGCCCCGCCGCCGGCTCCACAGCCACCGGCCAACCAGACACCGGCTCCGAAACTGCATGACCAAGGAAAACCGCGCCGCGGCGTCGAAGCTCAAGCCCCGCCGCTTCAGCAGCCACCGTCCGTCGCTCGCTCCTCACCGGCGAGCTCGGACCAGCTCGTCCCCAAAGCCAAAGGCGCGCCGCCCTCCGAGACCGCTACTCCACGTCTCCAAGCGACCGACTCGCAACCCCAGCCGACCTCGCAGACGGCCCAGCGGCGTCGGAACGAGTCGTCTGCGGCAGAACCAGAAGGACGAGCCGTCCTGCGCGACGCCCGCTTGCCCAAACCCTGGCAGCGACGCCAGTAGCCAGTGGAGTCTGGTCACTGCGGCCGCGAAGAAGCCCTTGACGCGAGCCGGGAACCACGGCGGCCGTCGACACGGTGACTTTCGGCCTTTGAACACTCGCATCTTTCCTCAAGCCGCCGGCCGCTGAAGCCCGCTCACTTCTTGAGGTACTTCTTGTCCTGCGGCTCAATTGGAATGCCGTGCTTCTTGTAAAGCTCAATTTTCTTGGCTTTGTCTTCCAGAATGACAATTCCGCCCGTCTTGGCGTCGTAGCCGTACATTTGGTACGGCGGCAGCGCGGCAAACTCCACGCGGTTTTCTTTCATCATTTGGACGAACTCTCTGTAGGTCGGGTTTCGGCCATTCGTGGCTTTGAACAATTGAAGCGCCCGCTGGAAACCGAAGGTGCTGGCACGAGAGGCCATGGACACGTAAGCCGACGCCGCCACGGTCAGTGGGTCGTTGCCCTGCAGTCGGTTTTCGACCACGACAATGTTCGGGTTCTTCAACGCCCTCTGAGCGTCGACGACTTTGGCCGTGGTCTTGCCAATGATGCCCGACGGCTTGCGGTGCTCGCTCTTGCGGGTCCGGGAGCGTCCGCTGGTACTTTGCTGGCGGCTTTCAGAACCACCGTGCCGGCTCGCGTGCGACGACGGCTCGTGTCTTGCCGACGGCTCACTCCTTCCGGCTCCTCGACGCGTGCGGTGTGAGCCTTCGCGGGACTCCTGGCCACGCTCGCTTCGCTCAGACAGCCCGCGCCGCTCGACGCTCCCCCCTTCCGCTGCGGCTCCCACTTCCTCGACCTGCTCCACCGAGGCCACACCGGGCGGTGAAACCGGCTTCCGTTCCGTCTGGCCTTCCATGGCCTTCTTGAAGTCCTCGCACCCAGCGACAGCCAGCGACAACACCACGACGGCAAGAACGCGTCTGCTCATTTCTTGTCCCTCCTCTGCAATTCCTCCGGTCAGCGTTCCTCAACCAGCAGCCTTTTTCGGCGGCCGAGGCGGACCAGCCCAACACCCTCTCGGCTTCTGTCGGGTACTGGGCAACCGTCCGAAACGACAACGCGGTCGCCCGGGCCGAAGCCACAAGCGACCGCGTGGAAGCTCGCCGTCCGTGGTCGGTCACGCTCGTCTGCCCGCACCCGGACCCTACCGCTCATTGTACGAGCCGGTTCCGGACCGACCAGCTGGTAGAGACGGAGCCGTCGTGTCAACCGAGCGGTGTCGTCAACTGAGCCGGCTCAGCAACTGATTGACCTCTTCAATCAGCCCCTCAATTTGTTCGTACGTGCGTTTGACGAAGCTGTCTTCGGAGGCCGGAGTGTGGACGACCTTGTAGTCTTCGATGATTCGCTCGCCCCGTCGGTCGTCCTTGGCCTTCGACTCCTCGACGTCGCGAGCGATTTTCCGCAGCATGTACGGCAGCTCGCTGAGGGCCTGAGCCAAGTCGCTGACCCCCAGTTCGTCCGAAACCAGCAGCTGCCGCTGGTACTCCCACACCGGGTCGTCGTCAACGGGAGTTTGCAGCAGCTGGTCCAGCGGCGTCGAGACGGCTCCGTCCAGCACCGCCTTGACTCGCTTGGCCAGCCCCGTCAAAGCGAAATAGCGAATGTAGAACCCGTAGGCGTCAATGGCCGCCTGCCGAGACTCTTCCCGCATGTAGTTCTTGCCCAGCCCAGGAATGTCGCGGTCGGTGTAGTAGGCCTTCTTCTCGGCGGCCCCTTCCAGGCGCTTGCGAGCGTCCACCATGAGCTGGACCGTGTCGGGCCGGAACACTTCGAAGACGAACTGCGTCCGCTTGGCCTTGTTCCGAGCCTTGTACTTCTCTTCGTTCCGCCGCAGCGTGTACATGTTGTTGCTCAGCACCCAGCCCGGGAAGATTTCGTTGTAGGCCGGCGAAATGCCGTTCACGACCTCGGCCGGGCTGTTAATCAGCGAGAACGGGAAGGTGACTCGCTGCGGCAACGTCGTCACGCCGCTGGCAATGATTGAGTACGGAGCCTTGGTGAAGTCGGCCGGAAACTTGATGTTGACGCCCAAGCCCAAGAACAAACCCTCTCCAGGCCAGATTTCCTGGTCCGGAGCCTTGGACGTGTGGTTCGACCCGACGTTGGCTCCGTAGCCAATGTTGCCTTTGCCCTCCGGCCAATAGGCGGCAATCAGCAAAGCCTGATGGTGGAACCCGACGAACGGGCCGAGCAAGCACGCCGTGGCCTCGCCTTCGGCAATGCCGGTGTTCGGTCCGACAATGCACGCCGTGACCTTGCCGTGTCGTTCGGCGTGCGAGTGCTCGGTCAGCACGGACCGGTCGACCAAGGCCATGGTTGCCACTTCGCACCCCCATTGCAGGACGCTGCTGGTCACGCAGGCGCCGCTCGTCACCTCGGTCGGCTCGTCGGGGCTGCTGAGCAAAGTCGAGTCGGCCACCAGAGTGGCACCGTCCAGCTTCGCCCCGTCTCCAATGAAGCAGTTCCGGACCTGACGGACGTCCCGCAAAAGGGCTTGTCGGCCAATGACGCCGCGGTCGCACTTGACCCGGTCCGTGTAGTCGGCGACGGCGGCGCGGTACGCTTCCAGTTGGTCCGGCTGACTTTTCAGCTTGGCCACGACGGCCGCCGTGGGAATGTCGATTTCGGCGAACACGGCCACCTCGCGGCCACCGGTCTCGATGCCAACCTCCAGCTCCTGCCCGTTGCCGAACGTGGTTTCGCCCTCGCAGATGACCGAGCCGCAGTTGAGCAGAGTCGCGTCAGCCGCCACCACCTGCCGGCTGAGCAGTCCGACGTTTTGGACCAGACAGTTCGGCCCAATGACCGAGTCGACCACCACGCTGTTGCTGATTCCGGCCGGCAGCTCGCCGACGCCGTCCACCTGGCAAGTTCCGTCGTTGGGACCGAGCACGACGTCGCCGACGAATCGGTTGCTCCGCACACGGGACGGGTCGAAGTTGCCGGCCACACGGACGCGTGACCAGTCGTCGCACGAATTGCCCAGTTGCTCCAGCTTTTGAATTTCGTCGTCCGTCAACGGCCGAAGCGAAAGGTCGCCCAAGGCGAAACGGACGCCGCCGTCTTTGCGGACCGCCGCCACGGCTGCAACCAGCTCCGACTTCTCCGTTGCTTCTCGCACACGCTGCTCAACACGTTCGTTTGGCATGACTCTCCTCGCTCCATCCGTTACCTGGAATCTCGTCGACCGCCGCTCGCCCCGGTTCGTTCCGACCCTGCGCCGAACGGCCTTCCAGCGCAGACAGTCAAGCCAGCAAGAGCGCACTCGACGAGCGGCTTCGAGATGACCGGCCACGCACGCGGCGGGAAGCCTACCAATTGCCTCAGCAACCTGCAAGAAACAGACAGCCCGGTTTGACCGGTTGTGGGCAGGCCGCCAAGCGGAGTCGGCGGGTCAAGCGGACGGCCGCGAACTGCTCACCCCACCGGTCGCCATTTCCAGCGGCTCCGGCTTTCTCGCCCGGCCAAACAACGCCCGGAGCGCTAAGTCACGCACGTCCAGGAAAACCAGGTTCAGGCACGGAACCAGAACCAACGTGAGCACCGTTGCGAAGGCCAAGCCGAACGCCAGCGTCACGACCATGGGAATCAGGAAACGAGCCTGAAAGCTTCGCTCAAACATGATTGGAAGCAAACCCGCGACGGTCGTCAGCGTGGTGAGCAGAATGGGGCGCAGACGCAACCGCGCCCCTTCGACGCTGGCCTCGAAATGGCTCATCCCCCGCCACACCCGTTTGTTGATGAAGTCCACCAACACCAACGCGTCGTTGACCACAATGCCGGTCAGGGCCACCATGCCGATCAAACTGAGGATGGTAATGGGGTAGCCGGTCAGCCAGTGTCCCAGGATGGCTCCTTGGAAGCCGAACGGAATGGCCGACATGACGACGACCGGCTGCGTGTACGAACGGAACAGACCGGCCAACAGCATGTAAATCAACAACAGTGCGACCGGGAAAGCCACCTTCAGGCTGGCGAACGACTTGGTCTGTTCTTCGTAGCTGCCCAAGAATTCCAGGTCGACGCCGGGGTGCCGCGGCTGGATGGTCTGGTCGAACTGACGTCGAATTTGGTCGATGATTTCCGACGGGTCGGCCACGTCCCGGTCCACTTCGGCCATGACCGTCACCGCTCGTTCCTGCTGACTGCGGTGAATGGTCGCGTTGGCCTCGGTGACGTCGACCTGGGCCACGTCGGGAAGCGGCAACCAGGCGTGGCGTCCCAGGCGGGTCGGCACGGGCACCCACATGGACTCGACGTTGAACAGGCTGGAGCGGAAGTCGCGTGGGTAGCGGACCATGATTGGCACGTCCTCGCGGTTGCGAGTGATTCGACGCGCCTCCTCGCCGTAGAACGCTCCCCGCACGTGACGCCCCAGCGTGGCGACGGTCAGTCCGGTGGGGCGAGCGGCGTCGTAGAGCCGCAGACGGACCTCCCGCTTGCCCGGATCGTAGTCGTCGTCCAGGTCGTGCACGCCTTGGTAGCGTGCGAGCAGCGCTTTCAGTTCGCGTGCCACCTGGACCAGCTCGTCGTAATCCTTGCCGCGCAAACGAGCCAGAATGTCCTTTCCGGCCGGTCCGCCGGTCAACGCTTCCCAAACGATTGAGTTGACCCCGGCCAGCGTCTCCGAGAACTGCCGAAACGAACGCAGCAACTGCTCGCTGGACCGCATGCCCCGGTCTTCCCGCACGTCCGCAGGCAGCAACTCGACGATCAACTGGCCCAGGTGCGACTGAGCTTTGAACGCCAACGCGCCGCTTCCGCGAAAGTCGATCTGCAACGCCACGTAGCTTTGAACGTTCTTGACCTCCGGAGCTTTCAGCACCGCTTGCGTGATGTCGTTCAGTCGTTGTCGGACCACGTCGGCCGGTGTGCCGACTGGCATCTCGACCCAGCAAATCAACGTTTCGCTGTCCATCTTTTGGATGAACTGCCACCGGACGATTCGCCCGGCGAAGAGGCCGAACGAAGCGAGCAGCAACGCCGTGGCGACCGACAGAGTGACGTACCGCCACGACAGAGCGAACCGCAAGAACCGCTCGTAATGCCCTCCCAGAACGTTCTTCACGAAGTACTCCTGAGCAATCCGCAGCCGGTCCAGCAGACGAACCAGACCTGAACGGTTCCCTTCGCGCCCCTCCCGGACGGCTTTCGACGGCAGCCCGGCCAAGTGCGCCGGCAGAATGACCAGGGCTTCGGTCAACGACACCGACAGCGCCGAAACCACCACAATGGGCAGGACCCGCATGAAGTCGCCAATCTGGCCGCGAATGAAGAGCAGCGGAGCAAACGCGGCAATGGTGGTCGTCACGGCCACGATCACCGGCCACATGACCTCCTCGGCTCCTTCCACCGCAGCACGCAGGGGCGGCACGCCCTCGTCGACGTGGCGATAGATGTTCTCTCCAATGACGATCGCGTCGTCGACAATGATGCCCAGCACAATGATCAGTCCGAACAGGCTGAGCAGGTTGATGGTCGCGCCGAAGGCCCACATCACAATGAACGTGCCCAGGAACGACACCGGCAAGCCGACAGCCGCCCAAAAGGCCACCCGCCAATTGAGAAAAAGAATCAGCGAAAGCAGCACCAACAACAGGCCGTTGCGGCCGTTGCGGAGCATCAAGTCCAGGCGACCTTCGATGAAACGAGCCAAGTCGGTGTGAAGAGCCAGCTGGACGTTGTAAGGCAGCGGCGTCGCCCTGCTCCGCTCGTAGTACTCTTGGTAGTCCGGCCGGCCGCTCAGAATCGAAAGCGTGCGCCCCAGCTGGGCCCAGACCACGGCGAAGGGGCGAAGGTACCAGGGCTTGCGCCGAGCGGCCTGAAGGCCGTACGGGTCGAAGGGCCGTCCTTGCTTGCCGTACACGTAAGCCTTGACGAGCTGTGAAATCTGAATGGCGTCCTGCTCACGCGTCTTGTAGACCACGCAGTGCGCAGCCGGCTGTCCGTTGAAGTAGCTCTCGACGTCCGACTCGACGAACCCGTCGCGAATCGTCGCCAGGTCTTTCAGTCGGACCTCGCGACCGTCGGCCGTCGTGCGGACGACAATGTCGGACAAGTCCTCGCCCCGCAGTTCCTCGCCCAGCGTCCGGACCGTGACGTTGCTCCGCGTCCCTTTCAGCTCGCCGCCCGAGACGTCCAGGTTCGTCTGCCGAATGGCGTCCGCCACCTCCTGGAACGTCACGTCGTACTCGATCAGCTTGTCCGGCCGCACCTCCACGCTGATTTCGTCGTCCCGGATGCCCGACAGCTCGACGTCACTGATGCCCGGCAGCAGGAGCAGGTCGTCGCGGACCGCGCGAGCGGCGGCCTTGCGTGTGGCCTCGTCGGCCGGACCGTAAACGGCCACGCTAATGACCGGCAGCCGCGGCTCCAGCTTCTCGACCGTCACCGATTCGATGTCTTCGGGCAGGTCGCTGAGCGCGTCGATCTTGTTTCGCACCTCCTGCACCACAGCGTCGACGTTGCGGACGCTGTTGTACAACGTCAGCACGGTCTGGCTCAGGTTCTCCGAAACCGACGACTCGATCTTTTCAATCTCGCTCAGGTCCCGGACCGCCTCCTCGATCTTGATTGTGACGGCTTTCTCGATTTGCTCCGCCTCGACGCCCGGGTACACCACCAAGACCAGAATCTGGTCCGGCTTCGACTCGGGAAACATTTCCCGCCGCAGCGTGAAGGCGAAAATCATGCCCGCCACCAGAATGACGCACATCAAGACGTTGACCAGGACGTGGTTCTGGACGCTGAAACGTGGCAGAGACATGGAACGTCTGGACCTCGGGAATGGACCACCAAGTCGCTTCGTTTCCGCACCCCGCTTGCCTTACCGGACAAAACGACCTCACGCTCCGTCGCAGGCATTATGGCTCCAGCGGCACGCGGCGCAAACTCCGCGGCAGCCGACTGGCGTGACCCAGCCGCTCACACGCCAACCCTTCCGCGACGTGCGACCCTCGACCAGCATGCGGACCGACGCCGCGTCGGCGTCGAAGGCCGAGAGGCAAGAGCTTGAAAACCGGACCCGATCGGTCTATAAACGCCCACAAATCTTCGTCACGTTTGGTGGGCAAAGGGTGGTCCTGAGGGTTTAGCTGCAAAGGAGTCGACGATGTCTACCATCAACGTCGCGCTGATCGGTCAGGGGTTCATGGGGCGGTCGCATTCGAACGCCTGGGGACAGGTGTCGAAGTTCTTCTCACCGCCGGTCAAGCCGGTCATGCACACCGTCTTCGGGCAGCCCGAAGAGAACCCGCAGGCGTTCGCGGAACGCTGGGGCTGGAAGAACGCCTCGACGAACTGGGAAGAGCTGGTTCGGTCGCCGGAAATCGACCTGGTCGACATCGTCACTCCCAACTACATGCACGCACCGGTTGCGAAGGCGGCCATCGCTGCCGGCAAGCACGTGGCGTGTGAGAAGCCGATTGCGGGCACTTTGGCCGACGCCCGCGAAATGGTCGAGGCGGCGAAGAAAGCGAACGTCAAGACCTTCGTGTGGTTCAACTACCGACGGTGCCCGGCTGTCGCGCTGGCCCACCTGATGGTCAAGAACGGGTTGATTGGCGAGATTCGACACGTGCGTGCCGCCTACTTGCAGGACTGGGCCGACGAGTCGGTTCCGCTGCTGTGGCGCTTCGACCAAAAACTGGCCGGGTCGGGCGCTCACGGCGACCTGAACGCTCACATCATTGACATGACCCGCTTCGTCACCGGCCAGGAGATCACCGAGGTCTGTGGTGCCATCGCCGAAACCTTCATCAAAGAGCGGACGCTGGCGACGGGAGTGGCCGGCGGCGGCATTACGGACGGCGGTGAGGCGGCTACCGGCAAAGGCCCCGTCACAGTCGACGACACCGTGCTTTTCCTGGCTCGGTTCTCGGGCGGCGCGGTGGCCAGCTTCGAGGCCGCTCGACAAGCCACCGGCAACCAGAACCGCAACATGTTCGAAATCAACGGCACCAAAGGTGCCTTGAAGTTCGACTTCGAGCGAATGAACGAGCTGCAGTTCTACGACCGAACGCGGCCGCGAGCGCTGCAGGGCTGGACGACCATCATGTGCACTCACGGCGGCGAGTTCCCCGAGGGACACCCGTACGTGGCCAACTGGTGGCCCGACGCCCACCTGATTGGCTACGAGCACGGCTTCGTCAACCAGGCGTACGACATTTTGAAAGTCTTGGGTGGCGAGGAGCCGACCGTGCCGCTGCCGGACTTCGAAGACGCCTACCAAACCCAGCGCGTCCTCGAGGCCGCTCTGATTTCCGCCAACGAACGCCGCTGGGTGAAGTTGGAGGAGGTCAAGTAGGAGGGAACCCACCGGCCGGCACCGGTGCCAAGCGGACCGCCGTGCTGTGCTCGAAGCACACGCCTGGTTCGGTCCGTTTGAGCGGTCTTGGCCTGTGCGCGGAGTCCCGCCAAGCCGGTCCCGAGTGGCCTTTCGGGCCGCGGTGTGGCCGAGCTGCACCGCGGCCATTGTTTCCAGTCGCGGACCGCGCTGACCCGCTCGGCCGTGGAAAGTGCCGTCGCCCCGTTGGTCCTTGCAAGACTGGCTGGCCTTGCTGGTGCGGTCGAGGACGGGCTTCCGGCGCCGACTGCCGCGGAGGCGCGCTGCGCTCCCGCGGCCACGCCTCGACTTCCGTGCCGGCCTCTCCCGTGGGCGTTTTCGAACACCGGTCGGCCAAGCGCTGCAGGCCGGTCGTCAAAAAAGCCGTTCGTTCCTCGGCCTTTTCGTAGACAAACCGTTCGCAAAACGGGACGCCGCAGACTCCCCGAACGCGTCTTTGGAAAACCTTTTCGAAAAAACCAACCCGTCGCATGTCCGAACCTCTGACCTTCCTCCTTTTCCAAGTTCGCAACCCCGAGGACCCCATGCGTGAGAACGAGGTCCTTGCGTTTGCCCGGGCCCTGCACACCACGCCCGACCGCATTCGCGTGGTGGACTTGCTGCGAGGGGCCGAGCCGTCGGACCTGCACGCCGTGGACGTCGTGCTGTTCGGAGGCAGCGGCGAGTACTCGGCAACGGCCGACGCCCCGTGGCTGGACGCCGCCCTCGAACTCATGCGCGACATTCACCAACAGGCCCAGCCCACGTTTGCGTCCTGCTGGGGCTTTCAAGCCATGGCTCGAGCCTTGGGCGGGCGGGTGGTGCACGACCCGCAGCGGGCGGAATTGGGAACGCGAACGGTCCACTTGACCCAGGCCGGCCTGGCCGACCCGGTCTTCGGGCCCCTCGGCCCGCGTTTCTTCGCTCAAATGGGACACGAGGACCGAGTCGAACGGTTGCCGGCCGACGCCGTCTGCTTGGCCTACTCCGACCGCGTGCCCTTCCAGGCGTACCGGTTCGCCGACCGCCCGATTTACTGCACTCAGTTCCACCCCGAGCTGACACGGGACGACCTGATTGCTCGCGTGCGAGCTTACCCGCAGTACGTCAAACGGATTGCCGGGGTGTCGCTGGAGGAGTTCTGCCGGACGACGCAGGAAACCCGTGCCGCCGCGACGCTGTTGCCTCGGTTCGTCCGCTGGGCGTTGGGTTGAGGACGGAGGCTGTAGCGGGCCGACCGACCAGCGGGACGGGCCGGCGGGCAAAGCCAGAACCGAGCGAACGCCGGAGCGTTGCTGGCGGCTGGGCCGCTCGCCGGCGCTGCCTCGGCACGGGCACCGACCGGCGACAGCGCGACGACACCGCCTGCCCGCGCCCGTCGACGTTCCACACGAGGAGACCGCTCCCATGCACGTCGCGTTGGTGACAGCCGGCGGAGCCGGAATGTTCTGTGGTTCGTGCATGCTCGACAACGCCTGGGCCCGGGCCCTGCACGAGCTGGGCGTCCAGGTTTCGCTCGTCCCGACCTACTCTCCCATTCGCGTCGACGAACCAGACGCCAGCCTGAGCGAAGTTTTTCTGGGTGGACTGAACTTGTACTTGGAGCACCGCTGGCCGTGGTGGCGAAGGGTGCCGGCGGCGGTCCGGCGCCCGCTCGACTCCCCCTGGCTGCTCTCTGCCGTCGGCCGGCGGGCGGTCGGCAACCAGGCCGCTCAGTTGGGTGAGCTCACGGTCGAACTGCTCCGCGGCGAGCAAGGCCTTTTCGGCGACGAGGTCGACCGTCTGTGCCGGTTCCTCGCTGGCGATTTGCGTCCCGACCTGGTCTGCTTCAGCAACTGCCTGCTGGCCGGAGTCGTTCCCGCTCTGCGAAGCCGCTACGACGGGCCGGTCCTCTGTCTGCTGCAGGGCGACGACATTTTCGTCCAGGCGCTGCCCGAGCCGTTCCGCACCGAAACCCTTCGACGGCTCCGCACGCTGGCCAAGTCGTTCGACGCGCTGCTGGTCCACAGTCGGTTTTACGAAGAGTTTGTCTCGGAGTGGCTGCAGGTGCCGCGGCAGCGGCTCCGACGTCTGCCGCTCGGGCTCCACCTCTGTCCCCACGTCGGACGGCCTGCCGAACGCGGCCGCGAGCCGTTCCGCCTGGGCTACTTCGCTCGCGTTTGCCCGGAGAAAGGACTGCACGTCCTCGTGGACGCGTACGTGCGGCTGCTCGAACGTGGCGTGCCGGTCCAGTTGCACGTCGGCGGCTACCTGCGGCCGTCCGACCGCCGTTACTTGCGAGAGCTCGAGCGGAAGGCTCGTCGAGCGGGCGGGCGGCTGAACTACGCTGGCAGCCCGGACACGGTTGAGCAAAAGGTCGAGTTCCTCCGTCGCCTGCACGCGCTGAGCGTCCCCACGACCTACCGGGAGCCGAAGGGCCTGTACGTGCTGGAGGCGTGGGCCAACGGCGTTCCCGTCGTCCAGCCGGCCCACGGGAGCTTTCCCGAGCTGGTCGGTTCCACCGGCGGCGGGCTGCTGGTTTCGCCCGAGGACCCCGCGTCGCTGGCCGACGCCGTCCAGCGGCTTGTCGAAGACGAACCGCTGCGGCTGCAACTGGCTCGACGCGGCCACGAAGGCGTCCGGCGGCTGTGCTCGGTCGAGCGAACGGCTGAGCGGGGGTTACAGCTGTTTCGCCAGTTTGCCAAATCGGCCCGCTCTTCCTGACCCTCAAATGCCACAAGACCGGCGTCGGCTCGCCTCGCTCCACCCGGCACCGCTCCCCACCGCCCTGAAACTCCGCTCACGCGGGCAAGAAAAGCTTCATTCAACTGGCAAGGGTTGCCGATTGTAACGAATGAGCCGGCTGTCCGGGTCGTGCCGGTTAGTCCGCGCTTGCGTTTCGAGCGGGCTGCTGGAGCGTGCGAGCCTTCCGGTCGAAATTCCGGCCACGGGGCTCAGCTGGCACCAACGCACGCTCCCGACCGCGGCGTTCCGGACTCCGCGAAAGACGGCTGGCTCGACGCTGTCACGCGGGCCGCCCAGCGAGGTCCGGCCGCGAGCGGCTCAGCCGAGGCGGACGCGGCCGGCGGTTCCAGCAGCGGGCAGCCGGGGGTCACCAATTCACCAGCGACACACCGACTGCACAACGAACACTCCCGCCCACCCTGTCTCTGTTCGAACGAGACGACGAAACGCTGCTAGCAGTTGCAAGGAGGCTTGGAGTTGAAGGCAAGCTTTTCTCGGCGGGGTGAAGGGTGGACGTGCGCGTGGGGCGTCGTCCTGTTCTCGTTTTGTGCCACTCTGGTCCAAGCCGCTCCACCGTGGCTCTCGCGGCCCAAGCACGAGCCGACTGCGGTGCAGCGAGCTCACCGCTCGTCGGCCCGAGTGCGTTTGAACTACTTTCGGGCCAGCTGGGACCGCGTCTTCCAAGACCTCGCGGCAGCCGGCGGGCTGACCCTGGTCATGCCCAAGGCGCCCAGCGGCCACTTCGCCCGACACGACTCGCGAACCTACACGCTGGACCAAGCTCTTCGGGTTCTGAACGCGGAACTGGAGCGACAAGGTTTTCGAGCCTTCGTCCAAAACGGCTACTTGCTGGTGCTGCCGGTCGACCTGCTGCGTGCTCGCTACACGCGGCCGATTCTGCGGCCCGAGCAGCCGACCGTGGCGTCGTCGAGCGTGCGGCCAGAACAAAAAGGCCGCGGCAGGACCGACGTCCGAACCAGCACGCCGCTGCGGCAAGGCGCCACCGTCCCCGTCCACGTCGGCGACGCAGCCAGTCTTGGCCGCGCGACGGCGCTCCGTGCCGGCACGGTCACTCAGAGCCACCCGGCGACGAGCCGAGCGGTCAGGCCGGTTTCGGCTCGAGCAGCTGCCGAGAGTGCGAGGGTCGTGGAGCAGTCCAGCTCGCCGGTCCGGCCAGTCCAACACGCGGTTCGGGTGGTGGAGCGGACTGGGCACGAGCAGCCCGCTCCACAACGCCAAGCGGAACCGGTGACGCTGACCGTTCAGGTCCGGACGCAAAGCGCGGTGAACGTCTCGCGGGCCATTTTCGAAGCGTACCGGTCACGAGCCGAACTGGTCAACGACGGTCCGAACGGGCTGCCCGGCTTCGTCGTTTACGCTCGGTCTGACGCAGGCTCGTCGCCGGCTCAAACCGAACCGACGAGCGGCTCCTCTGGTGACTCGAAACCCGGCCGCCCGTCTGGCCTGCGCCGCACGGTCCAGTTCGCCGTTGGAATCGACACCGAGAACAACCGGCTGGTCGTGCAGGCTCCCGAACCTTTGGCCAGCGGGGTGGCTCAACTGATTCGCCTGCTCGACCGAGAGCCGCGCCGAAGCGAGCGGGCGCAGTTCGTTCCCAGCGACCAAGACGTCAGGAAAATTGCCGAAGGACTGCAACCGGCCGTCCGGCAGTTGGTTGCCGCGCAGTCGCTTTCGGCCCAGGCCGCGGCTGCGTCCCGCGCTGGTTCCAGTGGACCGGCTGAACCGCAGCGACCCGTTCCAGTGGCTCCCTCCTCGAGCCAACCACAGTCTCCGGCCCAACAACCCGCCGCGGCACGTCCCACCACTTCGTTGACCGCCGCGCAGGCTGCGGCTCAACCGCCAGCGTCCCAGCCTGCAACGGCACAACCGCAAACGCAGCCGTCCGAAGCCCAGACGGCTCAACCCGGAGCAGCCCGTCCCCAAGCCGTCATTGGCGGTCTGAAGGGCGAGGTCACAATCGAGTACATTCCCGGCGTGGGCTTCGTCCTGCGCGGCAACGAAGAGGACGTGGCCAAGGTCGAGGCCATTTTGAAAATGATTGAACAGGTCGGCGTTGGAGCGGCTCCGAACATTCGGCTCTACCTGCTCAAACACGTCAACAGCGCCGCCTTGGCTGAACTGCTCACCAACGTCTACCAGCAACTGGACACCATTAAAGGCCTCTCCCGCAACCAAACCACTGTGGGCTTCATTCCTGTCGGCAAACCAAACGCCTTGCTCATTGTGGCCGCACAGGAAGACCTGCCCGGCATCTTGGACCTCATTGACCAACTCGACCAGCCGGTGGACCCGCGGACGGAATTTGCGGTCTTCCGGCTGAAAAACGCCATTGCCTCGCAAGTCGTTGAGATGCTCGACAGCTTCTACGAGGACCGCACGGGCCTGGAAGCCCGCGTCCGCGCCGTGGCCGACATGCGCACCAACACGGTGGTCGTCCAGGCCGAACCCAGTGACATGCGGGAGG
>CAYSAG010000054.1:0-22042 GCA_964428935.1 uncultured Planctomycetaceae bacterium | reverse complement strand
ACCTGCTCGACCTGTTGTGCGAAGGTCTGGAGCAGTGTCGGCGGCAATTGGCCGAAGCGTGGTCTGCGGTGGAGGGCCTTCGGCGACAGCTCCGCGAGCAGTCACGACGAGCGGCTCAGCGGTTCGTCGACTGGTTGCGTGCCGACAGTTTGGAAACGGAACGGCAGTTTGAGGCACGCGTGCTGGGTGAGGTGGCTCAGCAGTGGGGCGGGGGCTTTTTCACCACTCTACTGCGGGCCTACAACGCAGCGGGCACTTTGTTGACGACGTTCCTGCTGCTGCGAGCTCGAACGGCCACGCAGGCAGTGGTGGCGGGGCTGGTGCGCGGGGGAGCGTGGCTGGTGGGCAAGCGGGAGTCTCAGGCCGAGTCGCGGCTTCGTTCGGCCGCCGTGCTGGACGACGCCTTTCTGCGCGAGTGCCGGTTGGTCGCCGAGGGCTTCGTCCGCGACGCCCAGCTCGACCGCCCGCTCGAAAAAAACGAACTGGCTCGCCTGCGCAAGCGGGCTGCCCGGCTGGAACAGGAATTCGCGACCGAGGCCGAACAACAGGTCCACCGGTTGACGTGTCAGGCGGCTGCCGGCGTGAGCCGTCGCTGGCGCAAGTGGCTCTACGAAACGCTGCTAGGAGCGTACGTCGCGCTGGTGCTGGTCCGAGTGGGTGAGAACTTTTTCTACGGGGCTTTAATCAAGCCGTGGCTGGGGCAAGCGGCCGAGCCGCTCCTTTCCTTGAACTTCTACGTGCCGGCCCTGCTGTTCTTCCTGTTGTGGTCGTGGTTTCTGATTTGGACGTTGCGCAGGGCGGTCCGAGCTCGCGTGCGGCGGGACTTCAAACGGCTGCTGTCGGAGCTGGCCGAGACGAAGCTGTCCGGCACGCTGTTTCCCGAGCTGGAACAGGCGTGCTCGGAAGCGGAACAGCAACGCGAGCAGTTGGAGCAACTGCACCAGCGGGCGCGGCGGTTGAGCGAACAGTTGGGGCAGACGGCCGGTCTGGGAGTTCGTCGGACAGCAGACGCCACGTGACTGGCGAGCGACAGGCCGCCGTCGGAGCGGCACGGTGCGACGTGTCAGCGGCGTTGGCTCGCCGGACTTTCCGGCTTCGTCGAGCGCTCGGTTTGTCGACGTCGTCTTTTCTGTTCTCGTGCAACCTACGGCCGCACCACTTCGGCCGGGACCTCCGAAAGCAAGTACTCGACCACGTCCCGAGCCGAGTACGACGTCCGCCCCTCTTTCAGAAAGCGTCCGACGGTGACGACGTCGTTCCCCGAAGTGACCAACGGCAGCTCCCGTCGACCCTCTCCGTAGACCTGCGGCAGGCCAATGTTGGCCATGAGGGCGTTGCACAAGCACTTCCGTCGGTGCGTGTCTTCTTCCTTGCCGCCCTTCTTCAGGTACTCCGTCACCGGTTCGGCCGGGCACCGCCAGCCCAGCTCGCCGTTTTCGCGCTTGTAGGCTTGCCGGAGGTAGCCCAAGTCACAGACGCGTCGACGCGTTTCGTAGACGTCCGGGTCGGCCAGCGTGCCGGGAATCTGAACGACTTTGAACGGGAAGCCGGTCGGGGAAGCGAACGCGTCGGTGAAGCATTTGACTTCGCCGCGACGGCTGGCCTCCAACACCCACTGCTTCAACTCCGGTGCCAAGTCCGACTCTTCGCAGTAGGCGAAGGCCGTCCCGACTTGTACCCCGGCCGCTCCTTCCTGCAAGGCCTCGACAATCTTGTGTGGGTGTCCGTAGGAGCCGGCCAGCCAGAAGGGCAAGCCGAGTTTTCGCATCGCTTCCAAGTCGACCACGTCGCGCGGTCCGTAAATCGGCTCGCCGGCTTCGTCCAGTTCCATTCGGCCTCGAGGCGGCGCGTTGTGGCCGCCGGCCGTCGGCCCTTCGACCACGAAGCCGTCAATCCAGCCGTCGGCCCGCTTCAACAGCATGGTGGCCAACGAGGCCGAAGAAATGATTGGCAGGAACTTGGGCCGCTTCAGCACGGGTGGTGTAGAGCCGAAGAACTCGGACGGCGAGAACCGAGCCACGTACGACTCGCCGCGGCCCGCCCCGTGCACGTCGATTTTCAGCTCGGCCGGTTCTCCTTCCACGAACCGATTGATGATTCCGGGAATGGCTCGCGGAATGCCGGCTCCCATGAGCACCCAGTCGACGCCGGCCAGCATGGCTCCGTACAGGGAGGGCAGCGCCGGCAGTTGCAGCTTCTCCATGAAGTTGACGCCGACCTCACCGTCGTGGCCCTCCTTCGCCAAGAACACCTCGACGAAGTTCGCGACGACGAACAGCTCCTCCAGCTCCTTCGGCAGCGGCAGCACGGGCAAGGGCCGCGACTTGTACGAAGCGTCGGCCGGTTTGCCTCCCTCGACGAAAAACTTCTCGAGAATCCGCGAGGCGACCTGCGGCAGCGGGAAGTGCTCCAGAGCCCGCCGCACGTGGCCTCCAGGGTCGCCGTTCTGAAGCCGACGGATGAGAACCGAGTCCAGTGCGGTTCCCGAAACCACGCCAAGCTGACCGGTCAAAGACACGGCACGCGCCAAACGCCAGCCGGAAACGGCAATTCCCATGCCGCCCTGAATCAGGACCGGCAACCTCTCGTCACTCATGCTGTCTCCCATTCGCACCGTTGTCGACCACCCGACTGACTCAGCCGGCTTGGCCTTCTTTTCGCCGTGAAACCAATTCCGGGTTCGAGGTCCCGGTCGACGGCCTGCGTTACGCTTCCTCGGTCGCCAGCAAACTGGGCCTGGAAAGCGTCCCACTTTGGGCTGCTGGTCGTCGTACAGTGAGGAGTCGTTGAGCGCTAACGACTCGGCCCGAGTGCAGTCAACGAACGGTCCGGAAGAGTTGCCTCGGCAGAGTGCTACCAGACCCCGTCCCCTCGACCGGCCTTCGCGTCGACCCGTTGTACCCCGCGCGTCCGACCGACTCGACCGTCGAACCGCGTTCCACACAGTCGGGCGATTTTACCACCGTCGGTTGGGAATGCAAACGCGGTGGACCACGTGGACCGTTTTCACTCGGACCGCCACCGGCCCGCACACCGTCTCAATTTTTCGGAATTTCAGTGAAACGGCAGACAGTCAGATTGCCAACCCACCAGGCATCTGCTCTAATTGAGTGCGGTCTCGATTGGTCACGTTAACGCTGAGGGAAAGAACGCTGACAATCGGTTCGTCGCCACGTTCTTTTGCAGCGAGCGTTCAGACTTTGCGGTTTGAAGCCCGCTTCAGGAGAGCGGGCTTTGTTTTTTGCGCGTTCTGGAACGTCCGGACGATGCGCTCAGGTTTTCCGTTGGAGGCCCTCGTGCCGAAAACGTGACCCAAGTTCAGAAGGAGGTCTCGCTGTGCTGTCGGTAAGTGAATCCGCATGTGAAATGATTGGTCAGATGTTGGTGGAGGTGGAGGCTGGCGAAGGCTTCGTCGTTCGCATCGTCCCTGGCGAGAATGGTTTGTTCCTTGCAGTCGACCAGATTCATCAAGGCGACGCCATTTACAGCTACGAGGGCAAGCCGGTCCTGGCTGTTTCGCAAATTCTGGCCGAGCTGTTGGACGACCAGACGTTGGACGTTCACGAAACTCCCCAAGGCCGCGAACTGACGTTGGTCCCCACTGGGGTGACGGAGTCGGAGGACGACGGGGAACCGTAGCGGCGTCCGACCCGCCAGAGCACACCCAGCCTCGCTCGCCGAAACAGCCTTTCGGTGCGTCCGCCGCCCGAAGAGCGTTCACTGCACAGCTCGGTCTGCCCCACTCAACGCCTTGGTTGGTCCAACCGACCGGTCCACGTCTCACGGGTCGAGCCGCGACGTGTCTGCAACTCGGCGTTCGTTGGGGTTGTTCTGCGTGTGTTGCTTGCGCGGCTCGTTTGGCGCGGACGGCCAGCAGCGACTCGGCTTTGCACGGACACTTTTCCAGCTCTGTGGTTTGGGCCGTTTGCCGAAACAGTAGCGGCTGCTGGTCCGAACTGTCGTGGGGGACACGGGGCTGCTGAGTGGTGACGGCTCGCAGCCTTGCGGGTCGGTCTGGAGGAGACGGCTGGAGCGGTCCCGGAACTGGTTGCTCGTGCCAGCGGACCACGTGTTCGGCCACCGACGGTTCTCGAAGCCGACCTTCCGCCCGACTTGGCTGTTTCGCTCGGACGGGCGGTCCGGTTTGTCGTTCGCGCTAGGTCTGCCCCCGCGGGGGCGGGCGTTTGAGGGCCGCGGCGGACTGGACGCCGTCGCGGACTGCGTGAAGCGACGCCAGGCCGGGTCGAGAAGCTCAAACAGAAAACTTGCGTTCGCAACCCGAAGTCGGGCTGCGGGGGACCGTTTCCGTTGACCATTTGAAATCTTGGAGAGGACATGTTTCGTTGCCAGAAGTGCGGCACCATTGTTGCCAGCGGAATCCGAAGCAAGAAGGTGGTCGTCAAGACCCGCGAGAAGACGTACGAGGCTCGTGAGCCGGTTCGAGCTCGCAACCGCTACGCTCGTCGCAAAAACCGACACAAGAAAAAGCAGAACTACGACCGAGGCGGCCACGGGTACGAGACGGTGCGCGAGTTGACCGTTTGTCCCGAATGTGCCAAAAAATTCGCCGAGACGACTGTGTGAAGTTTCGAGGAGACGACCATGTGGAAAGTTTTTCCTGCCTTTGCTCTTGCCACCCTTTTGCTCGCCGGCCCTTGCTTCGCTCAACAGAGCGGTGCGGCGCCGGCCCCCTCGCCACAGCAGCCTCAATTGCAAAAGCCGCAACTGACCTTGCAGCAGAAAGTCAGCTACGGCATTGGACTGAGCTTGGGCCGCAGCTTGAAGCGTGACGGTCTGGAAGTCGACCCGAAGCTGGTGCTGCAAGGGTTGCAAGACGGCTTGGCCGGCCGCGAGCCGTTGGTCAGCTTGCAGGAACTGCAGGCGGCCTTTCAGCAGTTGCAAGCCCAGCTTCAAGCCAAACAGCAGGCTGCCTTGCAGGCCCTGGCCAAGAAGAACCTGGAAGAAGGCCAACGCTTTCTGGAAAACAACAAGAAACGAAAGGGAGTGGTGACGCTGAAGAGCGGCCTGCAGTACGAGGTGCTGAAGTCGGGCAACGGTCCCAGCCCGAAGCCGACCGACGTCGTCCGCACCCACTACGTGGGCAAACTGATTGACGGAACCGTCTTCGACAGCTCGGTCGCTCGGGGCGAGCCGGCGACGTTCCGCGTCGACCGAGTCATTAAGGGGTGGAGCGAGGCGCTTCAGTTGATGAAAGTCGGCGACAAGTGGCGAATCTACATTCCTGCCGACCTGGCTTACGGCGAGCGAGGCGTTCCCCCTCGAATCGGCCCCAATTCGGTGTTGATTTTCGACGTCGAGCTGCTGGGAATCGAACAGAAGCAGCAGCCGTGACGACGACGGGAAACCGCTGTTGACGTTCGGACCGGCTCGAGGTCCGAACGGAGCTGTCGTCAAGAGCCCACGCGACCGGAACGGCCAGTTCGCTCGTTGAGCGGTGCACACGACACGTGTCCGCGGCTGACCGAGCGAGCTGGTCGTTTTTCGTGTTGCGAACGAATTGCGTGTTGCGAACGAAATTGGTCGCCGCCTCGCTTTCAACCTCACTGGTTGGCTTCGCTTTCCCCACCGGCCTCACCGGTGGCAAAGCCAATCCGCTCCGACACTCGAATGCCCCCCGTCGTAGCCGGCCCTCGGACCTCCGCTACCAGACCGTTGACTGGCCACCGGTCTGCCGGCTGCAGTAAATTGGAGCCAGCAGTCCGCTCACGGACCAGTGAAGTCGCACACCGTTTCGCTTGCGCAGAAGCGTCGCGTGAGCGCCGCGTGTGCAGTCCAATGCGGTGACAACCGGGAGCTTGCAACAATGCGAAGTCCGCTTGCGTGGAACCGGTTTCCACGGGGAAAGGGGGGAACGGAAACCGGTCTCGGACAGTCGGCCGGCTTGGCCGTGGTGGCTCTGGTCGTTGTGGCCTGGACGAGCGTGGCGAGCCAGCTACCGGTCGAAGCGGCTCCACCGCCGACCCGAGCGGTTGCGGCGCCGGGGTCCGACGAGTCGCTGCTGACCGTCGAGCGGATTTTCGTGCGGCACGAGTTTGACGCTCGCGGCTTTTCCGCTCGGTGGGCTCCCGACGGTCGCGGCTACTTGCGGCTGGAGCCGGCCGAAGGCGGCGGTCGAGACATTGTCTTGTACGACCCGGTCAGTGGACGTCGGCAAGTCGTCGTGCCCGCCTCGCTGCTCATTCCCCCCGGCCGCTCCACACCGCTGACCATTGACGACTACGCCTTTTCTAAAGACTGGTCGCTGCTGCTGGTCTACACCAACTCGAAGCGGGTTTGGCGCAAGAACACGCGGGGTGACTACTGGGTCCTGGACCGCTCCAGCCGGCAACTGTGGAAACTGGGCGGTGACGCTCCGCCGTCCAGCCTCATGTTCGCGAAATTTTCGCCCGACGGACGCTTCGTCGCCTACGTCCGCGACCGAAGCCTTTACGTCGAAGACCTGCGAGACCGAACCATTCGCAACCTGGTTCCGTCGCCGTCCAAGGACGTCATTAATGGCACCTTCGACTGGGTCTACGAGGAAGAGTTCGGGCTGCGTGACGGTTTTCGGTGGAGCCCGGACGGCCGGTCGATTGCTTTCTGGCAAATCGACACCAGCGGCGTCCCGCGGTTTCCGCTGGTCAACTACACGGACAGCTTGTACCCGAGCGTCCGGTGGATTCCTTACCCGAAAGTGGGTCAGCAGAACTCGGCCTGCCGGGTGGGAGTGGTTTCGCTGGCAACGGGCGAGGTCCGTTGGGTGCAAATTCCGGGCGACCCGCGGGACAACTACATTGCTCGAATGGACTGGGCGGCCAGCTCCAATGAACTCATTCTGCAGCAGCTCAACCGCCGTCAAAACACCGAGCACGTCTGGTTGGTCGACGCGGCGCGGGGCGTGCCGACGAAACGGCTGCTGACGGAGCGGGACGAAGCGTGGGTCAGCGTCCACGACGAACTGAAGTGGCTGTACGACGGGAAATGGCTGACGTGGGTGAGCGAACGGGACGGGTGGCGGCACGTCTACATTTACTCGCGCGACGGCAGCCAGGTGTCGCTGGTCACGCCCGGAGACTTCGACGTGGTCCGACTGCTGCACGTGGACGAGCGAGGCCGGTGGGCGTACTTCGTCGCTTGCCCAGACAACCCCACTCAACGCTACCTCTACCGAGTCGGCCTGGACGGCTCCCACCTGCAACGGCTGACGCCGGAAAGCCAACCCGGCACGCACACCTACAACATTTCGCCCGACGGACGCTGGGCCATTCACACCTGGTCGGCCTTCGGACGTCCGCCCGTGACGGAGCTGATTAGCCTGCCCGACCACCAGTCGGTGCGCGTGCTTGAAGACAACGCTCGGCTGCGCGAAAAGCTGGCCAAGCTGAAGCTGGGCCGGTGGGAGTTTTTCCGCGTCGACATTGGCGACGGCGTCGCCCTCGACGCGTGGTGCATTAAACCGCCGGACTTTGACCCGAAGAAAAAGTACCCGGTGGTGGTCTACGTGTACGGCGAGCCAGCCGGACAGACCGTCGTCGACCGGTGGGGCGGCGCCAATTACCTGTGGCACCAAATGCTGGCTCAGCGCGGTTACGTCGTTTTGAGCTTCGACAACCGAGGCACCGCAGCGCCGCGAGGTCGTGCCTGGCGCAAGTGCGTCTACAAGAAACTCGGAATTCTCGGCCCGCAGGACCAAGCGGCCGCGCTGCGAGCGGTGCTGAAGCAGCGCCCGTACCTGGACGGCGAGCGGGTCGGCATTTGGGGCTGGAGCGGAGGCGGCAGCTCCACCCTTCACGCACTCTTCAAGTACCCGGACCTTTACAAGGTCGGAATTGCCATTGCTCCCGTTCCGAACCAGCGCTACTACGACACCATTTACCAAGAACGGTACATGGGACTGCCCGGCGACAACGTCGAGGGCTACATGAACGGCTCGCCCATTACCTTCGCTCACCAGCTTCAAGGCAAGCTGCTTCTGATTCACGGGACGGGCGACGACAACTGCCATTTCGCCACGACGCTCATGCTGGTCAACGAACTGATTCGGCACAACAAACAGTTCTGGTTCATGGCCTACCCAAACCGAACCCACTCGATTCGCGAGGGCAAGAACACCACCCGCCACTTGCGGGAACTCATGACGCGGTTCTTGCTGGAGCAGTTGCCACCGGGGCCGCGGTGAGGGGTCCGGCCGGAACCGCCTTTTGAAAGCTGCCGAGGGAGGGCTGGAACATGAGTCGCCGAGTTGGCCGTGTCGCAGTTGCGGTGCTGGGAGTGAGCGTGTTTTGTTGTGTTGGTAGTTGGCCCGACCGGGGTCTGGCCGAGTCGGGGAACTTGGTCTTCAACGGCGACTTCGAACAAGACGCCGACCACGACGGCGTGCCGGACGGCTGGCAGACGGCCGGGCGGCGCGAGATTCAGCAAACGCTGTCGCTGGACCGCGGACGGGACGGAGGCCACGCGGCCAAGCTGTCTTGTAGTCGGTTTGTCGGCGGCTCACCGGACAGCCACGTCATGTTGTGTCAGGTCGGCCGGGTGAGCGTCCGAGCCGGTCAGTGGTACCGGCTGACGTTCTGGGCGAAGCAGGAGGGAATGGAGCGGCCGGTGTGCGAGGTGGCCGTC
Source organism: uncultured Planctomycetaceae bacterium (assembly GCA_964428935.1). Taxonomy (GTDB): domain Bacteria; phylum Planctomycetota; class Planctomycetia; order Planctomycetales; family Planctomycetaceae; genus JAADHY01. Next base: position 13,423 of record CAYSAG010000054.1, on the reverse strand, counting down.
TCGAACACCCGCCCCTGGTACTCCTCGGGCGTGCACGGCTCCTTCGTCGTCTCGCGGCAGTGGCGTCGCGTGGAAATTCTGGCTCGGGCCGAACGAGACGTCGCCGCCGAAACCAGCCGGTTGCAATTCTGGTTCCGCGGAACCGGCACCTTGTGGCTGGACGACGTTGTGTTGGAGCCGGTCACGGTGGTCCAGCAGCTTCACCCCAGCATTTCGGTCGACGGCGTGGCCAACCCGGTGCCGAACAGCAGCTTTGAATGCGGTGCCGGCGGCTGGGGGAGCTACTCGCCCAGCATTACCACCTGGTCCGGCAACGTGTACCGGCTGGAGGGCGTGGTGGACGAGTCCGTTGCGTGGCACGGACGTCGCAGCCTGCGCCTGTCCGTCGACAAGAAGCACCCGCTGGTCTTCCTGTGGGACTACTTCGACCCGGCCGTGCAACCGGTTGAAACCCTGCTGGCCGCTCACGAAGGCTGGATTCCGGTCCAGCCGGGCAAGCCGTACGTCTTCACCTGCTACGCCCGGGCCGACCGCTCCGACGTGCCCGTCCGACTCCTGGCCTTTCAACCCGGGGCCCGACGGTTCGAGTCGGTTGTGACGGTCGGGACCGAATGGCAGCGGTGTCGGCTTCGGTTCACGCCTCGGACCCGCTTCGTGTGGTTGGCCGCCGGCCCGGACTTGAGCCGCTCGGACAAGCCGGCCGCCACCGTTTGGCTCGACGCGTTCCAACTGGACTCCGGCAAACAGCCGCAGCCTTACCAACCGAGGGCTTCGGTGGAAAGCACCGTCACCACGCCGGCTGTTGGAAACGTGTTCGTCGAGCCGGACAAGGGCCTGACGGTCCACGTGCACTTTTACAACGGCACCGACTCGCCCCGCACGGTCAGCGGACGGTTGGTCGTCACCGACTTCTTCGACCGAGAAGTGTTGTCGCGGACGGTCGAGTGTCGGCTGGAACCGCGGTCAGGCCGGCGCGTTGAGCTGGCCGGCTTGCTTCCCGGCCGCCGCGGCTTTTTCCGAGTCCACTGGCAACCCCGCGACCACACGCCGCCTTTTCCGCAGACCCTTCGGTGTGCGGTCATTGACCCCTACCGCTTCGACGACTCCCCGTTCGGCATGAACCACGCTTTCCCTTGGGACTTTCTCTTGCGGTTGAGCCGGCAGGCGGGACTGACTTGGATGCGAGACTGGTCGGCCAAGTGGCACACGGTGGAGCCGCAGCCGGGAAAGTGGGACTTCTCGCTGGTCGACCCGCAAATCGACCGAGTGGTTCGAAACGGGTTGAATCCGTTGCTGTTGCTTCCGTTCCCTTCGGCCGAGTGGTCCAGCGCGGCCGACCCGAAGGTCATTGCCGAGTACGCCCGGGGGAACCCCTACCACCAACGACGGAGCGTTGTGGCGTGCATGCCGAAAGACTTGAGCCTGTTCCGGCAGTACGTCGGCCGCACGGTCCGGCGGTACGCCGACCGCGCCCGTTGGGTCGAAATCCTGAACGAACCGCTCTACACCACCTACTCGGTTCCGGCCCGTTTCGGCTACGACCTGGACGACTACCTGACGCTGCTTCGCAACGCCCACCAAGCCATTAAGGCCGTCGACCCCAACCTGAAGGTCATTGGAGGAATCGGGACGTGGGTGGACCGGGACTGGGTCCAGCGGTTCATTGACGCCGACGGACTGCGTTGGTGCGACGCCATGGACGTCCACCTTTACGCTCCGACCATTCCTCCCGAGCTGTTCGAACCGCAATTGGCCGCGACGTGGCAGAAAATGAAGTCGCGACGACAAGCCAAACCGATTTGGCTGACGGAGTTCGGGTGCTACGCGGACGACGACCCCTACCAGACACCCGGCCGAATCGGTGACCAAGCCATGAGTCGTTCGAACTGGCCGTCGGAGCGGGAAGCGGCGGAGGCTCTGGTGCAAACGGCGGCCGTTTTCTTGAGCCACGGGCTTCGAAAAATTTTCTTCCACGCCGGAACCTGCGGGCCCATTAACGGCCGCAACGGCGGCAACGTGTTTTTCGAGTACGGCGGAGCGCCGCGGAAAATGTACCCCGCGTTGTCCGCCTTGGCCAACCTGCTGGGCCCGGACCCCGAACCGGTGGCCACGTCCGGTCCGAAGGCACGGCTGCGCGTTTACGTGTTTCGGACGACGGCTGGAGCGGTGGCGGTCGTGTGGCAGCGCGGCGAGCGGCCGGTCACTCTGCAACTTCCCGACGGCGTGACCGCTCGCGACCTCATGGGCAACCCACTGACGGGCCGCGACGTGCGCGTGACGTCGACCCCCACCTACCTGCTGGCCCAAAACGCGCAAACGCTGCAGAAATGGCTGCTGTCTGAGCCGACACCGTAGCCGACCGGCGCGGGCCAGCCAGCGTGCCGGCTTTGGTTCGACGGAAGCCGGCGAGCGTGGGGCTTTCAGCGAGCCGCCTTACCGGGCGCCGGACAGAAACCGCAACCGGCGAACGAACTGAAGGTCGCGGTCTCCGAACCGCTCGAGGTTCTCTCGCTCCACTGCAAAGACCAACGACACCTGTCGGCCGTTCGGAGCCGCAACCAGGTAGTAGTTCCACTGCATGTTCAGACCGCCGTCCTTGCCGTGCACGACGACCCGGTAAATGAACCGTCCGTCGTCAGCGGGGACTTCGCCGTCCTTGACCAGCGTTTGAAACCGTTCGCCCAGCGACCGCTGAATGTCCTCAACGAACCTCGCCTTCGGAACGTGTCGTCCCGGCGGGGCCGACGGAATGGGCGACAGGTTGCACTGCGACAAGAACGTGCCGTTCTCGACCAGCCGCAAGACGGCGACTTGCGGGGACGCGTGGAAGACGTGCCACCGACGGTCGAACTGGCAAACCACGTCGCCGAAGAAGGTCTGTTGGAGCAGCAGCCGGTCTGGCGGTGGGTCGGGCGAGAGCTGTCTGGCCCGTTTGAGCAAGTCCTCGGGGGCCGACGTGGGCCGGCGACGCAGCTCCACCTTCGCCTCGACGTCCAACCCCGGCGAGACGCTGCCAATCATTCGCTTCTCGGTTTGAGTGAGCCGGAGCTCGGTCAAGCACCGCGAAGACGTGTTGAACACCAAAGTGCCGCGGACTTTGACCGACGTCACGGCTCCGTAGACCGCTCCTTCCAGTTGCCCCTCGACCGTCACCGTCGCCCGACCCGACTCCACCGACTGCAGCCGGCACGTGAGCCGACTTTCCTTCACGGCCTCGACGCCGGCCAACATGGGCAGGACCCACGGAGCAGGCTGCCAGCTTTGGCCCACGTCGACCGAACGGTCCGGCAGCAGCGGCAGCACGGCCAGGCTGTCGCCGGGGGTTTGCAGCAACTGAACGTCGTCGTAAGACAAGAGCGCGTCCGGACAGTAGACCAGCACACCCTCGGGCCGCCCCAAAGCAACCAGCCGCCGCTTCAGCGGACTCAGGTCGCTCGTCCGTTTCCGCCCGCTCACTTCCACTTCGGACCGGGCTTGGCGGTAATGCCGAATGGAGAACAACGCGACGGGAGCAGCACCGCGTCCAACCAACAGCTCGACGTACTCAAACCGCCCCTGTGCCTTCAGCGGCAAGCTGGCCGCCTTTCCTTCGCCTATGGCCGTCAACAGCTTCCCTGTGACGGTCGTCCTCAACTCGACCGCGTAGGCCGCCGGCAACTCGGACGGCTCGGCCAAGCGAATCGGCTTCTGGCCTCGAGCGCCAGCCGAGGCTCCCAGAAGGACCAGCCCGACCGTCAGACAAACGCTCGGACGGAAAAGCCCGAGGTTCAGGAGTGGACCAACCAGACGCGGGACCAAACGGCTCGTCAAGCGTAGCACCTTTCTGTGTCCTCTCTGTGCGAGGTGCGTTGGCGTGGGCGAGACCGGTCGGAAAGACGGCACCCCGACACGGCGGACGAGCCGTCGGCGCAAGCTTCGGTCGCCTCCGCGGCTCCCGCCCCTTACTTCTTGGCCAGCGAGCGTTGTCGGCGAGCGGTCCGCTGCCGGACTCGGCCGGCCAGCTCGCGAGCCGCCTGAACCAGGCCGTCCACGTCCAGTCCCAAGTCGGCCAGCAGCTCGTCGCGTTCGCCGTGCTCAATGAACCGGTCCGGCAAGCCGAGACAGCGGACGTGCGCCGTGTTCAGGCCGGCGGCCGAGGCGGCCTCCAGCACGGCCGAACCGAAGCCGCCGCACAGAGCGCCTTCTTCGACCGTCAACACGAAACGGCATTCGCGAACGGCGCGAAGAATGGTCTCGGTGTCCAGCGGTTTGGCGAAGCGAGCGTTAATGACGCCGACGTCGAGGCCTTCTTGACGCAGGCGAGCAGCCGCCTGGACGCACCGCGCGAACAGCGTTCCGTAGGCCACGAACATGCCGTCCTCGCCCCAGTCGTACACCTCCGCCTGTCCCAGCTCGACCTCCGTCACCGGCCGCTCGACGTGGTCCACCGGCGCCTTGGGGTAGCGAATGGCCGTTGGGCCGTTGTACTGAAGGGCGAAGCGCAGCATGAGCGGCACGTCCTGCTCGTCGCCGGGAGCCATCAAAACCATGTTTGGGAAAACGCGCATGTACGTGTTGTCGAAAGCCCCGTGGTGCGTCGGCCCGTCCGCTCCGCAAATTCCGGCCCGGTCCATGCAAAAAGTCACCGGCAAGTTCTGCAAAGCCACTTCTTGGAAAATTTGGTCGAAGGCCCGTTGCAGGAACGTGCTGTAAATGTCGACGATTGGCCGAACGCCCGCCTTGGCCATTCCAGCAGCGAACGCGACGGCGTGCCCTTCGCAAATGCCCGTGTCGAAGAAGCGGTCGGGGAAGTCCTTCCGCACCTTCTGTAGCTTGTTGCCGGCACACATGGCCGCCGTCAAGACCACCACCCGCTCGTTCTGCTTCATGGCCCGGTAGATTTCGCGACTGACGACGTCGGTGTAGCTGGGCTGCTTGTCCTTCTCGACCCGAATGATTTCGCCGTCGCCGTTGCGAATGAAAGGAGCGGGCGTGTGGAAGCTGACCGGGTCTTCGCAAGCCGGCTTGAACCCGTGCCCTTTCTCGGTGAAGACGTGCAGCAGGACGGGTCCTTCGGCGTCCTTGACCATTTCGAGGTAACGCTTCAGGGCGAAAATGTCGTGTCCGTCGACCGGGCCAACGTAGCGAAACCCGAGCTCTTCGAACAGCATGCCGCCGTGCAGCAGGGCCTTCAAAGCCTCCTTCAGCTGTCCCAAAGCGTTGCCCATGGGGCCGCCCACTGAAGACGGCAGCTTGTTCAGCAACTTCGTAATGTCACGCTTCAGCCCGCTGTAGAACGACCCCATTCGGGCGCGGTCCAAGTACTCGGCCAGGCCGCCAACCCGCGGGCAAATGCCCATTTTGTTGTCGTTGAGAATGACCAGCAGTTCCTTTTTCAGCCCGCCCGCGTTGTTGAACGCCTCGAAGACAATTCCGGACGGCAAGGCCGCGTCGCCAATGACCGCCACCGCCCGCCGCTTTTCGTCCGACACCAAGTCGTCGCCGGCTTTCAGACCCAAGACCGTCGAGACGCTCGCACCGGCGTGTCCGGTCATGAACAAGTCGTACGGACTCTCCGCCGGGTTGGGGTAACCCATGAGCCCGCCGCGACGACGAATGGTGTGGAACTGCCGAAACCGACCGGTCAACAGCTTGTGCGGGTAGACTTGGTGACCGGTGTCCCAAATCAGCCGGTCCTTCGAAAAGTCGAACACCAAATGCAGCGCAATGGCCAGCTCCACCACGCCCAGGTTGCTGGCAAAGTGAGCCGTCCGGTCGGCGCAGACCATGCACAGGGCCTCTCGAATTTCGCTGGCCAGTTGCACAAGCTGGTCGTCGGAGAAGGACTGGAGGTCTCGAGGAGACTGAATGCGCGAAAGCAGTTCGAATTGCATTTAGTGGTCTCTTTCCAAAACGAAACGAGCCAGCGCCTCCAGCGGTTGGGCTCGCGGACCCAATGGAGCGATCCAGCCACACGCTTCGGCGATCAGCTCCTCCGCCTTCGCACGACTCTGTTTCACCCCGAGCAGGGCGGGGTAGGTCAGTTTTCCTTGCTCCGCGTCTTTTCGGACTTTTTTTCCTATTTTGGCGGCGTCGCCCACGACATCCAAGAGATCGTCTGTGATTTGAAAAGCGAGGCCCAAACAGCGACCGTAGTTTTCCAGGATTTGCAGTGTTTTCTGGTCTGCCCGGGCTACGCGACCTCCCAGCGTCAGAGCCGAACAAATCAAACGGCCCGTTTTCCGTCGGTGAATGCTCTGCAACAGCTCCAAGTCGGCCGACCGCTGGCCCTCCGGCCCGACTTCTCGACCTTCCGACTCCAGGTCCGCCACTTGCCCGCCAACCATGCCCTCGGCGCCGGCCGCCGACGCCAAGTCGGCACAGCACTCCGCCGCGACTTCCGGCGGCCGCACGTCGCGGGCCAGAACCTCGAAGGCCAGCGTCAGCAGCGCGTCGCCAGCCAGAATGGCCATGGCCTCGCCGAACACCACGTGGTTCGTCGGACGGCCCCGGCGCAAGTCGTCGTCGTCCATGGCCGGAAGGTCGTCGTGAATCAGCGAGTACGTGTGGACCATTTCAATGGCACACGCCGCCGGCAACGCCGCTTCCAGCTCGCCACCGCACGCCTGACAGGCCAGCAGGACTAGCACGGGACGAAGCCGCTTTCCTCCGGCCATTAAACTGTAGGACATGGCTTCCCGCAGCCGCTCCGGGCAGTCCGGACGGAGCTCCCGCATGTAGCGCTGCAACTGCTCGTCCACTCGACGCCGCAGCGGCTCCACCGTTCCCTTCAGCACTTCCGTCACGCCCGTCATTTTCTGAACCCGCCGCCTGTGCGAGCCCGCCTTCGATTCGACCCTCGCGTCGACACGGGCCGACGCCCCCGGAAGCGGAGTCCCGTCTTGCCTGTCCACCCGCCCCAGACAGCTCCGCCACGTCGTCGCCAAGCCCACTCAGCGCATGGTAACGTCCGGACACGGCGTCGAGAAGCCCGGTCGACGGCCGCCGCCCCAGTTTCTGCTTCACGCCTGCGCGGGCGTGCGACCCGAGCCGTGCCGGTGGCTCCCTTTTCCTCCCGCACTGACGTAACATGGCTGCGGTCGGAGCTGTGGCTGGCAGCGCAACGGCCGACCGTCACACGGACGGCTCGCCGCAGCCGGCTGGCTCAGTGGTCCAGTCGCCTGCGGAGAGTTCGCCTTTTTGGGCGGACGGCCCGACAGGCCGGCAACCGGCCACGGAGCGAGCGGCTCCGCGAACCGAAAGCCGACGCGAGCCAGCCGCGGGCGTGCAGGCCAGTTCAAGGCGAAGTCACTGGAAACGGGTAGCGAATGGAGGGCGTCAGCGTGAGCGAGCAACGAACCGTGTGCGGTGGCTGGGACGGGTCGCAGGGAGCGGCCGGGCGGGCTCGGCCGACAGCCAGCGGCGCGTGCCGGCCGCGTGGTCTGGCTTTGCTTGGCGGGCCGGGCGTGCGAGCGTTGGCCTTCGCGGGTTGTCTGTTGGCTGTCTGGACGGTCGCGCGGGCCGGGGAGCTGCGGTTCCGTCCGCACGAGATCGACGCGACCTCTGCCTGCAGTGCCGGCTCGGCCTTCGACGTGGACCACGACGGCGACGTGGACGTCGTGTCCGGCGGCTGGTGGTACGAGGCTCCGCAATGGAAAAAACACTTCCTCCGAGAGGTCCCCGTCATTCGCGGCCGTTGCGACGACTACTCCAACCTACCGCTGGACGTCAATGGCGACGGCTGGCTCGACCTGGTCAACGCCAACTACCGCAGCAGCGGACTGTACTGGATTGAGCACCCCGGGGCCGGACTCGGGCCGTGGACGACGCACGTCATTGCCAAGCCGGGACCGATGGAAACCGGCCGGCTGGCGGACGTCGACTCGGACGGACAGCCGGACGTGCTGCCCAACGGCACCAAGTTCGCCGCGTGGTGGCAGTTGGTGCGAGACGGACGTGGCGTTCGCTGGGTGCGGCACGACCTGCCCAGCGAGCTGGCGGGTCACGGAATCGGCTGCGGCGACTTGGACGGCGACGGACGCAACGACCTGGTCGGACCGCGCGGGTGGGCTCGAGCGGTCGACGCGCAGAACGACCGCTGGCAGTGGATGCCCGAATTCCAGCTGCACCGCGACGCCAGCGTGCCCATTCTGGTGTTCGACGTCGACGGGGACGGAGACGCGGACGTCGTGTGGTCTCGAGCTCACCACGTCGGCTTGTACTGGCTGGAGCAGCGGCGAGAGGGCAAGCGACGACGGTGGAAGTTCCACGTGGTCGACACGGCCTGGAGCCAATTCCACGCGCTGGAGCTAGCGGACTTGGACGGCGACGGTCGTCCGGAGGTCGTGGCGGGCAAGCGCTACATGGCTCACGGCGGCAAGGACGTGGGCGAGTACGACCCGCTGGGCGTCGTCGCCTACTCCTACGACCGGTCCAGCAGCACGTGGCACCGCACCGTGTTGCACGTCGGCGGCCGCATTGGCTTCGGCACCGGCCCCTTCGTGGCCGACCTGGACCAGGACGGCGACTTGGACCTGGTCTGCCCAGAACTGTGCGGCTTGTACTGGCTCGAAAACCTCCGCATTGGTGGCGGCCCGGCTGCCCGTCCCGGCCCGACTTCGTTTCCCCCGACTCCGTACCCAGACCACACGAACCTGTTGGTCTTCCGGGACACCAGCGGTCGTTTGCGACCCGTGCAGACGCCCGCCGATTGGGGCATTCGAAGAGCTCACGTCCTGGCCAACATGCAGCAGGTCATGGGCCAACTGCCCGACCCGTCGCGTCGCGTTCCGCTGCACGTGCAGGTCCTGGCGGAAGAACGGACGCCGCACTACGTTCGCCGGAAAATTCGTTTCACCGCCGAGCCGGGCGACCAAGTGCCCGCGTGGTTGCTGATTCCGAACAACCTGTCTCGGCCAGCGCCGGCCATGCTCTGCCTGCACCCGACCTGCCGCTTGGCCAAGGATGAAGTGGCTGGGCTGGGCGGCCGTCCGACCCGCCACTACGGCCACGAGCTGGCGTGTCGTGGCTACGTTTGTCTGGTGCCCGACTACCCGTCGTTCGGCGAGTACAAGTACGACTTCCGAGCGGCTCGGGACCGCTACCTCAGCGGGTCCATGAAAGCCGTCTGGAACAACGTCCGAGCGCTGGACGTGCTGGAGTCGTTGCCCGAGGTCGACCGGGACCGAATCGGGGTCATTGGGCACTCGCTGGGCGCTCACAACGCTCTGTTTACGGCCGTCTTCGACTTGCGGATTCGGGCCGTCATTTCCAGCTGCGGCTTCACGGCCTTCCACCGCTACTACGGAGGCGACCTGACCGGCTGGACCAGCGACCGGTACATGCCGCTGATTCGCGACCGCTACGGTTGCGACCCGGACAAGGTGCCGTTCGACTTCCACGAGGTCGTGGCAGCCATCGCACCGCGAGCTCTTTTCGTCAACGCACCGCTGCGCGACGTGAATTTCGACGTCGACGGAGTGCGCGAGGTCGTCGAAGAGGCTCGGAAGGTCTACGCGCTGTTCGGTCGGCCGGAGCGACTGAAGGTCGTTTACCCGGACTGTCCACACGACTTCCCCGACCCGGTTCGCCAGCAGGCTTACCAGTGGCTGGACCGGGTCATGAAGCACAAACCGCCTCAGACGGACCAAACGAAGCGGATCCAACGTGACGGCCGACGCCAGCCGAAAGCCGAGTGAAAGAACGACGCTGGCAGTCCAGGCTTGCCCGTGCTGGCTCAACTTCCGCCCTCTGGTGGCGCCAGCCCAAGCTGGTCGGCGATTTGCTGCATGGCCACAATGCAGAATTCAATGTGTTCGTTCAAGTCGACGCCCAACTCTTCCGCCCCGCGAACAATGTCCTCGCGGCTCACGGCGGCGGCAAACGACGGCTGCTTCATTTTCTTCCGAACGCTCTTGGCCGTCAGACCCTCCAGACGCGTCGGCCGAACCAGGGCACAGGCCACGATGAAACCCGCCAGCTCGTCACAGGCGTAAAGCGTCTTGTCGAGTAACGACTGACGCGGGCAGTCTTCCAGGTAGTTGGCGTGCGACTTGATGGCGTAAATGACGTCGTCCGGGTAGCCGCGCTGCTTCAAAATTTCGGCGCCTTTCAAAGGGTGGTCGGGCGGGTTCGGCCAACGTTCGTAGTCGAAGTCGTGCAGCAGGCCGACCGTCCCCCACTTCTCCTCGTCTTCGCCGAATTTCCGCGCGTACGCTCGCATGCACGCCTCGACCGCCAGCATGTGCTTGATCAAACTTTCGCTTTTCGTGTACTCGCAAAGCAGTTGCCAGTCGTCTTCTCGTGACATGCCTTTGCCTCCGTTGAAACACCACAGCCGAGCGGTCCGTTGTTTCGCGCGGACCTTCTGCGTCTCGTGCCCGACGCGTCGCGCAGCTCATGATGGCACTCGGCCCGAACGAATTCCAGTCCGCTGGAGCCGGTGTGAGGAGTGGGAGCAAAGGTGCACGGCGGCTCCGGAAGAAACCAACTCGGTGCGGACAGGCTGGAGAACGTGCGGTCGACTCGCCACAATGACAGCTCGCTCGGCGGGGCTGTCGAGCCTTCGGCGACGCACCGAGCGGGGCGGCTCGAATGGGGCCGATTCGCGGGACGTTCCCGGCCGTTCCCACAAAGATGCGGACAACCGGTACGAAGAGAAACAAGTTCGAGGGGAGGACTCAACGGTGAGCGACGGCAGCATGGGTTTTGGAATGATGGACCTGTTCTGGCTGTTTTTCATGATTTCCGCGCTGCAGCCGCTGCTCCGGCAACGCCTGCTGGAAATGGCGCGACAGCGAATGATTGCCCGCATCGAACGAAAGCGCAAGTCGCGGGTCATTTTGCTGGTCCACCGACAAGAGACGATGAGCCTGCTCGGGTTCCCGCTGTTCCGGTACATTGACATCAACGATTCGGAGGAGGTCATTCGGGCCATTCACCTGACCGCGCCGGACGTCCCGCTCGACCTGGTTCTGCACACGCCCGGCGGCCTGGTGCTGGCTTCGCTGCAGATTGCCCGAGCTCTGCACCGCCACCCGGCCAAGACGACGGTCTTCGTCCCCCACTACGCCATGTCGGGCGGCACGCTCATTGCCCTGGCGGCCGACGAAATCGTCATGTGTGAGCACGCCGTGTTGGGACCCGTGGACCCTCAACTGGGGCAACAACCAGCCGCTTCCGTCCTGAAGGTTCTGGAACGCAAGCCAATCAGCGAAATCGAGGACCAGACGCTCATTCTGGCCGACCAGGCGGAAAAGGCCATTCACCAGGTGCGGGAGGCGGTGAAAGAGCTGCTGGTCGACGACTTCCCGCAAGAAAAGGCCGAGGAAATTGCCAAGCTGCTGTCGGAAGGAACGTGGACGCACGACTACCCCATTACGCCGGCTGCCGCGAAACAGCTGGGGTTGAACGTGTCGACCGACATGCCTCCCGAGGTGTTGCAGCTGCTGGAGCTCTACCCTCAGCCCGCTCGGCGACAGCCGTCGGTCGAGTACCTGCCGCACCCGTACCGCGGCGACCGCACCAACTCGACGGATTGAGCGACCGGTCCGCCCGACCACGTCCGCGCGTGGGCGTGGTTTCGTGAGGAAACCGGTGCCGTCAAACCGGCACGCGCGAGCAGGCCGCTGTCTGGCGAGCCCGTTGCTGCGGCCCGCGTAAGGGGCGTTCGACAATGTTCCAAATCAGACAAACCTTCGAATTTTGCTACGGCCACCGCTTGCTGGGCTACGAAGGCAAGTGCCGCCACCTGCACGGTCACAACGGACGGGTCGAGGTGGTGCTGGAAAGCCCACGCCTGGACGACCGGGGAATGGTCGTCGACTTTGGCGAGCTGAAACGGAAGCTGCGAACGTGGGTGGAGCAGAACCTGGACCACCGAATGATTCTGCGACGCGACGACCCGGCAGCGGCCAAACTGTGCGAGCTCGGCGAGCCGGTCGTCCTGCTGCAGCAAAACCCCACGGCCGAAAACCTGGCCAAACTGATTTTCGAGCAGGCTCGGCAGCTGGGCCTGCCTGTTGTCGCGGTCTCTCTTTGGGAAACGTCCAGCTCGTGCGCGACCTGGAGGGCCGACTGACAGCGGTCCGGCGCGCCCGCACCTGCCTCAGCCACTCTTGGGCAAGTCCATCAACTGCCCGAACCGCTCCAGCACGCGAATCTTCAACGGAGCGAACTCGGGCAGGTCCAGCTCTCCGCTTTCGACCAGTTCGAAGGCAATCTTTCGAGCTTTGGCCAGAGTCGCCTGGTCGCGCAGCAGGTCGGCCACACGCAGCGGCAACTGGCCGTGCTGCCGGGTTCCCATGACGTCACCCGGACCACGTAGCTCGAAGTCAATCTCGGCGATTCGGAAACCGTCGGACGTCGCCTCCATGGCCCGCAGCCGGCGCAGCGCCTCTTCGCTAGACGCGTCGCTAAACAAGAAGCAGTAGCCCTGGAACTTCCCTCGAGCAATGCGGCCGCGGAGCTGGTGCAGTTGCGACAACCCGAACTTCTCCGCTTCCAACACCGCCATCAACGTGGCGTTCGGCACGTCCACTCCAACTTCAATCACCGTCGTCGACACCAACGCCTGCGTTTGGCCGGAACGAAACGACTGCATGACCTCCGCCCGCCGCTCGGCGTCCATTTGTCCGTGCAGGTAGTCCACGCGGAACCCACGCAGCTCCACAGCCGACAGCCGCCGGTACACCGCTTCGACGTTGCCTGGCAGGTCGGCCGACTCCTCGCCGTCCGCCGCATGCCTCTCCGCGAACAACCCTCGGTCGGCCTGCTCGGACGACTTGTCTGCAATTCGCGGGCACACCACGTAGAGCTGTCGTCCCTCGCGCAGACGTTGGCGAATGAAGTCCCACGCTCGCCGCTTTTCCCGCTCCGTCCGAACGTGGCTCGTCACGACTTTCTGCCGGCCCGGCGGAAGGTCCGTAATTCGTGTAATGTCCAAGTCGCCGAATTGAGTCAGACACAGGCTGCGCGGAATCGGAGTCGCGGTCATGACCAGAATGTGAGGCGAACTGGAGCCGCGCGAAAACTGCGCTCGCTGCAGCACGCCGAACTTGTGCTGCTCGTCAATGACGACCAGCCCGAGCTTGTGAAACACAACGTCTTGCTGAATGACCGCGTGCGTTCCCACGACCAACTGAATTTCGCCGCTGCGAATGCCCTCCAAAGCCTGGCGGCGCTGGGCGGCCGTGAGCGATCCGGTCAGCAGAACCCGCCGCACTCGGCTGTGCGTCAGCAACCGGTCGATGGTCGCCCAATGTTGGGTGGCGAGGATTTCGGTGGGAGCCATCAAAGCGGTCTGGTAGCCGCAGGCCACCGCCACCAGCATGACGTAGACCGCGACGGCCGTCTTGCCCGCACCGACCTCGGCCTGCAGCAGCCGGTGCATGGCCCGCCCCGACGCAAGGTCTTGCGTAATTTCCTGCACGGCCTGGTTCTGACC
>CAYSAG010000053.1:0-22070 GCA_964428935.1 uncultured Planctomycetaceae bacterium | reverse complement strand
AGGCTCACCCGCTCCAGCACGTCCGCACACCGCTCAACCAAGACCCCGTTCCAACGCAAGTTGTGGCCGTTGGCAATCAGTCGAATGGACGGGTCCCGCCGGCGCATGGCTTCGGCGAACCGCCGGTACCGCTCCGCGTACTGCTCGGCCGAGCAGTGACCGATTTGCCACGAGCCGTAAAGTTCGTTGCCGACTTCCCAGTAACGGACTCCGTAAGGCTTCGGGTGTCCGTTCGCCGCTCGCCGTTTTCCGAGAGGCGAGTCGGCCGAGCCGTTGCAGTACTCGACCCACTCCGCTGCCTCCTCGGCCGACCCGTCGCCCGCGTTGACACAAATCAACGGCTCGGCTCCGACCAGCTCGCAGAACCGCAAGAATTCGTCCGTCCCGACGTAATTCGGTTCGGGCTGGTTCCACGGCCGGTTGACACGGACCGGTCGGTCGTCGACCGGGCCAATGCCGTCTTTCCAGTGGTAGCCGCTGGCGAAGTTGCCGCCGGGCCAGCGAAGCAGCGACAGACCAGACTCCTTCACCAACCGAACGACGTCGGGGTCCCAGCCGTCCAAGTGGTCCGCGGGGTTGAGGAAGCACTGGTCGACCCACACGGTGCCGGGACCAGTCAGTTCGATTTCCCAGCGGAACGGAGCCTGGTAGGCGGGACGACGAACGGGCAGTCGGAGCCGGCCTTGGTACTTCGTCCACGAACCGGCGGAAACGGACACGGTCTGTTCGGCGGCCACTTGCCGGTCGGCTCGCCAAGACAAACGCAATGTCAACTGCGTCGGCCGCGAACTGCGCACCCACACCGACCACTCGTACGTCGACTGCCGGTGCAGCGGCAAGAACACAGGCTGCCAAAGCTGCACCACCGAGTCGCCGTCGGTTGCTTCCAGCCGGACGCACTGTCGACCCGCTCGGGCGTTGCTGTCGGGCGAGCAGGTTCCGCCGCCCCGCTCGGCCGCCAGCCACCCGGGAGGCAGTCCGCGGCGGGCGGCCTCGGCCAGCTCCGGCGTCTCCAAACGCCAAGCCAACTCACGCCCCACGTACCGAGCCCGCTCACCCCACAGGCTGGCCGGCTCAAACCCCGGGTTGACCAGCACCTGAGCCCACATGCCGAGGTAAATGTTTCGTCCCAAATGCTCGGTGAATTTGCCGTAGAGCAGCCGGCTGACCGGACGCTCGGCCCGTCGGTCTACGTCCACCCACACCTCGACCCGCCGACCCTCGGCAGGAACGAACTCGAACACGGGCTGCTGTGCCGGACGAGCGGTCTGGCCGAACCCCAAACACAGCAAGACGACACAACAGACGCAACGACTCATGCGACCTCTCCGCTTGCAGAGCTCCAACCAGTGAAACGGCCAGTTGCCGACGGCGGCTCCGTCCGTCACCGAACCTGCCTTTCCGTCGGCGTCCATGCTACGGTTCCAAGCAGACGCACGGCAACGAAGTGGTCCCGGCTGCGTAGGACCGTTCGGTCGCGCAGTCTGGTGGCAACGGCCGAAAAACCGAAGTAAGATTCGAGTTCGGCAGTTCGTTGCTCCGCGCACGACAGGCGAGGGTCCAGCCTTGCGCAGACCGTCCCGCCGTCCGGACGCCGTTTGTGTCTCCGCCGGCCCGGTCGGCTGTGTCTGGTTCGTGACACCCGAAGAAGGAGGCTTCCATGAAACGAGCGGCCTTGTTGGTGCAGCTTGTCCTGGCGGCGTTGCTGCTGGGTTCCCTGGCCTGGGCGGGCCAACGGCCGACGCAGCGGTCCGGCCCTCCGTCGTCCGCTTTCTCGTTGCGTCAGTGGGAGACGTTTCACGAGCGGCTGAAACGGACGCCCGGGGTCGCTCGCTACTACACGTTCCAAGACTTGCTGCCAACAGGCCGCTCGACCCGCAGCGTGGCCGGCGGGCGTGAAGCGGCCTCGTACGCTGGCCCGGAGCCGTTCGAACTGACCCGCGGACGCTGGCCCGGCAAGAAAGCCGTGCGGCTGGACCGAGGGGCTTTCCAAGCCAAGCCGGTCGAACCCACGTTGTCTGGGTTCAGCTTTGAAATGTGGTTCTGCAAGCACGGGCAAGGGGCCCAGCTGGGCAACGGCCGCACCAACGGAATGCTGTTCGCCCAGGGCAACGGCTACTGGGAGGGCCTTCGGGTTTGGAGCGACTACCCGGCTCAGCGGCTTCGGTTGGAGTGGGGGCGGCCGAAGCCTCGCAACGCGGTCGGTGTGACGGTGCCGGACCCGGTGCCGGACGGCGTCTGGCAGCACTTGGCCGTCACGTGGGACGGGCAGCAAGCTCGCGTCTACCTGAACGGTCTGGTGTGCGGCGTGCTGAGCCAGACCGGGCCGTACACGCCGCCGAAGGGTTCGCTGCGAATTGGTTACGCGGACGCGGGCATCGGCTCGCTCAAGCTCGACGTGGACGAGTTCGTTGCGTTCGGGCGGTGTTTGTCCGCCTCGGAGGTCCTGGAGCACGCGCTGTTGGGTGAGCCGGTGCCGGGCGGACTGAGGCGTCTGTTGGCGGAAGCGAACGAGGCTCTGGCTCGGGAGGACTGGAGCGGAGCGGTGGCGGCGTTTACGGAAGTCGTCGAGCGCTCCCAGGCGGTCCCGGCCGTGTGCGCCACCGCTCGGCTCGGACTGGCGTTGGCTCTGCGCCGGCAGAACCGTCTGCGTCAAGCGGCCGCGCAATGCGTGCAGGTCTTCACCGACCGGGCCGCTCCGGCGCACCTTCGAGACTGGGCCGCTCGGTCTTGCCTGGTTGTGCAGCGAGGAGTGGCTTGGCCGTTGGGACCGCGAGCCGTCTACGAACGACTGCTGCGGTTTCCGGACTTGACGGTTTCGCAGCGGGTGGCCGCGCGGCTGTGTCTGGCCGAGTGCTGTTTGGCCGACGGCGACGCAGCCGCCGCGCGGGAACAGTACCAGCGGCTGGCTGAGGACGCAGGCGTCGACGAGCAAACTCGCCGCGACTGCCAGTTACAGGTGGCGCACACGTTTCGCTTCGAGGGTCGTTTCAACCAGGCACGGCAGCACTACGCCGAACTGGCTGGCCGTGACGACGCTCCGCCCGAGCTGCGAGGCTTGGCGCTTCTGGCGTTGGCCGACACGTACGCCCTGGAAAAGCGGTGGTCTGAAGCGGCCGAAGCCTTCGCACGAGCCGCCGCCGACAAGCGGCTGTTGCCGCACCACCGCTGGGAGGCGAACCAGCGGGAGCAGGAAATGCGACGACTGGCGAAAGGCTTGCCCGCCGTCGACCCGAACCAGTCGCGGACGCGAGTGACGTTGCCGAAGCCGGCCGTGCGGCTGTTCGTCGCGCCGAACGGCAGCGACGCGAACCCGGGCACGAAGGAGCGGCCGTTCGCCACGTTGGAGCGGGCTCGCGACGCCGTCCGGCAGCTGAAGCGGCAACGCGGCGGTGTCCTGCCGCCGGGCGGTGTGGAGGTGGTCGTGCGGGGCGGACGTTACGAGGTGCGAAAAACGCTCGAGCTGACCGCCGAGGACTCGGGGACGGCCAACGCACCGGTCGTGTACGCGGCCTACCCGGGCGAGCGTCCGGTGTTTTCGGGAGCCGTCCGGCTGACCGGCGTCCGACCCGTCAGCGACCCCGACGTGCGGAAACGTTTGCCGTCTGAAGTGCGCGACCGCGTGCTCGAAGCGGACCTCAAGGCAAACGGGGTGACGGACTGGGGAGAGCTGAAGCCGCGCGGGTACGGCTTCTCGGGCTACCCCACCAACCCGTGGGTGGACTTGTACGTCAACGGCCAACCGTTTCACCTGGCTCGTTGGCCCAACAAAGGTTTTGTGTCCGTCGGCCGCGTGTTGAGTTCGGAGGACGACCGGTCCGGGCGGTTCACGTACGATTTCGACCGTCCCGACCGCTGGCAGTCGCTGGACGACGTTTGGGTCCTGGGCTACTGGCGAAACTACTGGGCCGCTCGCATGCTGAAGGTCGAGCGAATCGACCGGCAGCGGAAAGAGCTCACCACTGCGCCCGGCTCCCGCTACGGCTTCAGGCAAGGTCAGCCGTACTACTTTTTCAACGTGTTGGAAGAGTTGGACGAGCCCGGTGAATGGTACTTGGACCGACGGCGAGGTCGGGTGTACTTTCTGCCGTTCGAAGGGCCGGTCAAGCAGGTGGACTTTCCCGTGCTGAAGAAGCCGTTCGTCCGCTTGACCGACGTTCGCCACGTGGTCCTGCGCGGGCTGACGTTCGAGCTGGGACAGGCCGAAGGCGTGGTCATTGAAGGCGGCTCCGACTGCTTGCTGGCCGGCTGCACGCTGGCTCGACTGGGAGCCAACGGAGCGGTGGTTCTGGGCGGTCGACACCACGGGCTTCTGGGGTGCGACATTTTCACGGTCGGAGCGGGCGGGGTGCGAATGGCCGGAGGCGACCCGAAGACGCTGACGCCGGGCCGGCACTTCGTCGAAAACTGCCACATTTACGACTTTTCTCGCGTGGACCGCGTCTACGCTCCGGCCGTTCACCTCGACGGCTGCGGCAACCGAATCGCTCACAACCTCTTTCACGACTCGCCGCACCACGCCCTGCGCGTGGAAGGGTTCGAGCACACCATTGAGTTCAACGAAGTGCACAGCGTGGTGTACGAAGCCAGCGACCAGGCCGGCATCGACATTTACGGCAACCCGGTCTACCGCGGACTGGTCATTCGGTACAACTTCTGGCACCACATTGGCAGCGGCCGAACTGCACCCGGAGAAGCCGGCATTCGACTGGACGACTTCATCAGTTCCGTGCTCATTTACGGCAACGTGTTCTTCCGCTGCGCCGGCGGTCGCTTCGGCGGCGTCCAAATCCACGGCGGCAAGGACAACATTGTGGACAACAACTTGTTCGTCCAGTGCAAGCAGGCACTCAGCTTTTCGCCGTGGGGAGAAAAACGTTGGCGGAGCCGGCTGAAGGAACCTCGCACCGTCCAGCTTCTGAAACGCTACGAACTCGACGCGCCTCAGTCTTTGCTGGTTTCCCGTTACCCTGACCTCGCTCACCTGGAAGAAAACGCCGACCGCAACTTCGTGTGGAGAAACGTGGTCGTCGATTGCGGGCAGTTCACGGTGCGAGACCGCGGCGCCAACGAAATGCTGGACAACCACGTTTTCTCCAGCGACCCGGGCTTCCGTTCGCTGACCGGGCGTGACTTCACCCTTCCGCCGGATTCACCCGTCTTCCGACGCTTCGGTTTCCGTCCGATTCCATTCGACCAGATTGGACTGTACCCGGACCAATTCCGCGCCACGTGGCCGGTGCGAAACGAGGTGTCGGAGCATTACGTGCGGGAGTACTGACAGCCGAAAGAGCGGTGTCGCCGGGCAGCGTGTGAGCGGAGCGTCAGTCAGCTGACCAACGCCTCCAGCAACGTCAGCACGTTCTGACTGCTCAGGCTGGTAATCGACAAGGCCTGGTAGGCGGTCTGCAGGAGCGTCTGGTTGTTGGCCAGCAAGGCCGTTTCGGTGGCCAGGTCGGCGTCTTCAATGTCGGAAATGGCGTCGGCCGTGTTTTCGACCAACGCGTCGAGCACGTTGCTGGAGGACTCAATGGTGTAAGACTGAAAACTGCCGATTTTGGCCTGGGCGCGGGTGACCTGAGCAATGGCCGCGTCGATGATTTGCAGAGCGGTGACGGCATTTCCGCTGGCCAGTGAGTTGCTCTGGCCGCTGCCGATTGTGTAGAGGCGTCCGAGCACGCTGCCGAGTCCCGAGGTGGACAGGTCCGGCAGGCCAATGCGGGCGACCGAGGCGTCGGTGCCGACGACGAATTCCAGTCCGTCGCCGCTGACCGTGAAATCCGTCAACGTGCCGCTGGCCGACGGGTCCAAAAGGATTTCCAGGTTCAACTGCGACGTAACGTAACTGAAAGTGGTGCCGTCTGCGGTGACCGACTGTCCGTTAATGGTGGCGACGGCGTCTTGGCCGGACTGACTTTGGGCCGGGTCCAGGCTGAAGCTTCCGCTCAAGACCTGAATGGTAATGGACGCCGAAGAGCCGTAGTCGATTGTGTCGAGGTCGACGTTGGTGGCGTCGACGCGAGTGGCCTGAATGCCGGTTTGGTAGGCGACGGCGTTGAAGGCGTCTTCAATGTCTTGAGTGGTGTCGCCGCTGGAGAGGGTAATTGTGGCGGAGCCCCACGGTCCCGTGACGGCGAGCGTGGTGTCGCTGGCCAACGTGCCGCCGGTGTAGCGCTCGTGCGCCCGTCGAGCCTGCTGCGTCACGGTCATGGAAATGGTGACGTCGCTGTCGGTCTGTTTGTCCAAGACCTCGACGCGCAGCACTTGGCTCGGGTCGTAGCCGCTGACCGTGAAGTCGGCCGAACCGTCCAACAAGCGTTGTGAGTTGAAAGTGGTTTGAGCCAGGGAGTTGATGGACGCCAGAATGGTGTCGATTTGGGCCTGGTTGGCGGCCAATTGGGAGCTGGACAACGTTCCGCTGGCCGCTTGCAGCGCCAGCGTGCGGGCCTGCTGCAGGTTGGACAGAATTTGGCCGGCGGCCGTGTCGGCTGTGCTGAGCAGCTCGCTGGCCAAGGTCAGACCGTCCAGCGTCGATTGGGCCGACGAAAGTTCCGCCCGCAGCAGCTCGGCGCGCACCAACCCCGACGGGTCGTCCTGGGCCGAATTGATTCGCTTCTCGGTCGTCAGTCGGAGGTTGTTCTGAGCAATGGCCGCCGTCAGCTGTTGAATGCGGTGGACGGCGCGCAACTGAGCCGACGTCAGACTGGTAATGGCGTTGACGTCCAGCATGGTCCCCCTCTCGGTTGTGTTTGAGAACGGCTGCCGGTAACAGCACGAAGGGCGGTCGAGTCGAGTTCGACAGCGAAGGCGTCCGGCTGCACTGGGTTCACGCAACTTTAGCTTGCCCGTCGGGGCAGTCAAAAACCGACCCCCGACGGCCGCGGCTGGGGGCAAGGTCCTGGAGTGCCGGACGGCCGAGCGGTCCGCGCGGTCCAGCGGGAGCGGGTCTTCAAACGACTCGCCCAGCACAGGCCCAACGTCAGACCGTCAAAGTCGCGCTGAAGCGGGAACTCGCCCGAACAGACACAACCGGCGCAAAAAGCAAAGCCGCTCCAACCGTCAGCCGTGGAGCGGCTCGGGAGGCTGGCACGGAAGACCCGCCGCGACGTTCGGCCCGTCCGACGACTTTTCCGCAGCGGCTACTTCCAGTAGACCTTGAAGACGTACCAGGCCACCGCCGGCGTGACCAGAATCATGGGCAAGTACCGAGCCACAATGCTTTCCCAAGGCAGGTACATGCCCAGCAGGACGGTGCCAATGATGGTCCAGCAAATGATGAGCGTTCCAATCATTTTGCGCTGCTGGCGTTCGCTCTCTGACAACTGCGAAGCCGGCTTCTTGGCCTTCTTGGGTTTCTCGGCCTTTTTCGGTTGCGTGGCGGCTCCGCCGTCGCCGGAAGCTGCCGCAACGGCCTCGTCTCGCACACCCGGCGCGTAGTACTTGGCAATGGCCTGGTTGATGGCCAGCGGCGTGGCAATGACCGGCCGAATCGGCACGCCGAAAATCAACCGCAGCTCTTCTTCCAATTCCGCCGTCGGCTGGTCGGCGCAAGCCACCAGCAGGCAATCCTCGTCGACGAACAATGGCAAAATCGTGTTGCGTTTGACCAGCGACCTGGGCACTCGGTCGAGCACTGAGTCGTCCGGGAACGTGTCCCGGAGGTCGACGTACGAGTAGCCGAGTTCCTCGGCCAGTCCCATGGCTGCGACTTCCGGCGAGACCAGCTTCATTTGCACGACGGCGTCTCGCATGGACAGGCCCCGAGCGCTGGCAAACCGTTCGGCCTCCTTTTTCTGCTCGGGCGTAATGTGTCCCTGCTCGACCAGCCAGTCCTGCAGAAGCTGCCGTCCGGCGACGCTTTTCTTCGCCTCGACGACCCGTCCCAAACTTTCGTCGTACTCCCGTTTCCGCTCCGGGTCCGTCAAACAAAGCATCGCCTTGGCCAGCTCGTTCAGCAGCTTCTGCGACTCGACCGAGTACTGGCCTGTGGCGTACTTGCGGACGTGGGCGTTCAGCTTCTTGTAGTGGTCGCGAATTTTCTGGACGTCGTCCTCGAACCGCACCAGCCGCAACAGGGTGTAGTGGTCGGGCGGTCGAGGCCCTTCCGGAATTCCCAGCCACTCTTTGTAGACGTCAATCGACACGGTGCCTTCTCCTTGTCGGCCTCAACACACACGGGCGTCCGCGGCCGATCAGACGCCGTCGGCGGTAACCACCGTCCGGGGCCGCGCCGCCGACAGCCTGCGGCGTTCTCGCTCGCCGGTCCAGCTCGGCGAACCGGTCTGGGGCGTTACTCCACCTGGTACTCACGGGCCAGCAGCTCGAAAGCGGCCAGCGCGTCGTTGTCCAAGCCCGACGCCCGGTCGATTTCAATCGAAGCCTGCTTGTTGCCGGTCAATTCTTTGGCCGACACCTGCACGCGTCCGTCGGCGTTGTAGCGGTAAGTGATCTCCACGGGCGAGCCTTTCGGCAGGTCCGGCGGCAAGTCGAAAATGTGGAAGTCGCCAATCGGCGTGCAAGCGTCTGGGTCGGACGTCTCGCCCTGCAGCACGGTAATGTGAATGCGCCGCTGGTTGTCGACCGTCGTCACAAACCGCTGCGTTTTTTCGTGCGGAATCGGCGTGTTTTTGGGAATCATGATGTGGTTGATTTTGCGCGTGCGGTCGTTCGGGTCGGTGATTTTGATTCCCAGCGAGTGGGAGTTCACGTCGACCGTGTGGACCGCTCGCAGTCGGTTGATCACGGTCTTGGCCAGACGGCTTTGCCCGCCCGTTGCTTTCGCTTCCAGAATAGCTGCGTGAATGGCCGCTCCATGCGCCACCGCCTCCTCCGGCACCAGGTCTCGCGAAGGCTCCTGCTGACAAACCTCCCGCAGCATTTCCTGGACAGCCGGCATGTGTGTGGAGCCGCCGACCAAGAGGACCGCGTCCAGCGTTTGAGGCGTGACGCCGGCCTGCTGCATGACCAGCTCGGTCGTGTCGCGCGTTCGTTGCAGCAGGTCGGCCGTCATTCGCTCGAAGTCGCCCCGCGTCAACGACACGGTCAGCGTGTTGCCTTTGTAGTACAAGGTGACCGGCACCTGAGCCTTCTGGCTCAATTGCAGCTTCACGTTCTCGCACTCGGCCGAGAACGTTTGCAGCGTTTCTGGGTCTTCGCGTGGGTCTTCGCCGAATTTCTGCCGGAACTGCTCGCAAATGTGGTCGACGATTCGCCGCGTCCAGTCCAGGCCGCCCAGCATGACGTCGCCGTCGGTGGCGAGTACCCGGAAGTGCGTGGGCGTGTAGCGGACAATGGTCACGTCGAACGTGCCGCCACCCAAGTCGTAGACCAGAATCGTCTTTTCTTTTTGTTCGATGTCCGTCCGTCCCAGCTCGCCCTTCAACCAAGCGTAGGCCAAGGTCGCGGCCGTCGGCTCGTTAATGATGTCCACGACGTTCAAGCCGGCAATGCGGCCCGCGTCTTGCGTGGCTTTGCGACGGACGTCGTTGAAGTAGTACGGCACGGTAATGACAGCGTTGGCAATGGGTCCGATGCGGGCCTCGGCGTCCTGCTTCAGTTTCTTCAAAATCAGAGCCGAAATGAATTCGGGCGTCAGTCGCTTGCCCTGGTAGACGACGTAAAAGTCCTTGTTGCCCATTTCCCGCTTGATGGCCTCAATGACCCGGCTCGGGTCCTCCAGCGCAATTCGCTCCACCGAAGGCCCGACAATCACGTGGCCGTCCTCGGCCAACAGCACGACCGACGGAGTAATCTTCTTGCCGTCGGCGTTCGGAATACACTCGGGCGTCCCGTCGTTTTCCAGCCGCGCAATGGCCGAAAACGTCGTTCCCAAGTCAATACCGACCGTCTCGCCTTCCAAGAACTTCATGGCTGTACCTTTTCGGCTAGCAGGATTCGGCTGAAGGTTGCGACTACCAGACAAGCCCGACAGAAGCCGAAGACGAGCGTCTTCGGGAAACCGACCACCTCACCGTCCCGTCGCCGCGTCGCCCCGCTCCGTCCCGCCCACGTCGACGGCCGTCGCCGCGTCTCGCAACGCCCCCCGAACTTACCCAGACCTACGAAACCGCTCGCAACGCACAACCAACCTCGGCCTGTCCGCGCCCCCAACCGGTTCGCACCACGCGGCCCAGCACGGCTCCAGGAAACTACCGCGCTGAACGGCCCCGAGCAACCCAATCCCATTGAGCCTTTCAGCAACGGTGCTGACTGCACGGTCAGGCCGCGAACCATTCTGACGCGCGGCCGAACGTGATTCAAGCAGTTTGTGAATCAAGGCCACCGGCGTCACCCGCGGCGAGCAAAACGGTTGGCCGCCGGTGCCGGCAAGCGAGCGTTGCCGGCGCAGAGCCAGCTGTCTGTGCGGGCCCCGGGCGCGAGTCCAGAGCCGAGACGTGCTACAGTCGAACGACCCGGGCGGCTGGTCAACGCCGCGAGCGACACCGGCTGAGTGGCCGACGGAAGGCAGCCCCCCCACCGCGTTTGCTCCGCCCAGCTCCGCTCGCCACAATGCTCCTGGCTCGGCCAGTGTGCAACTCCACGCCAAGCGAGTCCTGGAGGGCCAACAAACCGGACAAACGCACCGGCTCGCCGGCCGAGGGCAGCCATGAAAGTTCTTCCAGTGCTCGACCTGCAGGACGGTCAGGTGGTTCACGCGGTGGCAGGCCAGCGGGACCAGTACTGTCCGCTGCGCAGCGTGTGGACCGAGTCGGCTCGTCCGGACGCCGTCGCCTTGGCTCTTCGACAGCACTTCGGTTTCGACCAGCTTTACGTGGCCGACTTGGACCAGATTCGCCAACGCGGCTCGAACCGGTCGGCCGTCGCCCAACTGGCCCGGCTTGGGTTTCGATTGGTTGTCGACGCGGGAGTGCGGGAAGCGGCCGACGCCGTCCGCGTGCTCGAGGCAGGAGCGTCCGTGGTCGTTGCCGCGTTGGAGACGCTGGCCGACCCGCAGGAACTGGCGGCCGCCGTGCAGCGTCTGGGTTGCGAACGCGTCTGGTTCAGTCTCGACCTGAAGCACGGACAGCCGTTGGGCCGCGTGGAACGGTGGACCGCGCACGATCGCTGCCGGCCAAAGACTCGTTCGCGCTCGGGCCTGTCGCTTTCGGGCCTCTCGTCGCCAGAGCTGGCCCTGCAAATTGCCGCTCGCGCTGCTCAGTGCGGAGTGCGCAGCTTCATTGTGCTGGACTTGGCCGCGGTCGGCGTCGGGCGGGGAGTGCCGACGAGTGAGCTGTGCCGCCGGCTGTTGGCTCAAGACCGTTCGCTTCGCGTCTACACTGGAGGCGGCGTTCGCGGGGTTGCCGACTTGGTGGAGCTGGAGCGAGCGGGCGTGTCGGGCGTTCTGGTGGGCACGGCCCTCCACAACGGGACCCTCTCCCGCTCGTCGCTCAGCCCGTGGTTGCTGTCTGGCTGAGCTCCTGTCTCCACTACCCGGTCGTCTCGGCCGTTCACTCCAACGGCAGCCCGCGGCGGCGCAGGTGCTCGGCGAACCGTTCGGCATCGACGAACCGCTCGGCGTCCAGTCCGAAGCGCCGGCCGGCCAAGACGTTCGGTTCCTGGTCGTCGGTGTAGAAGCACTCGGACGGCTCGCACCCAATCTTGCTCAGCGCCGCCTCGTACATGGGCGGCTCCGGCTTGAGGGCTCCGACTTCGAACGACAACACCGCGTCGTCGAATTGCCGCAACAAGGGGAAACGGTCGAGCAGGTGCTGGTAGTGGCTGACGCATGTGTTCGAGAACAGTAGCAGGCGAATGTGGTGCCGTCGAAGCTGCTCCACCAGCGGAACCATTTCCGGATTCAGCTCGAAAATGTCGGAGGCCGCCAGGCGTAAGGCTTCTGGGTCCACTCGCACGTCCAAAGCCTGTTCGAACCGTCGCTGGAATTCGGGCTCCGAAATCTGGCCGGTTTCGAAAAGCCGTTGCAAGTGGCTGTCGAACAAAACCTGCCGGACTTGCTCAAGTGGTCGACCGCAAACTTCGGCCACCTGCCGGCACATTTTTTCGTGCGAGAAAAAGACCAGCACGTTTCCCAAGTCGAACAGAATCGCGCGAATCACGGGCAGGGTCCTTTCTGTCCGGCCGGGCTGTTGCGGACGCCCTCGGCCTGCGGCAAGACGCAGCCAGCCGTGTGGGCGGGGACCGCCCACGCAGTCTCGCCGTCGCGGCCGAAAATAGCTTGTCAACTCGACACACGCGGGCCACACTGTGTGCAGGAGAGAATAGCAGTGTTGGGCCGTTTTCGTCGAGCTTTGTGGCGACGGAAGCGGGTCCGAAAATGGCTGTTTGGGCAGGCTCGCTTCGAACGAGCTCTGGAACGGAATGCCTCGCTGCAGAACGGACGCTCGGCCATGTCAATGAGTTTCGGCGGCGACGCTGGCACGGACCCGGCCACAGTGCGAGGCCGAGACTGGCCTTGCCTGCGGCAATTTTGTGTGTTCTTGGAAAACCGAGTGGGGCGCTTGCACGAGCTGCTCCGGCACGTCGAACGAGACGACCTGCGAGTCGTTGCTCTGAGCATTGTCGACTCGGTCGACTGCGCGGTGGTCCGACTGATTGTCAACAACGTCGAGCGGGCGCGAGAACTGTTCGAACTGGGCAACTTTACGGTCTTTGAGAACGACATTATTGGCGTCGAGCTGCCCGAAACGCCTCAGCCTTTGGTCACGGTCTGCTCCGTGCTGCTGCAGGCCGAAGTCAACATCCACTACACCTACCCGCTGCTCTACCGTCGAAACGGGCGCAGCGCGATTGCCTTGCATGTCGACGACATTGACCAGGGCCTTTATTTGCTGAGGGAGAGCGGTCTGCGGGTCATTAGCGAAAGCGACCTGCTGGAAGACGACGAGTACTTCTGAACGGACCCCGTTCGCAAACCCTTTCTTTCTGTACAGCCGCTTCCGTCCGCTCCGCCCACCCAAGTGACCGCTGTCGGTAACTCGTCGACTGACAGGAAGTTCCGACGCCGGCCTTGAGAATCGCCAAAATCGCTACGTTCGTCGTCTGCGAAACCCGCACAGGCGGGCCAGCCCACACAGGCTAAACTCGTCGCCCCCGAACAAACGATCTTGTCGTCAGCAGCGGACTGAGAATACTGGTAAAATAGAGAAACGGCGGAAACAAGTCGGAAGGCCGGTCCGAGCGTGCTCTAGAGTTGCGGGTCAGTGGGAGACGCTGACGAGGCGGCGGCCAACAGCCTCTTGTGTGCCCTCCCCGTCGGACGGGCCACCAAGGGGCGACTGTTCTACTGAGCGGGGTTCCGTCGTCTTTCGTCAGCGTGAGGTGTGGACTCGGGCCGGAAGCCGGGAGCGACGCCGGACGCACAGCCGTCCGGGCAAACTACAGAATCTAGACAGACAGGGGATCATCGGCTGACGGCGCAAAAACTTTTTCGTCGCTGAGGTACGGAAACATGTTAGTGCTGAGTCGGAAGAAGGACGAGACGATCATCATCGGCGACAACATCAAAATCATGGTGATCGACATTCGCAAGGACAAGGTGCGGTTGGGCATCGAAGCCCCGAAGGACGTTTCGGTCCATCGGCAGGAGGTGTGGGAAGCGATTCAGCGGGAGCGGCAACAGCAGCAAGCGCAGCAGCCACCGACTGAAGAGAACGCCACGGAGTCGAATTCGCAACCGGAACAGAATTCGGAAGTTTCCGCGGAGTGAACCCCGCTTCCCCGCTCGGCACACAACCATCCAGCTAGGTCCCAGCGGCGGGTTCGGACCGTCCGGCCGACCCGCCCGCAAAACTTTGCACGGCCGACGCCTCGTCCGCGCACACCTCGAACAGGTCCAGTACTTGGGCCGTTTCGAGCGTTTGCCGAGCGACCGGTCGCAGTCCGCACAGCTTCAGCTCGCACCCGCTCTTCTTGACACGCTTTTCCAGTCCCAGAAGCAACCCAACGGCCTCGCTGAAGAGAAACTCCACGCCCGACAAATCCAGAACAAACTTCTTGCGCCCCTCCCGGTCAATCAGGCGGTAAAGCTGTCGGGTGAGCACCTCGAACGCTTGCGGGTCCAGCCGCTTGGCCGCCAGCCGGAGAACCGTCACGTCGTCCAAGTGTTTGACTTCCAAGGATGGCCCACCGAGCATGCCGTTTCCTCCTTCAACCCCTGTCCGACGCTGACGCGCTGACCGGCCTTCCCGCCAGTCCAATCTGGCCACACCGTCCTTCGACCTCTCTGTCGGCGGAGCACTGCTCGACAAAAGCCGTCTCATTCTTCGCCGCACCGCGCGACGGCGTCAAGCGGACCACGGCCTCGAAAACCTCCACCGTGGACTTTGCAAGCGGGTTTGGGTAAACCGGTTGAGCGGAATCTGGACGGCCGGACGTCGAAAAGAGACGAGAGACGCAGCGGCGGGGTGGAAGCGAGGCGCTATGTATTGGCTCGGCCTACACTGGGCAGACCTGCTCGCATTGCTGGCCTACTTCGTGCTGGTCACGGGGCTGGGCGTGTGGACGGCGCGGCGTGTCAAGAACATGGCCGACTTCGTGCTGCCGCGTCGTTTCGGCAAGACACTGATGGTCTTTTTCGCCTTTGGAGCCGGAACACACTCCGACCAAGCGGTCTCTGTGGCGTCCAAGAGCTACACGAACGGCGTGTCGGGCATTTGGTACCAGTGGCTGTGGCTTTTCCCGACGCCGTTCTACTGGTTGATTGCCGCCATGATGCGTCGGTTCCGAGCCCTGACCACGGCCGACGTTTTTGAGGCTCGCTACGGCCGTTCGGTGGCCATGCTTTTCGCTGTGGTCGGACTGATGCAGTACACGGTCAACATTGGCGTCATGCTCAAAGGGTCGGCCCACGTCCTGGAGGCCAGCACCGGCGGCACGTTGAACGCCAATTTGGCCATTGCGGTCATGACCGTGTTGTTCGTGGTTTACGGAATGGCTGGCGGACTGCACGCCGCCGTCTTGACGGACTTCATTCAGGGCGTGCTGACGGTCGCGTTTTCGTTCCTGCTGCTGCCCTTCTTGTTGAGCGCGGTTGGTGGCCTAGACGCTCTGCACCAAAAGCTCTCGGCCGACAAGCTCAGCCTGGTCGCCCCGGCCGAGATTGGTGTCTTCTACGTCACGGTCATTGCTCTGAACGGGTTGGTGGGCATTGTCAGTCAGCCGCACGTCATGGGGAACTGTGCAGCCGGACGCACCGAGCTGGACGGCCAGGTCGGGTTCATGGGCGGCAATCTGCTGAAGCGAGTCTGCACAATTGCTTGGACGCTGATTGGGGTTGCGGCGATTGTTTACTTGAGCGAGCGGGGACGCTCGGACATCAACCCGGACAACGTCTTTGGCCAGATGGCTCGCGAGTTCTTGCCGCAGGTCCTGCCCGGGCTGCTCGGTCTGTTCTTGGCCGGTGTGTTGGCGGCCGTCATGAGCTCGTGCGACGCGTTCATGATTGCCACCAGCGGCCTGTTCACCGAGAACCTGTACAAGCCACTGGTGCCGGGACGGTCCGAGCGTCACTACCTTTGGGTCGCTCGGCTCAGTTCGCTCGGAATCGTCGTGGCCGGCGTCGTCTTCGCCTACCGCCTGGAGGGCGTAGTGAAAGGATTGGAGATTTTCTGGAAAATCGGTCCCATGCTCGGCATTGCCTTCTGGCTGGGGCTGTTTTGGAGGCGAATGAACTCGGCTGGGGCATGGAGCTCGGCTCTGGTCGCCTTCGCCACTTGGTGGCTGACGACGCAAGCGTTCTTTGTCGAGTGGTTGGAACAGGTCCCGGGGTCGGAGTCGCTGCGACTGGTGTTCTTTCGAGACGGTCAGCCCGAAGTGTACCTGCCGTGGCAAATGGTCTTCTACTTGACGACGGGGACGCTGGCCGGAGTCGTCGCCAGTCTGCTGACACGTCCGACACCCAAGGAGCAGCTCGACCGTTTTTACGCCCTGGTCCGAACGCCGGTCGAGCCGGGCGAGCGGGTCGTGGCTCCGTGTACGCTTCCGGAAGGCGTCACTCCACCGGCACCCCGAAAGCTGGTTCCCGCCCAAAACTGGGAAATCTACGTGCCGTCGACGCGAATGGTCGCCGGCTTTGTCGTGGGCTGGTTGGCCGTGGCCGCGTTGATCGGGTCGTTCGTTTGGTTGATTTCATGAGAGTCTGGGGCGTTTGCCAACTGAAGTTCGAGGCAAGAGCACAATGACCGACAACGAACACCAGCCTGAAAATGCGGAGAACCGCGAGGACGGTCCGGCCGTCGAGGAGCAAAGCCCGCAGGACCACGCGGCTCCGTCGCAGCCAAGCCGGCCTCCGGCCGGACCGCGCTGGGCCCTAGCGGACTTTTCGGAAATTCCAGGAGTGAGCTGCCCCTGCGGCACGGCTCGTCGAGCCTTCGCCGACACCGACCTTTTCCCCGGCACCATTCATGTCACCGAAATCTCTTTGGACGCTCGCCGCCATTACCACAAGCGGCTGACCGAGACCTACTTTTTCCTGGAGTGCGAGCCGGGCGCACAGATGGAGTTGGACGACACACGGCTGGACGTGAAGCCCGGCCTGTGCGTCGTGATTCCGCCGGGGGTCCGTCACCGGGCGCTGGGCCGCATGAAAGTGCTGATTGTGGTGCTGCCGAAGTTCGACCCGGCCGACGAGCATTTCGACTGACAAGAGCAACGCGTCCAGCAAACCTCGACCGACTGCCGTCCCAGTGGCCGGGTCCGCGACGAGCGTCCCGGCGCCTGCCCGCGCCGTGGCTGCTGGCCGTGTCCGCTGGCTTTTCGCTGTTTCATGCATCCGCTATTCTGCGACGGCAGCGTTTTGCTGGAGCTTCGGGAGTTCTGGAGCTTCGAGAGTTGAAGAACCGGTCGCGAGGGTGCGGTCGGTCGTGCGGGTCGGCGGCGGGAGCTGGTGAAAGGGAGCCGGCGGGTCGCTCGGCGGCGACGAAGACACGGGCGGTTGTCCGTCCGTGGACGTGGTCGCCGGACGACAAGCGAGCGTGGTCCGGGTAAAAGCTTCAACCGGCGAAGCGAAGTCGGTCTAGCTGCGGCCGGCCGTCGGAAGACGCCGGCTCGGAGTTGTTTGAAGGGGAGTTGTTGTTGCTGGTGAGGTCCAGTCTGAAAAGGGGGAAACCGGGGAGATGACACAAGGCGAACTGATTCAAATGGGGAAAGACGAGCAGGGACGGCCGAAGCTGCTCGTTCCCGACCACCCGATTATTCCGTTCATTGAGGGGGACGGAACGGGCCCAGACATTTGGGCTGCAACGGTGCGCGTGTTGGACGCGGCTGTCGAAAAGGCGTACGGCGGCGCCCGGTCGATTGTTTGGAAAGAGGTTCTGGCCGGTGAAAAGGCTTACAACCAAACCGGCTCGTGGCTGCCCGACGAGACAATCGAAGCCTTCAAGACGCACCTGGTTGGCATTAAGGGGCCGCTGACGACGCCCGTCGGCGGCGGCATTCGCTCGCTGAACGTCGCCTTACGACAACAGCTGGACTTGTACGTTTGCCAACGGCCCGTTCGTTACTTTCCGGGCGTTCCCAGCCCGGTACGGCGTCCGGACCTAGTGGACATGGTCGTCTTTCGGGAAAACACGGAGGACATTTACGCGGGCATTGAATTCCGCAGTGGAGACGAGGACTGCGAACGGTTCAAGAAACTGCTGGCCGAGCATTTCCCCGAGCGATTCAAGAAGATTCGGTTTCCCGACACGTCGGGGATTGGTGTGAAGCCGGTCAGTCGCGAGGGCACGCAGCGTTTGGTGGACGCAGCCATTCAGTACGCCATTCGGAACGGACGGAAGTCGGTCACGCTGGTGCACAAAGGCAACATCATGAAGTTCACGGAGGGAGCTTTTCGCGACTGGGGTTACGAACTGGCTCGCGAGAAGTACAAGGCTCAGCCCATTGACGGCGGTCCGTGGTGTCGGCTGCCGGACGAGCTGGGCGGTGTCCTTGTCAAGGACGTCATTGCCGACGCCATGTTGCAGCAAATTTTGACGCGGCCGGCCGAGTACGACATCATTGCCACGTTGAACTTGAACGGCGACTACATTTCCGACGCCCTGGCCGCTCAGGTCGGCGGCATTGGAATCGCTCCCGGCGGCAACATCAACTACGTCACCGGGCACGCCATTTTCGAGGCCACGCACGGCACGGCGCCGAAGTACGCAGGCCAAGACAAGGTCAACCCCGGGTCGCTCATTCTCTCGGGTGAAATGATGCTGCGTTACCTCGGCTGGACCGAAGCGGCCGACCTAATCATCAAAGGCATGCGCGGGGCCATTGCCGCCCGAACGGTGACCTACGACTTCCACCGGCTCATGGTGGCCGAAGGCCACCAGGCCACCCTGGTGAAGTGCTCCGAATTCGGCACGGCGGTCATTGAGCACATGGACTGAGCCGGCTGGCTGCTGGTGGGCGAGTCTGGGTTGTAACCGTGCCCGCGACAAAGCCCTTTCGGCGAGCTGGACGTGGTCGAAGCTTGGTTCCGCGAAGTTGTTTCCGGCAGCAGAACCGGACTGACGGCGGCGACGGCCCGAGCGGTCTTCGCCGCCGCTTCCGTGCCCTACGCTGTTGTCGTTTCCGCTCGTAACTGGTGCTACGACCGCGGTTGGTTCCGACAACACGCCGCCGACGTGCCGGTGGTCAGCGTGGGCAACCTGACGACCGGCGGAACGGGCAAGACGCCGGTCGTTGCGCTGGTGGTGGAGTGGTTTCGTCGCCGAGGACTCCGGCCGGGCATTTTGAGTCGTGGCTACCGGAGGCACAGCGAGTCGGCCAACGACGAGAAACTGGTGCTGGAGCGGCTGTGCCCCGACGTGCCTCACGTGCAAAACGCCGACCGGGTGCAAGGGGCGGCCCGAGCGGTCCGGTTGGGCTGCAACGTGTTGGTCCTCGACGACGGCTTCCAGCACCGACGGCTCCGCCGAGACCTGGACGTGGTCCTGGTCGACGCCACCAACCCGTGGGGGTTCGGTCGACTGTTGCCGCGCGGGCTGTTGCGCGAGCCGCGCCGTTCGCTCCGCCGCGCGCAGGTCGTCTGTTTGACGCGGGTCGAGCTGGTCGACGCTGGTCGACTGTGTCGGCTGCGGGACGAAGTGACCGCTGCAGCGCCCGGTGCGTTGCTCGCCGAAGTGGCCTTCCAGCCCACCGGCCTTTTGGACGGCCGCGGCAACCGAACGCCTTTGGACAACCTGCGCGGCCAGCCGGTCGTGGCTTTTTGCGGAATTGGAAACCCGGACGCTTTCCGCGCGACCTTGCTCGACTGCGGCGTGCAGCTCGGCAAGCTGTTCGCCTTCCCCGACCACCACCACTACTCGGCTGACGACTTGCAGCAGGTGCAACGAGCCGCTTGCGACTGCGGAGCCGCTGCCGTCGTGACGACGCTCAAGGACCTGGTCAAGGTCGACCGGCTGTGGACCGACGACCGGCCGTTGCGCGCCCTGCTTGTGGAACCGGTGCTGGTTCGGGGCCGCGAGGAGTTCGAGCGGCGACTGTCTGAAGTGGCGGAACTCGGTGCGAGCCGTTGAACCGCCGGCGCCGACCCGTCCGAAGGCAGCGAAACCGCGCCGCTCGTCCCTCTGAAACGGCCACTCCACCGACGTGCGTACCCGTCCGGCCCACGCGGCTTTACAATGGACAGTCCGGTTCCGCAGACGGTTCACCACAGACCGGACGAGGAAACACTGTCGTCCAACCAGCGCAAGCTCTTCTCATGCGGTGGCCCATTCGCAACCAAATTCTGCTGCCCTTCGCGACGGTGCTGCTGGTCGCCGTCGGGACGACTGCGCTGACGGCGTCGTGGCTGGCTGTGTGTCGCAGCGAGCAACAGACGGTGTCGCGGCTCCGCAGCGTCGTTCGCACGTTGGAATCGGCGACGTTTCCGTTCTCGCAGAACGTCTTGCAGCAGGTCCGAGGTCTGACCGACGCTCACTTCGCCGTGCTCGACCGGCGCGGAACGGTCCTGGCCGCGACTTTGCCGTTGAGCGGGACGGCTCAGCAGTTGGTGTGGTCGGTGCCGGTGGCCCGCGACCTCGACTCGCTGCTCGACTACCCGTTGGTCTCCATTGGCGGGGACCCTTACTTTGCGGTCCGGCTGCGGGCGGAGCGTCCCGGGGACGCGGCGTGGTTGGTGGTGCTGTACCCCGTCCGCAGTTGGCACGAAGACCGCTGGAACGCGGCTTGGCCGCCACTGGCCATTGGAGCGGTCACGTTGTTGGTCATGGCGGCTGTTTCGGGACTGCTGGCCGCTCGCTTGGGCCGACGCATTCGCCGGGTCCAGCAGGTGCTGGCTCAAATTGCCGCTGGCCGCTTCGTCCGCGCGCCGGTGACGACGCCTCGGGACGAACTGTCCGACCTGCTGGTTTCCGCCAACCGCCTGTCGGACCGCCTGGAGCAAATGCAGGAGACAATTCGTCAGACCGAGCAGCTCCGGGTGTTGGCCCAAGTCGCCGGCGGACTGGCTCACCAGCTTCGCAACGACATTGCCGGGGCTCGCATGGCATTGGAGCTGCACCGGAAACGGTGCGGCACGTCCAAAGGCGAAGAAAGCCTGCAGGTCGCACTGCGGCAGCTGGTCTTGACCGAGGACCACGTTCGCTCGTTTTTGGCCTTTGCTCGGCGAGACCAGCCGTCGCAACAGGCGGCGGGCGAGCTGAGCGGGCTGCTGCGCGACCTGGAGTCGTTGCTGCGACCGATGTGTGAACACACCGGCGTCCAGCTGGAACTGACAGTCGACCTGCCGAACGGCTCGGCCGAGGTGCTTCAGGCGGACAGCGTTCGCGTAGCGGTCATGAACCTCATGTTGAACGCCATTGAGGCGGCTGGTCCGGGAGGTCGCGTGTGGGTTCGCGCCCGCGGCGACGGTCGGTCGGTCTGTGTGGAGGTGGTCGACACCGGCCCGGGCCCGCCGGAAGAAATTCGCGCGAAGTTGTTCGAGCCGTTCGTCACGTCCAAGCCGGAAGGCGTTGGACTGGGTCTGGCCATTGCTCGGCGGGTGGCGAGCGAGCTCGACGGCGAATTGACCTGGACGCGGCAGCACGACCAGACCGTGTTCACGCTCCGCTGGCCGGCTCGTCGTCCGGTCGACACGAGGGGCGGCCCCGACGGCCCGGCCAGCGAGGTCGCCGAAAACGGGCACGAAGACGAAACCCACACCAGCGAACGGGCGCCGAGCGAAGACGTGCCGGGCGCAAAGACAGGCACCAACTTGGCCACTGACCGGTGAGTGAAAGAGAATGAGTCGCGTGCTGATTGTCGACGACGAACCCACCATTTGCTGGGGATTCCGCGAGCTGTTGACGGAAGAAGGGCACCAGGTCGACATTGCTCCTTCGGCCGAAGAGGGCTTGCGACTGGCCGAGCAGCAACGGCCGGACGCCGTCATTCTGGACCTGCGGCTGCCCGGGCTGGACGGCCTTTCGGCCATTGAGCATTTCCGCCGGTGCGCGGGCGACGTGCCCATCATTCTGATTACGGCTTTCGGCGACCTCGACACGGCCGTGCAAGCCATTCAGCAGGGAGCCTTCGACTACCTGCCGAAGCCCTTCGACCTGGACCAGGTGACGGAGGTGGTTCGTCGTGCCTTGCGAGAACGTCGGAAGGACGAGCCGCGAACCGAAGACGAAACGGGCTGGGGCGCTGACAGCGGTCCGGACCCGATTGTCGGCAAGTCGCCGGCCATGCAGCAGGTTTTCAAGAAAATTGCCCTGGCTGCGCGGACCGACGTCTCGGTGCTCATTACCGGCGAAAGTGGCACGGGAAAAGAACTGGTCGCGAAGGCCATTCACCGCCACAGCGTTCGTCGAGACGGGCCGTTCGTGCCGGTCTGCCTGGCGGCGCTCAGCCCGAACGTCATTGAAAGCGAGCTGTTCGGTCACGTGCGGGGCGCTTTTACGGGAGCCGAACAGGACCGCAAAGGGTTGCTGGAGTTGGCTCACGGCGGAACGGTCTTCCTGGACGAAATCGGCGACGTCCCGCTGGCCATTCAAGTCAAGTTGCTCCGAGCAATCGAGCACCGCGAGGTCGTTCCGGTCGGCGACGCTCGACCACGACGAATCGACTTCCGTTTGATTGCCGCCACGCACCAGTCGCTGCCGGAGCTGATTGCCAGCGGACGTTTCCGCGAGGACTTGTAC
>CAYSAG010000052.1:0-22568 GCA_964428935.1 uncultured Planctomycetaceae bacterium | reverse complement strand
GCCCGTGGGCCGCGTTGACCGATACGATCAGATACGAGGCCATGGGACTGAACTCAACGCCCGCTCGCCCGCCAGTCTCTTTCCGAACTTCAACCACACGAAAATCGTGGCCACCGTGGGGCCGGCCGTCGCGAGTGTGGAGCGGCTGGTGGAGCTGGTTGTTGCGGGCGCCGACGTCTTTCGAATCAACACAGCTCACGGAACGCCCCAGGAACACGACCGGTGGCTGCAGTGGATTGGGAAGGCGAGCGAACTGGCGGGACGACCGGTGGCGACGCTGGTCGACCTGGCCGGACCAAAGATTCGGCTCAAAAAACTTCCGCAGGACCCGTTCGACTGCGCGGCCGGCCAAACGGTTCGGTTCGTTCGGGAGCAAGCCGCTCGGCCGGGCGAGCTGGCCGTCACGTACGAACCGTTGGTCGACGAGCTGCAGGTTGGAGACCGCGTGCTGCTGGCCGACGGCACGGTCTCGCTGGTCGTGGAAACGAAACGGCCCGACGTGGTCGAGTGCCGCGTGGTTCAGCCGGGACGGGTCCGCAGCGGACAAGGGGTGAACTTGCCGGGC
Source organism: uncultured Planctomycetaceae bacterium (assembly GCA_964428935.1). Taxonomy (GTDB): domain Bacteria; phylum Planctomycetota; class Planctomycetia; order Planctomycetales; family Planctomycetaceae; genus JAADHY01. Next base: position 22,003 of record CAYSAG010000052.1, on the reverse strand, counting down.
GTTCGGCTGAATGTTTCGGCGCTGACGCAACGAGACCGCGAGCGGGCTCGCTGGGCAGCGGCCAACGGCGTCGACTTCGTCGGCCTCAGCTTCGTCCGCCAGGCGGCGGACGTCGACAAACTGCGGGCCCTGCTGCACCAGCGCGGCTCGTCGGCACACATTGTTGCCAAGATTGAAAAGCCGGAAGCGGTGGAGAACTTGGAAGCCATTGTCCAGCGGGCAGACGCGGTCATGGTCGCGCGAGGCGACTTGGGGGTCGAAATCGACATTGAACGCGTGCCGTTGGTGCAAAAGCAAATCATTGAGGTGTGCCACCGTCAGTACAAGCCGGTCATTGTGGCAACACAAATGCTCGAAAGCATGCAGCACTCGCAACTGCCCACACGGGCCGAGGCGACCGACGTGGCCAACGCCGTGCTGGACGGAGCCGACGCGTGCATGCTTTCCGGCGAAACCGCCATTGGCCAGTACCCGGTTCAGGCCGTGAAAATGATGAACCGAATCGCTCGCGCGACCGAGTCGTTGGGACAACGTGCCACCGACCACCTGTGGCCCGCTCACCGAGCCAGCGGCGTCAGCGAAATCACTCAGGGAATCTGTTTCGCTGCCGGCCGACTGGCCGAAGACCTGCAAGCCAAGGCGTTGGTCGTGGCCACCGCCAGCGGCCGAACGGCTCTGGTGCTCTCCAAACAGCGGTGGTCGGTGCCGGTCGTGGGAATCAGTGAGTCCGAGACGGTGCTGAACCGAATGTGCTTGTACTGGGGCGTGGCTCCTCTGCCGGGAGCTCCAACCCAGACCGACGCCCAGCTGTTGGAGTACTTGAAAACGCAGACGGCCTTTCCGCTCCAGCCGGGCGACCGCGTCGTCGTCCTGTGGGGCACGACGTCGAACGAAACCCGACACAACTCCATTAGCGTGCACGTCGTTCATTGAGAGGCTTTGCCAAACGGGCCGGCTCAGTCGGTCCTCGCTGCCAACGGAGCTCCGCACCAAGCTGAAGCGCTGGCGAAGGCCGTCGTCTCGTCACCCGACGCGTTTCGGTCGCCGCGTGGTCTCGCCGTGGCGTTTCCGCTTGTGCGCGGTGTTGCGGTTTGGTAGTGGTAGTTACTGGCGGTCTCTGCAGGCATCTCTTTGTGAACTTGGGCGAAAGTCTGCTTCGCAACGTCGACGCTGGCGAAGGGCACCGGTCGCAGTTTCTGCGAGGCCTTTCCGCGTTGGACGGCTGTGGACAGGGAGCGTGCGCCGTCTGAATCGGTAGCACCGGAAGCCAGCCATGAGCAGCAACTTGACAATCGAAGTCTGGGACGCGACCGGCAACAAGCGGCAGACCGTCGAGGTGCCCTCGGACGCCGAGGTCAAGCGTCTGATTGCCGTCTTGATTGACCGAATGAACCTGCCGCGCAACAGCCCGGACGGCCAACTGATGAGTTACAAGCTGCACCACAAGGCGACCGGGCGCCAGCTGCTGGACGACGAGACGCTGGAGCAAGCTGGCGTGCAAAGCGGCGACATTTTGCGCCTGCAGCCGGAAATCACAGCCGGTTAGCGCGACCGACGGGAAGTAGCGGAGAGGCCTGTGAGCGAGATTCTGCGACTTTCGGGCAACGAGCGGTTCGCCCGCTTGGAGCTCATTTCGTGGTGGGACCAGCAACGCCTGGCCGCGGCCAAAGTGGTCGTGGTGGGAGCCGGTGCGCTGGGCAACGAGATTCTGAAGAATTTGGCTCTGCTGGGCGTCGGCCGAGTTTTTCTGATCGACTTCGACCAGGTCGAGAGCTCGAACCTGTCCCGCTCTGTTCTGTTCCGTCCGGAGGACTGCGGAAAACGGAAGGTCGACGTGGCGGCGCGCCGGGCGGTGGAAATCTACCCGGACCTGCGGGTCCGGCCGTTTCACGGCAACGTGGTTTACGACGTCGGGCTGGGACTGTTCCGTTGGGCCGACGTGGTCCTGGCCGGGCTCGACAACCGGGAAGCTCGCGTGGCCATCAACCGCGCCGCGGCGCGGGCCGGCACCGTGTGGATTGACGGAGCCATTGAACGGTTGCAGGGGGTGGCTCGGGTTTTCGACCCCGCGTGCGGGCCGTGCTACGAGTGCACCATGAGCGAAGTCGACTGGAAAATGCTGGAGGCCCGCCGCAGTTGTGCTCTGTTGTCTCGGTCCGAGCTGGAGCAAGGAAAGGTTCCCACCACGCCCACCACCGCTTCCGTCATTGCCGGCATTCAGTGTCAAGAGGCGGTCAAGTACTTGCACGGGCTGGAGACGCTGGTCGGCAAGGGGTTCGTTTTCGACGGCCAGACGCACCAGAGTTACGTCGTGAGTTACTCGCAGAAGCCAGACTGCCCGTCGCACGAGCCGTACGAGCCGGTGGAGGTGCTGGACTGGTCGGTGGAAGAAACGACGGCCGGTGAACTGCTACAAAAAGTCCGCAGCGACCTGGGGCCCGACGCAGTGGTGGAGTTCAACAACGACTTGTTGCGGTCGCTGGAGTGTCCGAAGTGTGGACGCGAGACGCTCGTGCTCACTTCGCTCGCTCGCGTCACCGAACAGGAGGCTCGCTGCCCCGTTTGCGGCGAGAACCGAGTGCCGCACTTGTTCCACACGCTCTCGGGCGACGAAGACTTCCTGGACCGAACCTTGAGCCAGTTGGGGGTTCCGCCGTGGGACGTGGTGGTCGGTCGACGCGGCCTGGAGCAACGGTTCTACGAGTTGGCCGGCGACCGAGGGCGGGTGCTGGGGTGTTTGGAAGACGAGCCGTCGGAGTGCCGTGACGGTGCGAGCCCGGCGGCTCAGACGCCGTCCCGCTAGCGTCCCGTCGGCCGTCGGTCCGCCGTCCGTCCGCCGACGGTTGGACGCCCTCAGTCGCCGGCTCGGCCGTGGCAGTCGCAACAAGGGGTTCGCAATGGAGGAAGCCAGTCACAGCCCGGACGTCCGACAAATCGACCGGTCGCAGCTTCGCCGACAGCCTTTTCCGGCCGCCGGTCGCCAGGACTTCCGCGTCTTTTTCAGCCCAGACGCTCACCGGCGCGTCCACGAACACGCAGCCGAAACGACGGCCGTCGAAGTGGGCGGCGTGCTGGTCGGCTACTGGGGCGAAGACGAAAACGGACCGTACGTCTGCGTGTGTGAAATGATTCGAGCCGAAGCCACCGACAGCCAGTTCACGCAAGTCACCTTCACGCACGAAACGTGGGCTCGAATCAACCGTCAAATGGACGAGCAGTTCAGCGAGCTGCGCATTGTCGGCTGGTACCATTCGCACCCCGACTTCGGCGTCTTCCTGTCCGACCGCGACCTGTTCATTCACCAGCACTTCTTCAGCAACCCCGGGCAAATTGCGCTGGTGGTCGACCCGGTCCGCAAACGGGAGGGCGTGTTCGTGTGGCGGGACGGCCGGCCCGTCCGCTGCTCGCACTACTGGGTCGGCGACCGGTTGGTGACGGACGGCTCCGGCTCCGTCGACGGTTCCGACGCTCAAGCCAACACCGCCGACCAAGCGGATTCGGACGAAGTGGTCGACGCCGAACCGACCGGCCCCCAGTCCACGCTGGCCGGCCGCCCGCGTCCGCCGTGGGCCGCACCGGTCCGAGGGCTGAGCCCCACCGTGGTGACCGGCGCGCTCCTGCTGCTGGGCTTCGCTCTCGGCTACCTGTTCCGCGGACTGCGGTCGGACTGGGAACGACTCCGACTGATTGAAGGGACCGTCGCTCACTACGGTCTGTGGAAAGGGCTCCGTCCCGGCTTGACGCAGAACCTGGAAGCCGTGAAACGGGAGCTGGCCGCTGTTTCGAAAGAGCTGGACGGGCTGGAGCTGGCCGAGCGGGAAACGGCCGGGCCGAAAACGACCGAGACAAAAGCGGGCGAAAAGCCACCTTTGACGCCCTCGCAGCGCCGACGGGCTTTGCAAGACCGGCTGAGCCTGGTGCAGCAGTTTCTGAGCGACCTGCAGGCGGTCTACGGCCTGACGGAAGAAGAGCAGCGGGCTGTGCGGGAACAACTGGCCGAGAAATTGGCGGCGCTGTCCCGAGTTCCGCTGGACGACCAACTGCGAACGACAGCCGACGGGCCTGACGCTGCAGGAGCGTCCGGCCCGCAACACCAGCCGACAGAGAAAAGCCCACCGACGGAAAGACATTCGGGAAACGAAGACCGGTCAGCGGCGCGGGGACAAGGGACCAGCAAGCGCGACAGCACTGCCGGCGGGTCAGACAAGACAAACAGCCAGACTCAGTAGCACGCAGCGTCGACGCGGTCCCGGCCCGACGCGGCTGGGTTGGCGTCGCGTTTTCCCTCAACGCGGTCGAACTACAACGAAAAATGGCCAGCCAAACCAACGAGCCAATCCGCATTACGAAGCAGGACTTGTACTCGCCGGCTGTGGAGCAGCAGCTGGCCATTGAGCGGGAACTGCGCCGCGGCACGGAGGACCTGCCGCCGGAGCCGTTTCTGCAGCGCTTGCTGTACTCGAGCTGTTTCTACCTGAGCGTGGCCGGCGGGCTGGGAGCCTTCGTGGCGTGGGCCATTCTGGAACCGTTCTACGGGGAGGGGCTGCCCGGCCAGGCCGAGAGTAGCTTCGTGAACTACCTGATTTTTCCCACGGTCGCCGCGTTCATTGGCTTGTTCCTGGGGACGGCCGACGGGCTGATTTGCCGGAACGTGGGACGCGCTCTGGTTTGCGGAGCGGTCGGGCTGGCCGTGGGCTTTGCCGGTGGGCTGGTCAGCCTGTTCGTGGCCGATGTCATTTTCGGAGTCATGTCCGATTTGGCGGTGCTGTTCTGGGAGAACCCGCAACCGGGCCAAATGCCGACCGGACTGGCTCTGCTGATTTTCATGATGGGTCGGGCGGGAGCGTGGGCGGTGGCCAGCGTTCCGGCTGGTGTCGGCCAAGGACTGGCCTTGCGGGAAAAGCAGGTGGTTTTGAACGGAGTCGTCGGCGGCGTGTTGGGGGGACTGCTGGGCGGGCTGCTGTTCGACCCCATTTGCATGCTGGGTGGGGTGGTCCACGGCGAAGCGTTGGTCAGCCGCGCGGTCGGGTTCACGTGCATTGGTCTTTTCGTCGGGGCGTTCGTCGGACTGGTGGAGGGCTGGACGAAGACGGCGTGGTTGCTCATGCGTCGCGGCCCGTTGGCGGGCAAGCAGTTCGTTCTGTACCGCGAGGCGACCGTCCTGGGCAGCTCGCCCAAGGCCGACATTTACCTGTTCAAGGACGAGAAGGTGGAGCCGCGTCACGCCGTCATTTACAACCGCGGAGGACGGTACGAGATTGTCGACTGCAACACGCGGGAAGGCGTCTACGTGAACGGTTACCCGGTCGACCGGCACTGGCTGCAGCCGGGCGACCGAATTGTGCTGGGACAAACGATTCTGGAGTTTGCCGTGCGCGAGTCGCGAAAGGGGTGAAAAGACGTCGACGCCGGGTCGAGCGCGGCCAAGACGGAGAGTCGTCCATGCCAATTACCGGAAAATGTCCCAACTGCGGCAAGAAGCTGAGGGCTCCGGACTCGGCAGCCGGCAAGAAGGCGAAGTGTCCGAATTGCGGCAAGGTGTTGCGGATTCCCGAGCCGGTTTACGACGCGGAAGTGGTCGACGCCTCGCCGGCCTCGCCGCAAGAGGACTACGAAGACTACGAGGACTACGAGGATTACGAAGACTACGGCTCGACAGACGACTTCGACACTTACGGCTTGCAGGGAGTCGGCGACTACGGCGCGGCCGTGGCGGACCGCCGGCCTTGTCCCGTCTGCGGCGAAATGATTGCCGCAACCGCAGCCAAGTGCCGCTTTTGCGGAGAAATCTTCGACGCCCGGCTCAAGAAGAAGGCCAAGAAAAAAGCCTCCGACGAGGAAATGCTGGCCACCGACTGGCTGGCCTGCATTCTGTGCCCGGGCATTGCCTGCATTGGTGGATTGATTTACATCCTGTTGGGAAGAGAAAAGGGGTGGAAGATTTTCGGGCTGTCGATTCTGTTCGGCATCGGCTGGAACGTGCTGTTTGCCGTCATTCGAATGTTGGCCGGCGGGTGAGCGTGGGGTTGCGAGCGGACGGCGACGAGCACGCAACCGGCGTGCTCCGCGTCGCCCCGTAGCTGCCTTCAGACAAGACGAGTGCACACCCCACGCCGGGGTTGTGCTCGCAGCGGAAACAAGTCGAACGGAGACCGGCGGCCGGAAGGTTGAGGGCGTGAAGTGAGTCGGATTGTCACTTGCGAGTGCGGCGCGAAGGTTCGGTTGCCAGAGAAGACGCGGGAGCGGTCGTTCCGCTGCCCGAAGTGCAAGGCGGGCATTGCTCTGACCGTGGACGCTCGCGTGCTGGAGTCTCGTCGGCTCGGACCGGGCGACGCAGGAGCGACCTGTCCGATTTGCCAGTCGGCGATTGCCGAAGGAGAAGCCGTCGTCACGTGCCAGAAGTGCCAGCAGGTGCACCACCGCGACTGTTGGGCCGAGGTGGGCGGTTGCGGCACCTACGGTTGCGCCGAAGCTCCGTCGGTAGACAAGTCGGCGGCTCAGGCCCAAGTGCCGCTGTCGGCCTGGGGCGACGAGAAGACCTGTCCGGTCTGCGGCGAAACGATCAAGGCCATTGCGCTGAAGTGTCGGTACTGCGGCGCCGAGTTCGACACGGTCGACCCGCTCACCCTTCGAGACGTTCACCGAAAGTTGGACCGCGAAGAGCGGGCTCGTTGGCTGAAGAACACCACGGCGGTGCTGTTCGGCTTGAGCGTGTTGGGTTGTTTGGCGCCGCTGGTGGCCGTGGTCGCAGCCGCCGTCGTGCTCCCACGCCGAAAAGAGCTGGCCAAGGAAGGGCCCATTTACGCCGTCATGGGTTACGCGGCTCTGGCCATTTCGACCGTCTACTCGGTCCTGTTGGCCGTCTTCGCCCTTTGGCAGTTTGGGGGCTGACCGGGGAAGAGCTTGGGGGTCCGACCGAGCAAGCACGACGAGGGAACAGAAAAACGAACACAGGGAATCGGAGCCGCGTTCCGCAATGTCTTCGTTCTCGTTTGAACCACGGGGGTTCGAATCCAGGCCGGTCGACCGGCGAGCCGCCGGGGCTTTGTGCCCGCAGTGCGGACAAGAGCTGCGGACCGGCCAGCGCTACGTGACGTGCGTCCGTTGCGGAGCGCTGCACCACGAAACCTGCTGGGTCAACTCGGGCGGCTGCGGCAGCTACGAGTGTGCTCCCGCCCAGCGTGACCCGGCCCACCTTCGACCGACGCTGACCATTACTCACGAGGAGCTCCAACGGGTCAAACCGCTCGACGGCACGTCCCGACCGGCTCCGCCGCCGCTTTCGACCGACGACTGGCACACTCGCCGCTCGCGGTCGACCAATGGTTTGGCCGTTGCGGCGTTGGTGGTCGGGCTGCTGTCGTTGTTGCCGTTCGGCTGCGTGACCGGTTTCGGGGCCATTGTCTTGGGCGTCGTGGCTTTGGGCTCCGTTCGGCGTTACAACGAGCGAGGCACCGGCTTGGCCGTCGCGGGTCTGTTGTTGGGTCTGGTCGGAATCGCCGTCTGGCCGGCCGTAGCCTGGCGGTTCTGGACCGGGCACCGCCCCGCCGTTGTGGCCGTCGACGAATTCCAGCCGGACCCGGCTTCGATTGAGCACCTGGCGCCGCACATTCGCCGAGCCATGAAGGCGAACGCGTGGATTGAGGTGGGTCGGGGGCTGGCCAACTTCGGACTGGGCTCGGGCGTCGTCTTGAAGCTGACGGACGGTTGGGCCTGCATTGTCACGAACCGGCACGTGGTTCAGCCGGGAGCGGCGGACGGAGCGCTCGGGCCGACTCCGCGCGACCTGGACTCGGTGCGCGTGCTTCTGTTGGGACAACCCCGCCAGCCGGCCCAACTGCTCTGGGTGGCTCCCGCTGGAATCGACCTGGCTTTGATTCGCGTTCCCGTTGTCTCCAACCAGGTGCAGGCGGCGCTGTACTGGCCGCAGCCGGAGTTGGTGGTCGGGCAAGAGGTGTTTGCCGTGGGCAACCCAGAGGGACTGGGCTGGACTCACACCAGCGGGGTCATTTCGCAGCTTCGGTTCCAGGAAAAAGGGCCGCACCGCCTGCGAATCATTCAAACGTCGACGGCCATCAACCCGGGCAACAGCGGTGGGGGGCTTTACACGAAACGAGGCATTTTGATTGGCATCAACACGTGGACTCACGACAAGCGGTTCAGTGAGGGGTTGAGCTTTGCCATTGCGTTTGAGGAACTGCTGAAGCTGGTTCCGCGGCGGTTCCAGTTGACGCCGCAGCAAGCGGAAAAGGAGTAGCCTCAACGCGCGGTGGGGAGCCGCGCCGGCAAGCGCGTAACGCCGTCGGACCGTTCGCGTTCCGCGCCGCGTGAACGACCGGCAGTGTCCGACTGAGGGCGTTTGCGTGCCCGCTCAAACTTGGGGTAGCAGTCCACCAGAACGGAAGAAGCCATGAGTACGGTCAGACTGCGACGGCTTCAGGCCGACTACCAACAGGTGCTGCGGTACGTCCAGCGGCACCCGCGTCTGCGGCTGGTGCAGGTCGAGGGCGACCCGCCGGAACGGTACCAGATTGAGTACCGCGTTCGCGGTTTGCGCCAAGTGGACGACTCGCTGCGAGTCGTCACCAGTCACTTGGTCGAAATTCACCTGCCACGGGACTACCCGCGCATGCCGCCCCAGTGTCGGATGCTGACGCCCGTCTTTCACCCGAACATTGCTCCTCACGCCATTTGTGTGGGCGACCATTGGAGCCCCGGCGAGTCGCTGTGGTCGATTGTGGCTCGAATCGGTGAAATGCTGGCGTTTCAGTCGTACAACACCAAGAGCCCGTTGAACGGCGAGGCGGCTCGCTGGGTGGAACAGCACGGCGACTCGTTGCCGTTGGACCCGGTGAGTATGTTGGTGGAGGAGCCGGAGGCGGCCGGAGCTGGGGCCGGTTCCGCCGCGGCTCGTTCCGGGGCGTCGGCCGGAGCGGGTTCGTCCGGAGGAGCCGCCTCGGCCGTCCGGTCCGCAAGTGGAGCGGCGGTGGTGGAGGCTGGGGAGCACGCCAGGGCGGGAACGGCGTCTCCCACCGCTGGCTCGGCCGCCACAGCCGGCTCGGCGTCCAGCGGAGCGGCTCGAATTGTCACCTGTCCCAAGTGTTCGGCGAAGCTGCGCGTCCCCGTGGCGACGGCCACTCGCATTCGCTGCGTTCGGTGTCGGACAATTCTTCGAATTTCCGGGAAATAGCGCGCCGCTGACAGGCCCGTTTTGCGACTTAGTAAAGGACGGTGGACGAACCGTGACCAGTGTGCGACGAGCGGCGTCCGAACGGCATTTCAGCCGTGTCGGCCGTTTGAGACCGGCCGACCGCGACCGACACCTGCCCATGCTGGTGTTGGCCGTCGTGGTCGTGGTGCTTTCTTTTGCGCTGCGGGTGCGGCCGGACGAACGGGTGGAGTTTCGGTTCCTGCCGGGCTACCCGCTGCCGCCCACCTGCTGGGTTCGCACCGTTCTGCACGTGCCCTGTCCGGGCTGTGGATTGACTCGCAGTTTTGTGTACCTGGCCGAGGGAGACTGGCGACGGTCGTTGCAAGAGCACCCTTTGGGCTGGCTGCTGGCTCTGGCCGCGCTGGCGCAAATTCCGTACCGGCTCGCCGCGTTGGCCCGCCCCGACTGGCCGGTCTTCCGCTCCCGGTGGCCCAAGCTGTTCGGCTACAGCCTGCTGGTGCTGCTCATTGCCACCGGACTGGCTCGGTTGGGTTGGCTGGCCTGGAGCGGGCAGTGGCCGAGCCTTTGAAGCCGTTCGGGGCGGAGGCCGGGGAGCGGAACGGCGGCCGCTGTGACGGAAGCGTCGTCGCGGCGACGTCGGCTGCGGTGTCGCTGGGCGGACGCCGTCGCGGTGGAACCGCCCGCGTCGTCCAGAACCCGCGGTGGCTTCCGAAGTCAGCCCGCTGTGGAAACGGGGGACTGGCCATGCCCATTTTTGCTGAGTGTCCGGTTTGCGGAAAACGGTTTCGTTTTCTGGACGACAAGGCGGGGCAGGTCTTGCCGTGCCGTTACTGCGGCGGACAGATTCACGTGCCGGGGACGCGGCGTCGAGCCTCTCGGGCGGCTGTCGCACCGACGGCCGAGTTCGACGACTTGTTCGAACCCGGACCGGTCGGCCCGGCCACTCGGCGGCGAACGGCCGAGTCACCGGTGCGCGAGTTGCTGACCAACCCCAAGGTGCTGGCCGCTGGCGGAGGCATTGTCGGGTTTTTTTTCTTGTTGTGGCTGGTGCTGCGGTTGTTCTCGCCGAAAGAATGGCGGCCTTCGCCCGAGCTGTTGGCCGACCTGGACCGCGAGCACGCGCTGCAACACTTCGCCATTCGTCCGCCGAAAGGCATGCGGTGCATTCAGGTTCCCGACGAGAAAGCGTCGGTGCGGACCTGGGTTTGGCTGGGACCAGACGCGGGACTGGCTGTGCAGGAGCGGGACGAGCCGAACCCCGACCGGGCGTTCTTTTCGGTCCAGCAGCAGGGACGCCGTTGTTGGTTGCGCTACGGAGACCAGTCGATTCAGCTCTCAGGCGTGGACTCCGTGCGTACGGGTCGCGTCAGCGGCATGCCGGCGGCTCGAGTCGTTCTTTCCCACACCACGTTCGACGACGTCGGCCTGCCGGTCTTCCCCTTCCGCACCATTTACGTGGGCTACTGGGAGGGAACGTACTTCCGGGTCGACTGCGTTTCCAAAGCCGGCCTTTCCAGCGAGCCGTTTCGGGTGGCTGAAGCGGCGGCTCGCACGCTGCGACCGCTCAAACCCAGCGACGTGCTGCCGAAACCCAAAGTGAAGCACAGCAGCTACGGCCCCGGCGGCCCGGGCGGCGCGACGAAAATCGAGCGGCCTTTGGCCATGCGGTCGCCGACCCGACCGGCCACGACCACCGCTTCCACCACGCCAGCCGGACGCTCCTCGCCGGCCGCCACCGCGCCGCCAGCCAGACCGGTTGCCGGTTCCCGAGCACCGACGACCGAGCGTCGTTCCACCCTGCCCGTTTCGACCACCCGCCCCAGCTCGTTCCCGGTGCCGTCGCGCGGCGGTGCGGGTCGCACGACGGTGAGTGTCCCGAGCCGCACGACCGCGCCGGCTCCTTCGCGGACGGCTAGGGTGTCTGCAACGAGTGGCCCAGCGGACAGCGGTCTGGCGAGCCGTCGAGGAGCGGGCGTGCCCGCGTCGAGCCCGTCGAGTCCTTCCGCTGGACCGGTCCGTCCGTCGTCGAGCACAGTGACGGCTTCCCGGCCGGTCGTTCCTTCGACCAGCGCAGCCACCGCGGTTCGACGGACCACCCGACCAAACGGCTCGACCAGCGCGCCGCCGTCCGGGTCGGGCACCTTCAGCCGCTCCACCGCCCAGCAGCCCACTTCGGCCCAGTGGGACGAGAATTCTCTGATTGGCCTGTCCAACGGCCGGACCCATTGCATCGACTACGTCACGCTCCCGCGGCCGCTCGTCTTGGCCGACGGAGCCGTCTACGACTTGCAGACGTTCGAGCAAGTGGGGCGTGTCTCGCTGCCGCGCGGCGACGTGGAGTACCGGCAGGCAGTCAGCAGCGACTTGAAGTACTTCGCCTTCGCAGCGCCGCGAGCGGAGACCACCAGCGAAGTGCAGGTCGTGTCGCTGTCGACGGGCGAAACGGTGCGAACCATCAAGTACGCAGCGGAGTCGAGACCGCACGTGGTGTTCTTGGCGTTTTGCGACGAGAAGCACCTGGTGGTGGGCTACCGCCGGAGCCTCCACGTGTACGACGTCGAGACAGGCGAGGACCGGCCGTTGCCCTGCTCGACGTACAACGACTACCAAATCACTCTCAGCCCCAACGGAAAGTACGTGGCGGTTGCCACCAGCGAGGGTCTGTTCGTCGTCAATCTGAGCACCGCCAGGATTGTGGCCAGCATGGGCGTACCGCCTGGCATGAGCCGTCTGTCGTTCGCTTTCTGCCGCGCGGTCGCCTTTTCCTCAGACGTGACCGAGCTGGCGGCCATCTTGAACGACCGACTGGTCGTCTGGAACAACAAGGCCGAACCCATTGAAGAAATTCCGCTGGAAACCTCGTCGTTCGACCGGCGCTACGGAATCCAATGGCTGCCCGACAAGAGCGGCTGGCTGGTGTACAACCAAGTTTTGGTCGACCGACGCTCGAAGCTGGAGGTGTGGCGTCTGGTGCGAGACTTTCCCGGTGGTGACCTGCCCGTCTGGCTGTTGGGAAAGGAGCAGGTTTGTGTAGCTGTCCGCCGGGGACTCAGCGGACCGGTCCTCTTGAAAAGGCTGTCCATTCCGTGGGACCGAATTCAGCCGGCTCTGCAAGCCGTCAGCGAGCAGGAAGCTTTGGTGCGGCCGGGAAGCCCGGTCGCCATTGAAGTGCAGGTCGGCACGCTGCAGTACGGCGACAAAGCGAAGACGGCAGAACGTCTACGCGAGGCTGCGTCGAAACGGTTGAAGGCGTTGGAGCTGGTTCCGGCCGAGACGGCGCCGATCAGGCTGCTGATTCACTACAGCGAAGCCCGCGGCCAAACCCTGACGATTCGCAACCTCCTGCCCGGCTCAGGACCTGACGAAGTGCAAGTGCCCGAAACGGTGGGAACCTGTCTGGCGCAGCTGGTCGACTCGCAAACCGGGCGAGTCTTGTGGAAACACCAGTTCGACCAGCGGCCGGGAATGGTCCTTTCGCGCGAGCCAACTCCGCAGGGAGTCCGGGAGGACATGTTCGAGCGCGTCGAGTCGCAAGTGGCGAACCTGGCCATTCCGCGGTTCATTCCGAAGAGCCGTCCCCGCGAGCTGTTTCCGATTGTGACGCGGGTGCAGTGAGCGGCCGGTTGAAGGCGGCCTGTGTCGAAACGGCTGGGCCCGACCAAGCGGCGCGAAGGGCGGGAGCCGTCTGAGCGGACACAGACACGGCACGTCGGGCCCGTTGGCCTTCGTCCCCGGTCGTCCGAGCCGGGCCAGACCGCCACGGCAAGCAAGAAAAAGACCGAAGGACTTTGCAAGAGAAGCAAGGGTCAGCAGCGAGCATGAGCGTTCAGGCGTCCTGTCCGAGTTGCGGTCGGTCGTACCGAGTCCGGGACGAGTTCGCGGGCAAGACGGTGACGTGCAAGCAGTGCGGGGCTGCGTTTCGAGTGCCGCGCAGGCGGCCGTCGCCGGCTCGTCGCAGTCCCGACGTCGGTTGGTCCGACGGTGGCTTCGCGACGAGCGGCACAAGCCCGTCGCCGAGACGGCGTCGCCGCCGCTCAAGCCTTTCGAAAAGCCAAGTCGTTACCGTCCTGCGTTTCGCGGCCATTGGGGTGTTGGTTGCCGGTGGTCTTTGTTTGGCCGTCAACTGGGGCCGTCAGTTCGTTGCCGGTTTCCGGGCCGGTTGGGAGGCTGCGCGGCGAAGAAACCAGACGCAGGCCGAGCCGCGGGCGGAGCGGCCCGTCGTGTTGTCGAACCTGAACAGGCAACCGATTCGGTGGGACGTGACGGTGGACCCGCCGGCTCGGACGGAGGAAACACCGAGCCGGTCGGAGGGGCGGGTGTTGGTGGAAACGGCCGGAACCGGAGGCGTTTTCGTGGTTCAGCGACGGCCCCGGTTCGCTGCGCTGTTGGTGAAGGGCTCGGGCGGCTCGCTGCAGCTGGAGCTGTTCGACTTGCTGACGGGGCAGTCGTTGAGCGGTGTGGTCACCCAGCCTGGGTGGGAAGCGTTCTTGGACGTCAGCCCCGACCGCCAGTGGGTGCTTGGCCAGCACAAGGGCCCGCCGGTCGCGTTGGTCGCCGTGCCAATGGGCGGGGAGGCCGAGCCGCTGCAGTTGGCTTGGAGCGGAGACGCGCGGCTGTTGCCGAAGGACCGTCTGGTGCTGGTCAAGTTCGGCGACAAGTCGTCGGTCGCGGTGGAGCTGTGGAGTTTGAAGGGCGAACGGGTCGCAGCGTGGCAAGTACCGCACATTCCCGTCCCGGTGACGGCGACGCCGCTGGACCGCTACGGGTGGGACGTCAGTCCCGGCGGCCGCTACCTGGCCTACTCGCGGCTGGGTCAGGTGCGGGTGGTCGACTTGAACACGGGCCAGCTCGTCGGCCAGCTCGACTCAAGACTCGGCGGAAGTTTTCAGTGCAACTGCCTGGCGTTTTCACACGACGGACGACGGCTGGCGGCGTTCTACGAAGAGTACACCGTGGCGGGTCGCGGCTGCGTGCTCTGTTGGGACGTCGGAACCGGCCGGTTGCAAGGGGCCTACTTGTTGCCGGAAACCTCGGCCGGAATGCGCAGCAGCCGGCGGGTGCACCTGTTTTGGTCGCCCGACGACACCAAGTGGCTGTGCTTCGAACGCCTCGTCGTGGACGCTCGCAGCGGCCGTGTGCTGGCCGACGTCGTTTGCGGGGAATTGAGCAGGCGGCCGCTGTTGGGTTGGGTCGACAACGGCACGTTCGCGGCGTTCGTCCGGAGCGGTGGAGGCGACGCGTTGGCGCGAATCGACCCGGGCTGGAGCCGAGTGGAGCGGGCCGTGCGTGCGCTGGACCAGGGCGAACCGGCGTGGGTGCGTCCGGACCAACCCGTCGCCGTCTCGGTCGAGGTCGGCTCTCTGCGCTTCGGAACCGAAACGAAGAAACAGACCGAGCAGGTTCTCCGGCAGGCAGCGGTGCGGTGCTTGCAACGCGTCGGCCTGAACGTGTCGAGCCGGTCGAGCTTGGTCTTTCGAGTCCGCTACTCCGAAAAGAAAGGCTCTCTTCTCACCTTCACCGAACACCGCCGACTGGGCGACGACGGCAAGGCGGCTACCAAAGTCGTCCGAGGCACGGACACCGAGCTGGAGTTGGCTTGGGTGGTCGACGGGAAGGTGGTTTGGAGCGAGAGGCTGGAGTACGAGCAGGACTTTACGCTCCTCAGGGGCGAGGTGACGGAACGGGCCGTCCGCGACGAGGCGCTGGAAGAAACCGTGTTCCGGTTCGAAAGCCAGTTCGTGCCCTACTTCGTGCCCAAGGACCAGTCGGTGGCCTACTTGCCGACCGTGCTGAACGTGGAAGTGGAGGAGGAAGAAGAAAGCGGGCCGCGGTTGGTCGTCGACGACAAAGCTCCTTTGACTGAGTCGCAGCTTTACAAGTGGGCCGGGAAGGGAGCTGCGTCTTTTTCGTGGCCGCCACCGTTCGTCAAAGTGCGCGCGGCGCCGGTTCGTCCGGAAGTCGTGTCGGGGCACCCGCCTCTGACCCAGCCGGACTGGTCGGCCGCTCGCACGGTGGCGCCTCCGAAGAAGCTACCGGCCTGGCAGTCGGTGGCGGAGGAAGGGGAGCCGTCGCGGCAACTGGCCGGGACGCGTCCCGTGAAGGATTCGGAATGGTCGCACGTTTCTCCGCGCAACGTGCAGTTCTCGCCCCCTTCGGCCTCTCGAGCAGCCGCCGTCACGACCTTGCCTCATTGGAACGACAACCGCTCCTCGCTGCTCAGCTTCGACCTGCTCCACTGCCGACGGCTCGCCGAAGCAAAAATCAACGACTGGGCTTGGCTGTTGGCCGTGTCGCCGGACGGCAAGCGAGCGGCCGTTCGGCTGAGCTTTGGTTCGGAAAAGCCGCTGCCGCTGAGCTGCCAAAGCCGCGTGGACGTCTACTCGCTGGACAACGGCCAGCATTGGGTCGGCTGGCAGCCCTACGCCGACCAACCGACGGCGGACCGCGTGACGGTGGCCGCCGCCTTCGTGGACAACGACCGTCTGGCCACGCTGAACCCGAAGGGCCGGCTGGTGGTGTGGAAGCTGCCCGAGTGTCGGGCCGAGGTGGTGTTCGAGACAGGCGGGCGTCCGCCCCTGGTGCTGAGTCGGTCCAGGCGGTACGTCGGAGTGGTCGTCGGAAGCACTTTCCGGTTCGTCGACTGGAAAGAGGGACGCTTCGTGGGCCAACTGGAGAAGCCTCGTCTGTACGGAGACCCGAGCGAGGTGTTGGTGACGGGCGCGGCGGTCTCACCCGACGGGGCTCGTCTGGCCGCGTACGTGCAGACGCCCGGCGACCAGGTCGTGTGTTGGGACTTGAAGACAGGACAGTGCCAGTGGGTGCTTCCGCTGACCGCGCAGCCCACGACGGACTCGCTCTCTCGAAAGTCCGACGACAGCGGCCGGCCCTTGCTCTGGACCACGGACGGGTGGCTGGTGGCCGGGTTGCTGCTGATTGACCCCAACGGTCCGAAGCTGCTGTGGCGGGTTCAACCCGACGGAGCCACGCTGTTGCCGGTCAGCCCAGACGGGCAGCTTTGGTGGCTGAGGACGGACTCGCTGGTCAGTCTCATTCCGCCGAGGTCCGCGCTGGCCGCGGCTGCGAAGCGTGCCGCACCGCCGGGGACGCCGGTGCTCGGCCCGGGCGACTCGGTCCGCTTGAAGCTCGAGCTGGAAGACCCTCCGGCGTGGCGAGGCGAGTTCGACGCGCGGGTGGCCGCGTACCTCGGCTGGGCCTTGGCTCGCAAAGGCATTCAGTGCAGCGCCGACGCCGACGTGACGTTGGTGGTCCGAGGCCGAACGCACCCCGGTGAGGGCAAGCTCGAGCTGACGCAGCCGAACGGACGCGGACCGACCTACCACGTCCGAGAAATGGTGCTCGAGCTGGAACTGGCCTTCGTGGACAAGGAGGGGCGGACGCTCTGGAGCCGGAAGTGGTCCGAAAAGACGTCACCCTGGACCACGTTGGAAATGAAAACCGACGCGAACGAAGAAATCAGCACGCGCAGTCTGGAAACGGCTCTCCGCACCAGGCTGTGGGAACTGTCGGCGTTTGGTTTCCACCGCGTGGAACTGCCGCCGTTCCTTTTCGAGAACGACTCTGGCCGAGCGGTGACCACGGTCCGGGTCGACCGCGGCGAAACGTGGGTCAGCACCGGGGCCGCTCCGGCGGACGTTCTGGCCGGCGTGCCCGAGGTGTCTCCGTCGGACGTGCTGACGCCGTTTGCTCGCGCGGTCCTGTCGCTGGACTTCTCGCCGACCGCCTCACACCTGCTCGCCCTTTGCGGTCAGACCGTGGACGGCCCACCGTTACGAGTCTGGGACCTCGAGAAACGCGAGGTCTACCGGGAGTTCCGCGTCAGCGACTTGCTGACCCTGGTCCGGTTCTCGCCCGACGGACACACTTTGGCCGCGGGAACCGGCGCCGGGCGGGTCTTGCTGTTTCGTCTGAACGAACCGCGGCGTCGACCACGGAGCTTTCCCTCCGAAGTTCGCACGTCCGTGACCTCCCTGCTCTGGACGCCCGACGGCCAGTCGGTCCTGACCGGGTACGGCACCGGCGTCTTCGGTTTCTGGAACGTGCAAGGAAAGGCGGAAGGAAAGGGAGTGACGAAGTTTGCCCGCGACATTGCCCAGCTGGCTCTGACACCCGACCAACGCCGCGTGGCCGTCTTTTGTCGCGACGGCACCGTCCGACTGGTCGACTTGCAGACGAAGGACTGGCGCGACCTGGCCAGCGGCGTCGAGCGAGCTGTGTTTTCGGCCGACTGCACTCTGGCCGCCCTCACGCGCCAGTTCAAGTCGCGGGTGGACCTGTTGAGCCTGGAAGACGGCGCGACAATCGACGTCCTGGCCATGGGACTTCGACCGACCGCGCTGGCCTTCTCGCCCGACGGCAAACAGCTGGCCATTGGCGACCTGCAGGGAAACGTCTCGCTGTGGGACCTCAAGACCGGCGAGCCGCGGCTCAAGCTGAAAGGCCTCAAACCCAAGAACCGCCAGTACCAGCCGGTGCGTGAAATTGCTTTCTCCGCCGACGGGAAACGCGTCGCCATTTGCTACCGGGACGACGTGCTGGTTTGCGTGTGGACGTTGCCGCAAGAGCAGTAGCGGACTGGAGCAGTCGTGAGCTGAACGGCCTGGGCTGCTGCGACGACGGACGGCGCCGGGCGTCCGCGGTGCCGAGCGTCTTTGGCCGCACGGCGAGTTCGGACTGGTTGCGACAAAGCGTCCAGCCGGTCGGCCGTCTTGTCGGTCACGGCCCGACCGCGGAGCCTCCCCGAGCTCGTGCGGACAGTCGACCGCGCAGCCGCGTCGGTTGACACCGGCAACCGGCGGCTTGGACGGCAGTCGCCTCGACCCCACTCGCACTCTCACCACTTTGCTCTCGAGAAGGCCCGCACACGTCGAGCCGCCGCGAACGGCCGAGGCCCACGCAGCGGCACGTGCGGCGGGAACCGAACGGCCGTCACTGCTCCGAGCCACCTTCCACCAGGAACAGCCGCGGCTCGCCGCCTTCCTTCGGAACCCGGAAACCGCAACGCGAGCCGACGGGCAGCGTGTAGAGTTCCGAAACCGTGTCGGAAATTCGTCGGTAGGTCAACGGGTACGGAACTTCGAACGCGTGCGTCTCGCCCGGTCCCAGCGTGTACGGCTCGCTCCACCGACCCACCGGTCCTTTGACTTGGTAGCGGACGGCCACGCCGGTGTCGTTGGTCAGTCGCGTCGTGGGGGTGCGGAAGTCGACGAACAAGTACGGAGGCCACCACCCGGTGTCCTCCAGTCGCAGCCGGCACGGACCGAACTGGACGTCGGGAACCTCGGTCTGCGAGTAGGGTCCTTGGCTGGTCCAAGCGACCCAGCCTTTCAAGAACACGTCCCGAATTGGCTCCACGCGCAACGTGGGGTCGGCCGGTTTGTAGCCGGGAGCGAACCGGCCGTGGACGTCCACTTTCGGCTGGCCGACCCACTTCAGACGGAGGGCCCGCTTTTCCCAGTCCAACCGCACCACTTCCGACTCGGCCGCCTGCCACACGTGCACCTCAAACTCGGCGTACGGCTGCCACTGCTTCTGTCCTTTTTTCCGAACGGCCACGGAAAGCAACAGCTTGGGCAGGTCGAACGCGAACCGTCGGCTCTGTGGCCCGTCCACGCTGCGGACCTGCAGCGGCCGGGCCAGCACCACTTCGCTCCAGACCTCCACGTCGCCCAGTCGTTTCAAGTCGGGAATCGCTTGGGCGAGGAACGTCGGGTCGGCCAGCGGAGCGAACTGGGGCTCGGGAATGTCTTTGACGTGAATGCGAGCCACGTCGGCCTGAATGAGCAAGTCGGTCAGCGGCTGCAGCAGTCCGGGAGCCACACCCACCCGCAGGCCGTTGACTTTGGGCAAGCGGCCGGCTGGCTGACCGAGTCCCGTGACGAGCTTGGGTTGGGGCGGAGCCGCCTCGGCCTTGACCGCAGCGGCCGTCACTCCCAGCGTCAGGCTGACCCCCTCCGAGTCGGTTTCGACGCCGCTGGCCCACAGTCGGACCCGCGGCTTGTAGACCGGCAACGGCCAGAAGCTTTCCACCAACCCGGCCGCCTTCGACAGGTCCAGGTTCTGCTCCACCTTCTCCAGCAACGCCGGCACCGCCTCCTCGACCTGTTGCTCGACCCGGTCTCTGGCTCCGTACAGTCCGTCCACCAGCCCGCTGGCCACACGCCCGCGCGTCATTCCCAGTCCACGCACCGAAACCCAAGCCGGACTGGTGACGTAGTAGTTCTCCCACGGAATGTCGAAGTCCACCGACAGCAACTTGAACTTCAGCCGCCGCTGTTCGACGTACGGTTGCAAGTCCAAGCTCAACCAAACCGGCCCCTGGTAGCCGGCGACGACGGAAATCGGTCCGGCCACGGCCGACTGACTGGGACCGGTCACGTAGGTGGTGCCAATGGTCAGCCGCAGGTTCTCCAGCCCGAGCCGAACGTTGAGCCGCCCGGGCGCGTAAGCTTGGGCGTGAGCGCGCGTCAGCCGAGCCGAGTACGAAATGTTGCTGAAGACGACGCTGAACGAGCGGCCTTGGACGACGGTCGAGTCGTAAAGGTCGGGCACGGTGCCCGTCAGCGCGTCTTCGGGAACCTCCAGCGGCAGGGCGTAGGCCAGAGCCGCCAAGGCGTCGTTGCCCAGACGGACGAACACCGCGTTCGGCACTTCCAGCGCCGGCACGAACGGCTCGGTCTCTTCCGGTTCGAACTTCGGCTGCCCCGGCCGGACGGCCAGCGGAACGTCCAACTGTTCGGCCGGCTTCGGCTCGAGCATCCACTGGTAGAGTTCGTCGATGTCGTAGACGACTTTCCACACGT
Source organism: uncultured Planctomycetaceae bacterium (assembly GCA_964428935.1). GTDB lineage: Bacteria > Planctomycetota > Planctomycetia > Planctomycetales > Planctomycetaceae > JAADHY01. The sequence continues at coordinate 2,011 of CAYSAG010000052.1, read as the reverse complement.
CGTGCCCGACGCCGGGAACCTCGGTGTAGCGCGGGCGTCCGCCAGCGGCTCGAACCGCCTCGACCATTTCCCGCGACGCCTTCGGCGGAATGGCTCGGTCTTCCGCTCCGTGAAAAGCCCAAATCGGCACGTCTTTCAGTTTGGGAGCCCACTTCGGGTCGCCGCCACCGGCCACGGGCACGACGGCGTGCCAACGCTGAGGGTCGGCCGCCGCCAAGCTCCACGCGCCGTAGCCGCCCATGGACCAGCCCGTCAGAATTTCGCGGGTCCGGTCAATCGAATAGTCTTGTTCGACGGCCTGCAGAATTTTCAGCGCTCGACGAGCGTCCGGAGTGCCGGCCAGCCAACCGCCAAGCACGTGCGACGACTCGTCCTCGCATTGCGGAAAGACGACGAAAAACGGAAAACGGTCGGCCCGGGCCTTCACCAACGGACCCAAACCGACCGTCGTCTGCTTCCGACCGTCCTTCCCCCGCTCGCCCGCTCCGTGCAAAAACAAAATGACCGGCCACTTCTTCTTCGGCGTGTAGCCGGGCGGCACGAACACGACGTACTTGTGCTCGCCGTCGGCGTCCCGAAAAACTCGGTCGACGAACCGGCCGACCGACGCGGAGTGCGGCGAGCTTTCGACTGCCCCGGCCTGCTCAGCCCCCTGTTCCGACGAAGCCCGCTCCACCTGCGCCGCAGCAGACCACGACAGCCCAACCAGCAGCGTCCCCAACGCCACGAACCGGACGAACCAACCCAACCCGCTCTTGCAACCAACGTTCTTGCGCAACGTCAACATGAACTCCTCCTGCTCGACGACTCTCTCGGTCGTAGCCGGCCGACCAGTCTGTCCACCAACCGACCGACTGCCCCAAAACGGTCGGCCCGACGGTCCGAACGGCAGGCGCAGACCGTCGCGGCCGACGCCGCAGACTACCGCCCGCCGCTGACCGGGGCAACCGAGCGGACCGTCGGCGGCGCGGCGAGGGACGAGCCTCTGTCCCAGCAAAAGGCGAGAACGTCCCGCCGCCTCCAGCCACGCTCCCTCGTACCCGACGGCGCGGAACGCCGAACGCGAAGCTGTTACAGGCCGACCTTGTGTCCCGCCTTGAGCAGAATGACGCCGCGGTGAGCCGGCAGGTCGAAGGTCCGGACCAACGGCTGTCGCTCCGGCGACCGGAACGTGTCGTGGGTGAGCACACGAGCTTCTCCGCGCGGGACGGGAAGCCCTTTCGCGTCGCGACGAGTTGGGTTGACCACGGCCCACCCGTCTTCGAATTCCCGCAAGTAAACGTACCCTTCCCGGCCGCTCACCTTCTGCATTTCGCCCACAGCTCGGCCCAGGTGCAGGTAGCGCGGGTCAAACTCGTCGAACCAGTAGAACCGCAAGTAGCCCCAGACGGTGAAGTTCAAGTAGCCGTTCTGGCGTTGGTCGTCGTAGCCTTGAAGAAACGAAGTCAGCGCGTACCAGAGGACGTCCCACGCGCGGTGTCCCGACGCGTCGGAAGCGTCCATTCGCCGCAAGTCTTTTGCGTCCGAACGGACCGGCCCGTGGACGTTCATGAGCACGCGCACGCGCCGCAGACTTCGCAGGGTCCGCACCTGGTTCAGCCATTCCCGCTCGGGCCAGAACACGAAGTTTCCCTGCCGACCCAACGTCCCCCACGGGTGGACAAAGGCCCCTTCTTCCATGGCCACGAACACCGTCTGCGGTTCCGCGTCCAACTCCCTCCACCACTCCGGCTGTCTGGCCATTTGGCCGAAATTCAACGCCAACTTCTTTCCCCGTTCGGCCAGCCAAGAAACCATCCACCGGTGGAAGGCTTTGATTTGCTTCTTGTACAAGTCGGCCTGGTGGACGCCGTCTTTGGTGTAGTCCGTCGGTTGGTCCGGTTTGTCCGGGTGCCCTTCCCGGTACCACTGTCCTCGCCAAGGCATTCGGTAGCCGCAGTTGTCGGCGAACAAGCCGTCCGCCGCGTAGCCCGCACAGCGCGGACCGCACCAGTACTTCTTGTAAGTTTCC
>CAYSAG010000051.1:0-22833 GCA_964428935.1 uncultured Planctomycetaceae bacterium | reverse complement strand
CCTCCCTGCAAAATGGCCGCCAGGTCGGTAATGATGTCTCCGAACATGTTCGTCGTCACAATGACGTCGTAGTACTCGGGGTTCTTGACCATCCACATGCAGCAAGCGTCGACGTGGTTGTAGTCGGCCTCCACGTCCGGGTACTCCTTGGCCACGTCCTGGAACGTTCGCCACCACAAGTCGTGGCCGTAGGTCAAGACGTTGGTTTTGGCGACCAGCGTCAGCCGCTTGCCTTTGGGGTTGTTCCGTTTGCGCGTGTACTCGAAGGCCCAACGAATGCAGCGCTCGCAGCCGCGACGAGTGTAAATGGCCGTCTGCAGCGCGACTTCGTGCGGCGTCCCCTTGCGAAGAAAACCGCCAATGCCGGCGTAAAGGTCTTCCGTGTTTTCTCGAACGACTACGAAGTCAATGTCTTCGGGGCCCTTGTCCTTCAGCGGTGTTTCGACGCCGGGAAACAGTTTGACCGGACGGAGGTTAATGTACTGGTCCAACTGGAAGCGCAGCTCCAGCAGCAGGCCTTTCTCGAGAATTCCGGGTGGGACGTCCGGGTGGCCGACCGCGCCGAGCAGAATGGCGTCGTACGTCCGCAGCTCGTCAATGGCTCCTTCGGGCAGGATTTCGCCGGTCTTCAAGTACCGGTCGCCGCCCCAGTCGTACTCGTGCGACTCGTACGCAATGCCTTCCAGCTTGCAGACGGCGTCCAGCACTTTCATGGCCTCGCGAGTCACCTCCGGGCCCGTGCCGTCGCCGGGAATGACGGCAATTCGCAGCTTCTTCTGTGCGCTGTCGGTCGTCCCGCTCACAAGAACCCTCCCTTCCACAAACGCGTTGCCACTGGGTTGCACATTTCGAGAGAAACGGTCTGACGGGGGTTGGCCCTCGAAGCTGGCCGGGCCGTCCGCTCCGCCCCGGCCTTCCGAACCGCCCTCGGACCGGCACGACCCGCCCGTCCGGCTCGGACCGTCCGAACAAAGCGGCGGCGATTCTAACGAGCGTTCCGGGGGGATTCAATTACGCTCCGCCAGTGGGAAACGTGGCCGTCTCATGGGAAGCGAGGTGGTCGAGGGTGTCCGGGAATTCGTCAGCGTGGCTCCAGTGATTTACGGATTTGGGGCCACTGGACGTGTCTTGCGGAGCCAGCCTCGGAACACAAATCGCCAGCGGCCACGACGGACCGTGGCGCTCCACAATTTCCCGGCCACGACGGAGCGTGGCCCTCCACAAATTCCCGACAGCCCACAAACTCTCGACACCCTCGGGTGCTTCTTGGCGGTCGAGGAGCGTCGTCCAGACAGTGTCGCTTCGCCGCGCAGACAGTCTCGCTCCGCCGCGCCGGCAGGTCGCAACCGGAAGTCTCGCCCGTCGGGCTGTCGGACTTTGGCCAGTCCGTTCACCGCACCGGTGGCAGGCCCAACTGCCGGCGAATGAGCCCAATTTGGCCGGCGTGGAGCATTTCGTGTTGGGCGCAGAAGAACAGCGAACCCAACTTGGTGGGGTAGCCCGCGTACGGCTCCACGGCGGACTCGTCCAACTGCTCCTGCGTGAACTGCGGCAGCTCGCGCAAGGCCAACTCGTGGACGGCGTGCAGGACCTCGCGCAGTTGCTCCGGCGTTGGGTAGGCGTCGGGGTCGGCAACGGCCGACGTGCCTTTTGCGAACCGCCGGAGGAAGTCTTTGGGAATGACGTCGTTGTCGCTTCGCTGCCGGCCACGCACTCGGTACACCGTCAAGAAGTACTCCGTCGTCGCCAAGTGCCCCACCTGCCAGGCAATGTGCGACGGACAGCCGTCCGGGCAGGTGAACCACAGCGACTCGTCGACCGCTTCGAGCAGCGACAGGGTGTACGTGCGAGCGAACTCGATTTGACGGCGGGCGCAGTCCAAGAGCTTGGCGTGAGACATGAGCTACTCCTCTACGAAGCCTTGACGCGGGCACGACGGCTGGCCGGCAGCGGGACAGGCCGCCGCGTCGGGTCAGGGCAGCACCGGGAAGGAGCCCAAAGCGGGCTCGGACACCTCGCCGGCCACGACCGAGCCGATCAACGTCGTGCTGGTGCAGTCGCGAACCTCGACCGTTACCAGCGAGCCGGCCAGACGCGGGTCGCCGTCGAAGACGACAATGCGGTCGCACATGGTTCGGCCGGTCAGTTGCAGGGGTCCGCTGGAGTCGCTGGCCGTTTTCTCGGCGGCCTTGCTCGGCCCCTCCACCAACACCTCGACCCGCTGCCCAATGAAGCGTGCGTTGTCTTCCTGGCTGATTTGGTTTTGCAACGCCAGCATTTCGTTGTTGCGGCGACGCTTGACCTCCTCCGGAACGTCGTCCTCGTACAGCTCGAAGGCCTTCGTGCCCGGCCGCGGACTGTACTTGAAAATGAAGCTGTTCTTGAACCGGCACTCGCGAATCAGGTCCATGCTCCGCTGGAACGACTCCTCCGTCTCGCCGCAAAAGCCGACAATGAAGTCACTGCTGACGGCGCAGTCGGGAATGGTTTCGCGAATGCGAGCCATTAGCTCGCGGTACTCTTCCACCGTGTAGCCCCGTTTCATTCGCCGTAGCACTTCGTTGCAGCCCGACTGAGCGGGAACGTGCAAGTAGCGGCAGACCTTCGGCAGGTCGCGGACCGCTTGGAGCAACTGGTCGGACATGTCCTTCGGGTAGTTCGTCACGAACTTAATGCGAACAATGCCCTCGACGTCGTGAACCAGCTCCAGCAAGTCGTGCAGTCGGTAGGTGCGTCCGTCCTGCTCGGCCTTGTAGCTGTTGACGGTCTGACCCAGCAGCGTCACCTCGCGAACGCCTTGGTCGGCCAACACACGCACTTCGTGCAAAATCTCTTTCGGCGACCGGCACTGCTCCGGCCCCCGCGTCATTGGCACGACGCAGTACGTGCAGAACTTGTCGCAACCAATCATGACCCGCACGTAGGCTTGGTACGGCGTCGGCCGCATTTCGGGTGTGCGGAGCGGGTCGTAACTTTCGAAGCTGGAAGCCACGGCCTGCCGGCTACCGGCCTTCCGGTCCAAGCTGACCGCCATTCGCTGCTGCCGGCTGCGGCGAACCTCTTCCACCAACTTCGGAATCTGTCGCAGTTGGCCCGTGCCGACCACCAGGTCCACGTGCGGAGCCCGTTCGAAAATCAGTCGCTGGTCCTTCTGAGCCATGCAGCCCATGACGGCCAGAACGCGGTCCGGCCGACGCTGCTTCCAGTGCTTCAGACGACCCAACCGGCTGTAAATCTTCTGCTCCGCGTGCTCCCGAACACTGCATGTGTTGAAAAGCACGACGTCGGCCTGCCGGACGTCGTCCGTCAGCTCGTAGCCCTCGCGGCGCAGAGCTGCCACGACCAGCTCGCTGTCGAGCACGTTCATCTGACAGCCGACGGTCTCGATGAACAGCTTCCGCGTTGTCCGTGCTGGCTCGGTCATGCCACCCATGCGGCTGAGTCCACTTTCGTCGGTCTCGGAAAGACGACCAGTCGACGCGAATCAGTGAATGGGTTTAGGTCGCCCGAGGTTTGGAGGGCCACGCTCCGTCGTGGCCGCTGACGGTTCGCGTCTCGAGGCCGGCTCCCGCAGGCCCGTCCGGTCAGTCCAAAACTCGCCAGTCGCTGGAGAAACGCGAATGAACTCCTCGACCCTGAGTCGGTTTGGTGAGGGTCGCCGGGACCGGGCGGTTGCGACGGCCGGCTCCACCAGCACCCTCCACCGCCGAGCCGGCGGACCGGGCGAGCTTCCATGCCTATCCGGCCGGACGAAGCGGCAAACAGTCCGTCCCTCGAACGGACGCACGCAGCCTCTTCGACACCGCCGCCCGTGGCTCGACCAAGAATCCTACCCGCTGAGGCGTCTGGCAGAAAGGGTGTGAGCCGGGGCTCGGTCGAAAAGACGGTCGCTGACGCCGGACGTGAGGGCTCACACGTGCCACGCCTTGTGCCGGCAGACCGACTCGCCCACGTCCGAACCTGCACGGTCGAGCGACCTCGGACCGCGGCGGGGGTCCACTGGGCGAGGGCGTGTGCGCTCGGTTTCGCCAGCCGCGTGCAAACCGCTTGCCTGAGGTTTCAGGCAGCTTTGCTGCCGGTCGGCTGAGCCGCCTGGCGGTTGGGCGGCGTCGAAGAACCCTCCGGGCTGGGTTCTTGCGACTGTTGGTCCGTCTGCGGTTCTGCTGGCTCGCTCTGGGCGCGACGCTCAAGCTCCTCCGCCAAGAACCGGCTGGCGTACACTCGGCGGTAGTACGCCATGAGCGTCACGAGCGACTTGAGGGCCAAGTAGGAAGCGACTGCAAACAGGACTGCTGACCAGAAATCCATTTCGTGCCGCTCCGCGGACCGTCCTTGTTGAAGACGTGGCTTGACGTGTTTCGAGAGGCCGGTGCCCAGAGCATGGGGGCCGTCACGTCCGGAGGCACATTCACGGAGCGGTAGTCCCGACACGGCGCGGCCGTTCGAACACGCCTCGGCTTCCGTACTGACGCGTTCCGGTCTTGAAACGCGCTCCTACTCGCGGACCCGCTCAATGTACGTCCCGGTCGTGGCGTCCACCTTAATCTTGTCGCCCTGTTTGACGAACGCCGGCACCATGACCGTCGCACCCGTCTCGACCTTGACCGGCTTGGTGACGTTCGTCGCCGTGTTTCCTCTGGCGGCCGGCTCCGCCTCGACCACCTCCAGCACGACGTGCTGGGGCGGAGTCATGCCAATCAGACGGCCGTTCCAGTACAAGAGCTGACAGGTAGCCCCTTCCAGCAAGAACTTGGCCTGCTCGCCGCACACCTCCTCGCTCAAATGGTGCTGCTCGTACGTCTCGTTGTCCATGAAGACGTAGCCTGTGCCGTCGCGGTACAGGTACTGTCCTTCGCCGCGGTGAATGTCGGCGGCCTCCAGGCTGTCGCCGCTCTTGTACGTGCGGTCGATGATTGTGCCCTTCAGCAGGTTGCGCAACTTCGTCTTGTACAACGCCTGGCCTTTGCCGGGCTTGACGAAGTTGCACTCCAGCATTTCGTACGGCTCGCCGTCCAAAATGACCTTGATGCCTTTCCGGAACTGTCCTGTGTTGATCTGTACCATTGTCTTCGAGTCTCTCTTGCCGAATGGAACGAACGACGCGAAGATTCTCACCCAGCGAGGCAGAGGAGAAGACCGAGGGGCAACCCCGTCCGTTTCTTCCGCTCTGCAAGAAAAGGCTGCTCGCTACTACTCGTTACCCTATTGTATCGGTCTTTCGGCCGTTTGCGTTTCCGCGTGTCCGGCGGCTCATTCGCCGAGCACGGAACGAGCCGACTGGCTGACCGACGGCACGGGTCTGCGAGCGTCACGTCGTGCGAGGACGACGGTCGGCCCGGTCCACGCGGGGCGAAGGTCGCCGTGAGGGCCGAAGAATAGCAAATTGACGGAAGCTCGAAAATGCTGAACAGCCAGACGCAGACGTCGAGCCCCGCTGGCCAAACCCCGGCAGCGGCCGGGGGTTCCAGCGAGTGTCCGCGAACGGCGAGCGGCTCGGAGCCGCGTCGAGTGCCGACCGCGGCCGAGCGGCCTGCGCGGGCCGGCCAGACAACGGCACCAGAGCCGTGGCAACGAGCCCTCGCCTCGGCCATTCGCGACCCGGACGTGCTGCTTCGTGAGCTGGACCTGCCGGGTGAGCTTCTCGAGCCCGCTCGGCGAGCGTCGCAGTTGTTTCCGCTGCTGGTGCCGCGGACGTACCTGCGTCGCATTCGAAAGGGCGACCCGGGCGACCCGCTGCTGCGTCAGGTGTTGCCAATCGAAGCCGAACGGCAGGAGGTGGAGGGGTTCGTCTCGGACCCGGTTGGCGATCGAGACGCTCTGACCGCCCCCGGGCTTTTGCAAAAGTACGCCGGTCGGGCGCTGCTGGTCGTGTCTGGAACGTGTGCGGTTCACTGCCGCTTCTGTTTTCGACGAATGTTCCCGTACGACGAGCAGCCTCGACGCCCCGAACAGTGGCAACCGGCGCTGGAGCGACTGCGTCGGGACCGCCAGCTGCGCGAGGTCGTTCTCAGCGGCGGCGACCCGCTGGTTCTGAGCGACGAGCGGCTGCGCGAGCTGGTTCAGCTGCTGGAGTCGATTGGACACCTGCGCCGGCTGCGACTGCACACGCGTCTGCCGATTGTCGTGCCCCAACGAGTGACGGGCGAGTTGGTGCAGATTCTGACCACCGGTCGGCTGAAGACGGTCGTGGTGGTTCACACGAACCACCCACAGGAGCTGGACGAGAGCTGCGCCGAGGCCTTGCGGTGCTTGACGCGGTCGGGAGTGACCGTGCTCAGCCAGTCGGTGCTGCTGCGGGGGGTGAACGACGACGTGGAGGTGCTGTCGGAGCTGTGCGAGCGGCTCGTCGAGCTGGGCGTGTTGCCTTACTACCTGCACCAGCTCGACCGCGTGCAAGGAGCGGCTCACTTCGAGGTCGACGAGGGCCGGGGGCGGGAGCTGGTCGAGCAGCTTCGCCGTCGGCTGCCGGGGTACGCCGTCCCGCGGTACGTGCGAGAGGTGGCCGGGCGAGAGTACAAGGTGCCGCTGGCGTGAGCGCAGCGGCTGGTGCTGGCGTGTCGAGAAGGCGACGACGACGGGAGCGGAGAGCGTGGGCCGTGGAAACAGCCTGTCGGCCCTCGGGCCCCCCGCCAGGCTCGTCCTTGCGCTCGTCGGGCTCGTCCTTCCGTGGGTCGGGACTTGCCGGCTGTGAGGCCTTTTGCGATTCTGCGAAACTGGGGTGGAGACGGGCGCCGATTCTTGGTATCACTTTTGCAGTTCGAGCGTTACAATCGGCTGCCTGTCCAGCAGTCCGCTCCGTTTTGCGGTAGCACTGCCTTCAGCCGCACGGTACGCTAGAACGGTTGCTCCGACGGAAGCGGTTCGGCCGACCGGAAGGGCGTGCGGTTGGAAACGGGCAGAAGGTTGAACGCGAGGCGGGGGTAACGGCTCTTACCTGTGACGACGGCTGCCGGCGGCGGCAGCGACGTGCCTCAACTCGCTCCAGGTCGCGGCCTGTTGAGTCAGGTCGGCTTCGCCGGGTGCGAACGGCTTTGGCGGCGGAGCCGAGTGCCGCTCGGGTTGGCCCCAGCGTGTTTCAGCGGTCAGCGAGCCGCCCGGACGCGACCAGAGCGTGGCTCATCTTGAATCCGGGTCAGGCGGATGGACGATCGAGCAAGACAGCGGTCTGTCGAGGGTCAAGACAGTAAGGGCGTCGCGGACGGTCAAAACGGCGTCCGCTTTTCGGCGACCGGTCCTGCGGCGAAGGCTCCGCGCACGGAGCGGACAGTCGGCTGGCGCGGTGTGTTCGTCGCTGCGCTGGTTCTCGCGGTCTGCGGGCTGACCGGACTGCGTTTGGCTGCGCAACAGCGGGGACGTCAAGTCGACCTCCGGTCGCTGCTCGGAACCGAACCGGAAGGCGAACCGCTGGCGGAAATGGAGTTCGAAAACCCGTTGATGACCGAGGACGAAGAGACGGCCTTCCGCCGCTCACCCGACCCGCGTCAGCGACCCGCCATTTTCATTTTCCATGACGCTTTGAAGTCCATGCGGCTGAACGATTCGCAGCGCAAGGCCATCGTCAAGGGAGTGCGGTGGTACATCGCCCGGTTTACGATGCCCAAGTACCGCACTTCGCTGTACCGGCTGCGACGAGAGATTCAGCGGGAACTGCACCTTTACGCCAAGAACAGCTCGCCGCGTGAGTTCTTCCTGGGGGAACTGACGAAGGCCGCTGAGGAAATCATCGAGCCGCGGAAGTTCCGAATCACCCACGACCACGGCCAAGACATCACCATTGAAATCACCGAGTACGACGACAAGGGCAACGAACAAAAACGCACGGTCAAGGCGAAGGACGTCAACGAGCTGGAGTCGATGCGACAGAAGGACCCGGTGGCGGTCGAGCTGTACGAGCGGTACGCCAACCGGACCTTGTACTTCGGCGGAAACGGTGGCCCTCAGCCCTTCCTAGTCCGGATCAACGCCATCTTGCTGTTGACCGAGCTGGATTCGAAAGAGGGCGACCCAATGAAGGGCGTGCCGCCGGTGCCGTACGTCCCGGCCTCGCAGGTTCTGCTGCGAGTCATGAACGACCCTGGACAGCGAATGGTCTACCGGATTCCGGCGGCAAAAGGGCTGGCTCGGATTTGCCTCTACAGTGGAATTCCACGAAGCGACAAATTGCGGGCCACTGTCGTGGACGTGTTCGTCCGTGAGCTGCGAAAGCCGGATTCGCATTGGTGGTACCGGAAGGTGCTGGTCGAGGGCTTGGCGTCCACCGGAGTGTTGTTCGGGACCGACCGGGGCGGCGTGCCGGTGGTCGCCCAGACGTTGGCCGAAAAGATCACCGACCCGAAAGAGGTGTGGCAGGTTCGTTCGGCAGCGGCCCGCGCCATTGCCCGTGCGGCGCTCGACTCGAAAATCGAAACCAAGCCCATTATTTACGCCATCGTCGATCTGGCTCGGCAAATGGCTCTGCAGTACAACAAACGTCCGGCCGCCTACCCGTGGATGAATTGCTTCCTGGACATCTACCTGGCTTTCAAGCCGGTCTCTCCGCAGGAAAAGACCAGCGACGGACGACGAACGGCAGGCTTCCTGGCGGACGGCAGCGCCAGCCGGATGGCCGAAGAGGCTTACAACGCCGTCCTGCCGGTCATTCGCTTCGTCCTGCACGACCAGGGTCGGAACCGCATTCCCGGCGACCGGCTGGCCGCTTTGACGAATTGGCTCAAGCAGAACCGTCCGGAGAGCCTGAGCATCGTTCCCAACGGCAGACCCATCATGCCCGCCTCGGCCACGCGCAACCGTCTGGAGCACAGTGTGGCGCTTCGTTGACCAGGTTGGCTGGCCGCGGCCGCCTGGAGGCTGCCGGGCACCTGGCGACTGAGCGACCTCCGTCTTGTCTGTCCCGCCTGTTTGGCCCGAGGAGTTTCTCTGCGCGTCCGGTTCCGTTCGCCAGACGTGCTCCGCCCGCAGTCCTTCTGCGTCTGTCTCCGTGGCGACACTTCTGTGCATTTTCAAAATGCTCGTTTGACATTGACGTTGGAAGCGGTTTCCCGGATCATTTGCCGACTTGGCCGGCCGTCTTGACGCTGTGCTTCAGACAGCCAACGCGGAAGGGGCACCGGTACGCCAGAAAGGCGTCCTCGTCCGGCCAACGCACCTGGGATGGGACAAGCGAGACAAGGCCACAACGAGAAAATGGCAGAATCGAAGCCGGACCGATTCGAACAAGACCGACTGAAGAAGCTGAAGAAGATCGAAGCGCTGGGGTTCGACCCATGGGGCGGTCGCTTCGACGGACACATGCCGATCGCCCGGGCTCGGGAGCTGTGTCCGGAAGAACCTGGCGTGCGAGGCCAGTACGTGCGTGTGGCCGGTCGAATTCTTCGCCGCCGCAAGGCGGGCAAACTTCGCTTCTACGACATCAAGGACTGGACCGGCAAGATTCAGTTGCTGTTTTCGCGGGGCGACGTGGGCGAACAGCAGTGGGAGTTGCTGTCGGCCATTGACTTGGGCGACATCATCGGAATCGACGGCTGGCTGTGGAAGACCGACACCGGCGAGAAATCGGTTTTTGTGGACCGGCTGACCCCGCTGTGCAAGTCGCTGGCCCAACCGCCCGAGAAATACCACGGAGCTCGCGACATCGAGCTGCTACTCCGCCGCCGCTACATCGACCTGATCTACAACGAAGGCGTGCTGGAGCGGATGCTGAAACGGACGAAGATCATCGATTCGATCCGGGAAACGCTGAAGTCGGAGGGCTTCGTCGAGGTCGAAACGCCGATGCTCCACGCGGTGGCCGGTGGAGCGGCCGCCAGACCGTTCGTCACGCACCACAACGCTCTCGACATCGATCTCTACTTGCGAATCGCGCCGGAGCTGCATCTGAAGCGGCTGCTGGTCGGTGGCCTGGAGCGGGTCTTCGAGATTGGTCGCGTGTTTCGAAACGAAGGCATCGACGCGACCCACAACCCCGAATTCACCATGATCGAAATCTACCAGGCCTACGGCGACTACCGCAGCATGATGGATTTGACCGAGAAGCTGATTGTCAACGCAGTGCGGTCGCTGGGCGAGTCGCTTCAAGTTCCTTGGGGTGAGCAGGTAATCGACTTCACGCCTCCGTGGCCACGGCGCACGTACGCCGAGCTGTTTCGCGAACACGTGGGCTGCGACATGCTGGACCGGGACGCCGTCAAGAAAGCGGCGGCGGAACTGGAAATCGAAACCGAGGCAGTCCACCCGGACGTCGTCGTCGACAAAGTGTTCGAACAGGTCGTGCACGACCGACTGACCGGCCCGGTCTTTGTCATCGACTACCCGGCCTCGATCTGCCCGCTGACGAAACGCAAACGCGAGCAACCGGAAATCGCCGAGCGGTTCGAGCTTTTTGTGTGCGGCATGGAGCTGGCGAACGCGTACACGGAACTGACGGATCCGTACTTGCAGGAGGAGCTGTTTCGGACGCAGTTGGCCGGCCTTCCGGAAGAGGAGTCCATGGCTCGCATGGACCGCGACTTCATCCAAGCGCTAAAAGTGGGCATGCCTCCGGCCGGCGGATTGGGCATCGGCATCGACCGACTGGTCATGTTGCTGACCAATAGCCGGACGATTCGGGACGTCATTTTCTTTCCGCTGTTGCGTCCGGAGCAGCCCCAGAGGGCCGAGGACGACCAACGGTCCAGGGAGGCCGGTGACAGGGGGGAGCCGAAGCAGGACGCCGAGTCAGCTTCGGCGTGAGCCCAACGCGATCGGCACGCGGCCCGGCTGCTTCTTGCGGCGGACCGCCCAGCCGATCCAACGAGGCTCACGCCGGGTGAAGGCACGAGCATTCGCCGAAAAATTGGAGGACGCTGCGCGGGACGGCCGACCCATTGAACCGGTCGAGCTCGCTTTAGCCGAGGGATTGGCGAAATGTACAAGTTGTTGCTCTGCTTGCGCTACCTGAAGACCCGCTACATTGCTCTGGCGAGCATCGTCAGTGTGATGCTGGGCGTGGCCACGTTGGTTGTGGTCAACAGCGTCATGTCCGGGTTCAGCTCTGAAATGCGCGACCGCATTCACGGCATTCTGGCCGACGTGGTCGTCGAAACGAACAGTCTGGACGGCGTCCCCAATGCCGATCAACTGATGGAACTGGCTCGACAAGCCGCCGGCGAGTACATCGAAGCCATGTCGCCGACGGTGGAAATTTACGGCATGATGAGCTTCCAGTACGCGGGCCAGTGGATCACTCGGCCGGTCACGTTGGTCGGCATCGACCCGGTCAGCAAGTCGCGAGTGGGGCCGCTGGTGCAGCACTTGCAAAACTACCACCCGTTGAAGGACGGAGACACCGTCATTCGCCCGCCGCTCAAGTCGATGGACGAGCCGCCGGATTGGGAGCTGACGGAAGAGGCGAAAGAGTACCGACGGCGGTGGGTGTTGCAGCAGCGACTGTTCGAGGAGCTCCAAGACGCTCAGTCGGCGGACTTGGCCGCCAACGAGCCGACTCAGACCGCGGAGCCGCCGGCGCCGGAACGGGCTCCCGACCTCGGCAGCCCCGGTTCGGCGGCCGGTCCAGCGACGAACGCGGTGGCTGGAGGCCCGTCGACACCGTCCAGCTCGCCCCAAGCCAGCTCGACTACGGCCGGTCCCGACGACCCGTTCGCGACCGATCCCTTCGCGTCGCAGCCGGGCTCGTCGGCGCAGCCCGCCGCTTCGGACCCAACGGCGCCGTGGCCGGCGCGGGTCTACGTGGGAGCCGGACTGGTCGAGTTTACGTACGAAGACCGCGACACCGGACAGATGCGGACGGTGCGAATGGTCCAGCCCGGCGACGACGTCCAAATCAGCACGGTCACGGCCGGACACCCGCCTCAGGTTTGTCGGTTCAACGCCACCGTGGTCGACTTGTTCCGGAGCGGAATGAGCGAATACGACAGCACACTCGTCTTCTGCAACATCGAAGAACTGCAACGGGTCCGCGGCATGATCGACCCAGAGACCGGAAGCCGCTCCATTACCTCCATTCACATCAAACTGAAAAACTACGACGACGCGAAAGAGGTTGTCCGGCGGCTGCGAGCGGTCTTCCCGCCCAGCACGTTTTCCGTTCGGACGTGGGAACAAAAGCAGGGACCGCTGCTGGCTGCCGTTGAAATGGAGTCGGCCATCTTGAACGTGCTGCTGTTTCTGATCATCGCCGTCGCCGGTTTTGGAATCTTGGCCATCTTTTTCATGATTGTGGTCGAGAAGACTCGGGACATTGGGATCTTGAAGGCGCTGGGAGCCAGCTCGGGCGGAATCATGTCTATCTTCCTGTCCTACGGGCTGGCCCTGGGCGTCGTCGGCAGCGGTGTGGGCGTCGCTTTGGGACTGGTGTTCGTCCACTACATCAATGAAATCGAGTCTGGGTTGTCCTGGCTGCTGGGGCGAAAGGTTTTTGACGAGCGAATTTACTACTTCCCGGAAATCCCGACGCACGTGGACCCGTGGATGGTCCTTTTTGTGGCGCTGGGAGCCATGTCGATTGCGGTTCTAGCCAGCGTCCTTCCGGCTCGTCGAGCGGCTCGGCTGGACCCGGTCGAAGCCTTGCGTTACGAGTAGGTTTGACGTCCGGACCGGATCGGCCGTCAGTGGACCACGCCAGCCCTTGCCCGGACTCCGGTGCCCGAAGCGGGCGACCGAAGCGGGCGAAAACCACAGCCCCCTGCTGGACTGACCGGACCTGCGGAAGGAAGCGAACGGAAACCGACTGCGGCTGGACGACGTCGAGGTAGAGCGAGACACGCCGGTCCAACCGTTCGACCGGGAGCGAATCGGACGAACTGGCCTGCGGGAAAGGGAGTTCCGATGACAACGGCGGTGACAGCGATGCAAACACGACGGCGCCTTGCGCAAACCTTGGATCCGAAGCACGCACACCTGGCGGCCGTCGCTTTGGAAAAGGCTTTTCGGAAGGGACAGCACCGAATTTCGGTTTTGCGCGGCGTGGATTTGGCGGTGCGGCAAGGGGAGTTCGTTTCCGTCGTCGGTCAGTCGGGGTCGGGTAAGAGCACGTTACTGCACCTGTTGGGTCTGCTGGACCGTCCGAACGTGGGTGAGATTTTGCTTCACGGCGAGCGGGTCGACGACTTGCCGGACCGAGCTCGGGACGAACTGCGAAACCGCGTGTTCGGCTTTGTCTTTCAGTTCTACCATTTGCTGCCGGAGCTGAACGTTCTGGAAAACGTCATGAGTCCGCTCATGATTCGCCATTCGGCTTGGAGCTTTTGGCGGCGGCGACGGCAGTTTCGGGAAATGGCGAGCGACATTCTGGACAAAGTCGGGCTGTCACATCGGCTGAAGCACCGGCCGTCGGAACTGTCGGGCGGGGAAATGCAGCGGGCGGCCATTGCGCGAGCGCTGGTGGCCAAGCCGGAAATCCTTCTGGCGGACGAACCCACGGGCAACCTGGACAGCCAAACCGGCTGGGAAATCATGGAGCTGCTCCAGCGCTTGAACGCCCAAGAAGGGCTGACTATTATCATGGTCACTCACGACGAGTCCGTCGCCCGGCAGGCTCACCGAGTCGTTCGTCTGAAAGAGGGCCGGATTCAGCCGGTCAGCGACGCGGCGTGACGGCACCGACCAATAGAAGCCAATTTTTCGGGGAGGCACACCGGCGACGACGTGTCTCCCCGTTGCTTTGTGTAGACGCGGTGGCTTCCGAGTTGCTCTGAGACCGGGGTGGGAAACGCGAATCGATGGGGAAAAAGGTTTTCATCAGCGGGGCTTTGGTCGACCAGGCAGAGGCCAAAATCAGCGTTTTCGACCACGGCCTGCTCTACGGCGACGGCGTCTTCGAGGGCATTCGCGTTTACAGCGGCCGCGTGTTCTTGTTGAAGGAGCACGTGGAGCGGTTGTATGAGAGCGCCAAGGCCATTCGACTTTCGATTCCCATGACGCCCGACGAAATGATTCGGGCGGTCGAACAGACGGTCGCGGCGAATGAAATCCAAGACGGCTACGTTCGACTGGTCGTGACTCGCGGTGCCGGCACGCTCGGACTGGACATCCGCAAAACCAGCAACCCGCAGGTCATCATCATTGCCGACACGATTACTTTGTACCCGCCGGAGTTCTACGAGAACGGTCTGCACTTGGTCACAGCCAGCACCATTCGCAACCACCCGGCCGCTCTCAGCCCGCGAATCAAGTCGCTCAACTACTTGAACAACATTCTGGCCAAGATTGAGGGGACCGACGCCGGGGCGATTGAAGCCTTGATGTTGAACCACAAGGGCGAGGTGGCGGAATGCACGGGCGACAACATTTTCGTCGTCAAAGACGGCGTCATTCGCACTCCGCCGCCGGACGCTGGCATTCTGGTGGGAATTACACGCAACGTCGTCATTCGTCTGGCTCGAGAAGCCGGCTACCCGGTCGAGGAAACGACTTTGCAACGGCACGACATTTTTGTAGCCGACGAGTGCTTCCTGACCGGCACGGCTGCCGAAGTGATTCCAGTCGTCAGTTTGGACGGTCGGACCATTGGTGACGGCAAGCCGGGCCCGGTGACTCGCGAGCTGCGTCAGCGTTTCCAGCAGTTGACTCGCGACGGCGGTTGAGCGCCGTCAGGCCCCTACTGCGACAAGCTCCGCATGCCACGCTGGTTCAAGCACTTCAACGACTTCGCCTACTCGGCCTACCGACAGGCTCGCCGCGTGGTCGTCTTTGTCATTGGCACGACGGTCGTGCTGTTTGGGGTCTCGCTGATTTTCTTACCCGGCCCGGCCGTGGTCGTCATTCCGATTGGACTGGGCATTCTGGCCATTGAGTTTGCGTGGGCCCGACGGTGGCTCCGTCGGCTGCGGGACACAGCCACGGCGGCGGTTCAGGCTGCGACCGGCGGTGGCTCGGAGCAGCCGGGCGCAGCGAGCTCGACGGCCCCGTCGGCGAAAGCCCCCACTTCCAGCAGCACTGCCACGGAAGACGACACGCCATGAACGCGGCAGTCGACCGGATTGTCATTCGCGGCGCTCGCGTCCACAACTTGCAGAGCGTCGACGTCGACATTCCGTTGGGACGGCTGGTCGTCATTTCGGGCGTGAGCGGCAGTGGCAAGAGCTCGTTGGCCCGCGACACGATCTTCGCCGAAGGGCAACGGCGGTACCTGGTCTGTCTGGCCGGACGCTCGCGCCTGCTGCTCAGCGAAGTCCAGCGTCCCGACGTCGACCAAATCGACGGCCTTCCGCCGACGCTGAGCATTGACCAGCAAGCCTCCACGGCGCACGTCCGCAGCACGCTGGCCACCACGACGGAAATCTACGACTTTCTTCGCCTCTTGTACGCTCGCGCCGGACAAGCTCATTGTCCTCAGTGCGGTCGGCCCATTTCTCAGCAGACCAGCACAGCCATTGTCGACGCCGTGCTGCAATTGGGCGAAGGACGGCGCGTGTTGGTGTTGGCTCCCCTGCTGCGAGCTCGACGCGGACAGCACCGCGAGGTGTTCGAGCGGATTGTTCGCGAAGGCTACGTGCGGGCTCGCGTCGACGGCGAAGTGTTGGACGTCACGACACCGCCGGAGCTGGCTGCGTCGCGGGAGCACACCGTCGAGGCTGTGGTCGACCGCCTGGTGCTGAAGCCGGGCATTCGCCAACGGTTGGCCGAGTCGGTGCAAGCCGCTCTGCGTCTGGCCGACGGGCAATGCCTGGTGTGCTACCAGTCGGACGCCGGTTGGCAAGACGTGTTGTTCAGCGACCGAAACGCCTGTCGCGACTGCGGCCTCAGCTTCCCGAACCTGGAGCCGAGGACCTTCAGCTTCAACAGCCCGTACGGTGCCTGTCCGCGGTGTCGGGGTTTGGGAGCCGTTCCGGTCGGTGAGCTTCGTCGGACGCGAAGGCGACGCCGCGAACGCGACGCCGACGCTCCCCTGACCGACCTTCCAGCCGGTGTGTCGCTGCAACGGTGTGAGGAGTGCCAGGGCAGTCGGCTGGGCCCGTTCCCTCGAGCGGTCACCTTCTTGGGCAAAGCCATTCACGAACTGACGGCGCTGTCGGTCGAGGCGGCCTTGGAGTTTTTCGACAGGGCGTTGCAAGAGGCCGAGCGGGCGAAGAGTCGGACGGGCCCGGTGCCGTTGCTGGAACAGTCCGGGAACGGGACGCTGTCGGTCCACGCGGCCTTGGTGGCGAGCAAAGTCTTGCCCGAAATCACCTCACGTCTGCGGTTCTTGTGCGAGGTCGGTTTGGGCTACGTGTCGTTGGACCGACCGACTCGCAGTCTTTCGGGCGGCGAGTACCAACGGGCTCGGCTGGCGGCCTGCTTGGGAGCGGGCGTGGCGGGCGTGTGTTACATTCTGGACGAGCCCACCGTCGGCTTGCACGCGCGGGACACAGACCGCTTGGTGCGTTCCCTGCGACGGCTGTGCCAAGGCGGCAGCTCGGTGTTGGTCGTGGAACACGAGCCGGCGGTGCTTCGGCAAGCGGACTGGTTGGTGGACTTGGGGCCGGGAGCGGGACAGGACGGAGGACGCGTCGTGGCGGCCGGTCCGCCGTCACAAGTGGCTCAATGCCGCCAGTCCGTCACCGCTCGGTTTCTGCGAGACGAAGCCGGCGCGGCGGCTCGGCCCGCGGGACGTAAACGGCGAGCCGTCCGCTCCGCTCCCCGACTGGAACTCCGGAACGCGCGACTGCACAACCTGCAGAACGTCTGCGTGGAGTTGCCGCTTCACTGTCTGGTCGCCGTGACCGGTGTCAGCGGGTCGGGAAAGACGTCGTTGGTGACGGAGACGTTGGTGCCGGTCTTGCAGCAGGCGCTGGGCCGAAGGTCGGCCGGTGGGGGAGCGTTGCGTCGGGCCAGCGAACGTCCGCCGTCGGTGTTTGTCGTGCCGGAGGAGGCGGGCGAGCTGGCCGGCGTGGAGCTGCGCGGCTTTGAACACGTGGGTCGAGTCGTGCAGGTCGACCGCTCGCCCATTGGAAAGACCCCGCGGTCCACTCCGGCCACCTACTGCGGCGTTTGGGACCACATTCGCCGGATTTTCGCTCGAACCCGGGAAGCTCGAATTCGTGGCTACACCGCCAGCCGCTTCAGCTTCAACGCGACGGCCGGACGCTGTCCGCACTGTGCCGGGCAGGGCGTTCGCAAGCTGGAAATGCCGCCACTGGCCGAGTTGCTGGTCGAGTGTTCGGAGTGCGGTGGTCGGCGTTTCAACCGAGCCACGTTGACGGTCCGCTACCGCGGAAAGAGCATTGCCGACGTGCTGGACATGAGGTTCGACGAGGCGGTTGCGTTCTTCGACCAGTTCCCGCGTCTGAGGGCTCAACTGCAGACCTTCGTCGACATTGGGCTGGGGTACCTGAAGCTGGGGCAACCGTCCACGTCGCTCTCCGGTGGCGAGGCTCAGCGGGTCAAGCTGGCCGCGGAACTGGGGCAGCCTTCGACCGCTCCGACTCTGTTCGTGCTGGACGAGCCGACGACGGGCCTGCACCCGGCCGACGTGGAGCGCCTGGTCCAGCTGCTGCACCGATTGGTCGAGCAGGGACACAGCGTGGTCGTCATTGAACACAACCTGGACCTGGTCGCCGCAGCAGACTGGGTGGTCGACTTGGGGCCCGAGGGCGGCGAACGAGGCGGACAAGTGGTGGCAAGCGGCACACCCCGCCAAGTGGCTCGTCGCAAGAGCAGCTACACCGGCCAATACCTCGCCAGACTGCTGACCGGCAAGGGCTGAAAAGTCCGGCACGGACCGACGGCCCCAGTCGTGTGTCGCCGCGGTAAGGGAACGGGTCACACCGGCCCGGCGTGGAGCTGCGTCGGGCAAAGAACCCTCGAGTAGACACGGCCTTCCGGCCGGTCTGGAAACGGTTGCGTCACGTCGGGTTGTGGCGGGACGCCGTCGTGCAAGTGGGCCGAACCGGCCGCTCGGTCCGTCCTACCCTTCGACTCCCTCCTCCGTCCAACTCATGAGGTGTTCTTCCAGCGCGGCAATTCGCACTTGGGGTTTGCCGTTCTCGGACGTGCACTCTTCCAATTCGAAGCCCGCTTCACGCAGCTTTTCGGCCTGCTCGGAGTCTTTCTCGACGGTTCCGTCGTCCCGAATGGCTCGCCACCACTGCAAGTGCGGCCAGTCTTTTCGGACGGCGTCCAAGTACTTTTTCAGCGTGTTGCCGTGAGCCCCCGGACTGAACCCGGCGCGGCGAGCAATGGCCGTGTACGTGGCCACCTTGCCCGCCCGCTTCAGTTCCCAAAGTATTTCGGCGACTTCCTGGGCTCGGGCTGAAACCATCGTTCATTCCCCCTTCTCGTTCTGCTTTGACAGACGGGTCGAACCGAAGAAAACGTGTGGAACGGACCGCTTCGTTCCGGACGGGCCCGACTTTTCGCGGCGTCTGTCCTGTCGTGGCCCCTTGGCACGGACCGAGCTGCCAGTCCGGAGCTCTTCAACACGCTTGCCCGCCAAAAGCTCTGCCGCCCCGACAGGGAAGCGGCTCTGCCACGCCCCCCAGAGCCGCGAAAACTCTCTCGAACGCCTCGCTTTCGTCCTCCAGAGCTGCCACAAGTTTTAGGCTAACGCGCTGCCGCCGGCCAAACAACCCTTTGCCGACAATTGCCGGCATTTCGCTGGGGTAGGACAACAACGGTCGAGGCAGTCCAGGGGGGAGTGGTCGAACGCAACCGGCCCGGACGGGAGTCGAAAGCTGCGGCGCCGCGAAAGCAGTGCCGACCGTTTGTCCGCCGCCGGACCGGACCGCCTGCTGACGCCAGCTCCCACGCCGTTCACGGCGTCACAGCCGGAGCCGACGCTTCAGCTCGAAGTAGCGTTCGATTGTTTGCGTGGCCAACTGGTCGGCCCGGGTGTCGACCACCTCGATTCCCGCCGACCGCAATTCGTGCAGCAATTCCGCTCGCTGGTGCATGAGCTCATTCGCCACGGCCACTTGGTAAAGCTCTTCGGCGGTCCTCGGTTCCGTCACTTCCAGTTCGGTCACCACGTCGTCGGCAATGGTGGCCACCAGCGGCAGGTGCCGGGGAGTCAGCCGGCGCAAGTAGGCGGCCATTCGCCGAGCCGCTTCGACCACCGTCACGTCCGTCAGCACGACAATCAGACTGCGCCGCTGAAGACGAACGGCCGTCAGAGTCAGTGCCGACTCGAAGTCCGGCTCGACCAACTTCGGGTAGCGGTCGTAGAGCAGTTCCATGGCCGCTTGCAGCTGACTCCGTTCCCGCCGTGGGTGCAGGTAAGCGTCGACGCGGTCGGAGAAGAGGAGCAGACCGGCCGAGTCGCCTTGGTCAATGGCGGCTCGCATGGCCAACACGGCTGCTTCCAGTGCGGCGTCGAACTTGGTCCGGTGCCCGCAGTAAGTGGACATCATTCGGCTGGCGTCGACCAGCAGCATGACTTGCTGGTGCCGCTCCACTTCGTAATTGCGACTAATCGGTCTTTGCAGGCGGGCTGTGGCTTTCCAGTCGACCCAGCGAATGTCGTCTTCGGGCGAGTACTCGCGCAGGGATTCGAACAGCGTGCCCGAACCGCGCCAGCGGTAACGGTGACTGCCCGACTGACGCACCAACGCCTGCCGTTCCGCCAGCTCCGCCGCCTTCCAATTGGCCAAGTGAGGCAGGACGCGAACCGGCTGAGCGGCCGGCTGCTTGCGCTGGACCCAGGCCAGTCCGAGCGGACCGCGCACGCGGTAGACCGCGTCGCCGAACTGGTCCGGACCTCGGCGCGTCGGCGTGCACTGGTAAGTCAAGACCCGACGTGAGTGAGCTGGAACTGTGGCGACCAGCTCCAGCGGCTCGGCTCGCGTGTGCGAGGGCCGAGCGTCGCGAAGCCGAACGGTCACGGCGAACGGCGACCGGTTCTCGACTCGCCACTGAATTGGGTGCGGTTGGTCGACGTGGAGCTGCGTCGGAGCAAGCCGTTCCAGACGCAACCGAGGTCGCCGCCAAGCCAGCCAAGCGTCGACCAGGAAGCCCAACAGGGCCACCGCGACCACAGTCCAGGCCAACGCCACACTGGTCGGCGTCCCTCGGCCCAACACCAGGACGGCCAGCGAAACCAACCCCAGTTGAAACGTGCGGGCTGTCGGAATCACCGCGGCACCTCGACCTGTCCCAGCACCGACTGCAACACCTGGTCCGCGGTGCGAGCCGCCACCTGGGCCTCCGGCGTGAGCAGCAGGCGGTGGCGGAGCACGGCGGGAGCGACCGTCTTGACGTCGTCCGGTGTGACAAAGTCGCGTCCGTCCATGACGGCCACCGCTTTGCTCAACAGCAACAAATGAATGGCCCCCCGCGGACTCGCTCCCAACTGCACCTGCGGGTGCTGCCGGGTCCGGCGAACAATGGCCCGAATGTACTTCAGAATGTCGGGCGAAGCGGCCACCTGTCGCACGGTTTCGCGAGCGGCCAGGACTTCGTCCGGCGAGGTCACTGGCTGCAGCCGTTCGACAACCTCGCGGTGCAGGTCGCGGTTCTGGTTGTAGTGGTCCAGAATGACCAAGTCGTCTTCCTCGCTGGGGTAGTCGACCAGCAGTTTGACCATGAACCGGTCGACCTGCGCTTCGGGCAGCGGGTAGGTTCCTTCGTACTCGATTGGGTTTTGCGTGGCCAAGACCGTGAACAACGGCGGCAGCGCGCGGGTTCGACCGCCCAGCGAGACCGTCCGCTCTTCCATGACTTCCAGCAGAGCGGCTTGCGTCTTGGGCGGCGTTCGGTTCACCTCGTCGGCCAGCAGAATGGTCGTGAAAACCGGCCCCTCGCGGAGCTCGAACCGCCGAGTTTCCATTTGGTAGACCTCGGTGCCCAGAATGTCTGACGGCATGAGGTCGGGGGTGAACTGAATTCGACGGAACTCCGCGCCCAGCAGGCGAGCCAGAGCCTTGGCCAGCAGCGTCTTGCCCACCCCCGGCACGCCCTCCAGCAAGACGTGTCCGCCCGAGTAGACTGTCGCTAGCAAGCAGTCGACCAACTCGGGCTGCCCGGCGAAGACGCTGGTCAACCCCTTACGAAGCCGCTCGGCCTGTTGGTGCACACCGTCAATGTCCATACCGTTGCTTCCTCAGTTGAATCAGCTCTCGAACCAATCGACAGGCGGCGGTTGGCTGTGCCGGCCGCTCGCCGCTTTGGACGTACCGGTCGGCTTCCGCCAGCCGTTCGGCCACGTCCTCCGCCTCGTGGCCGCGTTGACGACTCAACAGCCGCAGCCGGTTCGCCACGGCGGCCACGGCCAGCGGAGCGGCCTGGGCCCGCCGGTACAGCTCGGCCACCGACTCAATGTACTCCATGGCCGTTCGCCGCTCCGGCTGTTCGTACGGTTCCGGCGGCCCGAACCGCCAGTTGCCCGCCCAAACGTAAAGCAGCGTCCAAATCAGAGCAATGCTCAGAAAGCTGGTTGCTCCCGGCAGCGACAGCCCGAACGTGACGAACGAGTCGGTCCGTCCGTGTCCGTGCCGGTACTCGTCGACCGCAACCAGACCTGAGGTGGCGTTCTCGTGAAGAACCGCGGCCAGCGCGGCTGCGTTCTCGCCCCAGTCCAAGCCGGCGTTGACCCAGGCAAAGTCGTCCAGCAGAACGAGCACCCGACCTCGGCCCACGGACACCCGCAGCAACACGGTGCCGTCGGCGTCGCCGAACAGTTGTCCGTCCGCCGGTTCCGTCTGGAGCCTCGGGCCGTCCTTGAGCACGGTCAGGGGACCGTACGGCGTCGGAACCACAGTTGTCTGAGGCTCTGTTGCCGACTCGTCCGGCACGCTGACCGCGTAGAAGAACGCCACCCGCTCGTTCGCGACAGCCGGTTCCTGCTCCGCGTCGTCGAAAAGGAACGGCGGCAAGCCGTCCGCGTTGACGGCCAGCACCACCAGCGAGTTGCCCCGCTCGACCCAAGACTTCAGACGCGCCCAGGCCGCTTCGCCCGTGTGTGGGTCCGGTGGTTGCCACTTGGCGGCGCCCGCCGTGACCAGACACACGCCTTCCGACGCCGGCAATGAGCTCACGCCCTGCCACACCGGTTCGCGCACCGGGACGACTTGGTACCCCAGCCGCTCGGCAAACCGGACGACGGCGAGCCCACCGCCGGTGCCCGAATCCTCGACGCACGCCGACAGCGGCGTCCGGTACACGGCGCTCAGCCGGCTTCCGGCGAAGTACGTGACGGCCAGCAGCACCGCCACGGTCAGCACCACGAAGACGGTTCGTCCTTTGGTCTTCACGAGGCCGCCTCCGACGCCTGTTGAGTCAACAGTTGCCTGCAAGCAGCCAGGACCCGCTCGGCCCAAGCCCGGTCGGCCGGTCGACCGCCGTACCAGACCCGCTCGAAGTCGGCGGCGACCAGTCGGAAGCCGTCGGCCACCACTCGCCGCGGCAGCAGCTCACGGTAGTACTCGCGGTTCGTCCGCGACGGGTCGTAACGCAGCCAGCCTCGGTCCTGAAGACCCGCCAACAGAGCCAGGAAGGCGTAGCGGACCGCCTCGCGGTAGTTTCCTCGCTGAAGCCGTTGGTTGGCTTCGGCCAGCAGCCGGTCGGGAGCTGGCAGCGTTTCGACCTCCGGCAACGTCGAGCCTCGCTCAAACCGCGTCTCCCGCGCCAGCCACTGCCGCAGCACCGGACCGGCGTGGCGAAGAAGGAGTGCAAGAATGAGGACGCCGAGGGCGAGCAGGAGCGAGCGCGTCGCCCACACCGCCAGCGCCGTCTCGCTGCCGTCTGCGGGCCGGCCGGCCAACGGACGGAACAACTTTCGCAAAATCCAGCGCAGCCCCTCAATGACCTTGTCGATTGCCTTTGCCAGCCACCGACCGACCGTGCGAACGGCTCGCACCAACCACGGCAGGTCGGGGTTCTCGACTTGGGTCGTCCGCTTCCACCAGAATTCCGGAGCACTGTAAG
>CAYSAG010000050.1:0-23089 GCA_964428935.1 uncultured Planctomycetaceae bacterium | reverse complement strand
CGCGTGTTCCGGGGCGCTACGGGGGCAACTGACTGCCTGTCGGGCTGGGACGAAGTTATTGGTTTTGGATGTTTGTGGCCAGACCGGTTCAGCAGAGACGGCCAGTGGAGAGGCGATCGGGCAAGCGCTGGCCGGGGTCGAAGGACTGACGATCCTCACCAGTTGCAGGGAAGGACAAAAGAGTCTGGTTTGGCAGCCGAGTGAGCAAACGCTGTTCGGCTTCTGGTTCGTGCAGGCCGTTCTGGGGCATGCGGACCGCGATGGTGACCATCAGGTGACGCCCACGGAGCTGTACGACTATGTTTTCGAACGAGTGGCGGAAGCGGCCCGGAAGATCGTTGGCCAAGAACAGACTCCCTGGCAGACCAGCACAGGAGAAGGGCGAGACAGTCGCGGCTGGGTGAGCCGGATGGAGCCGTCGGCGCTGGTCGAAGCGTTGAACCAGCTGGCTCGGCAATTGGCCGACACGGGCAAGCAAGAACGCGTCCGACGGCTGGGGGTGACGGAGTTTCGTCCGCTGGGCGGCGACAGGCCTGTCAGCTTGGTGACGAGCGTGGAACCGTGTATTGCCGGCCGTTGGTGTGCTCAGGAGTTGGAGCGGCAGCTGAGAGAGCAGGCCAGGCTGATCGGGGCGGACTTCGAGCTGGTTCCCCATGACAGTTTGCACCGGTCGCTGGTCCGCGGCCGGTTTACCCCTGCGAGCTTTCGCCGGCCGATCGTGCGAGGGATTTTGAGCGAGAACAAGCCGTTGGAGACGGTGGTGGTGGGCAGCTTCTGTGCGCGGAGCGATCGGCTGGTGACGTTGCGGTGCGAGTTGCGTGAGACCCGCACGGCTCGGCTGCTGGGTCGGTTTCAGACGGTGGCCTGGCTCAATGATTCAGAGCGGGCGATGTTCGGCGACAGTTGGAGCAACCTGAAGCCGACGTCAGGACCGCCGTCGGCTCCCACGCCCAAGAATCCCAAGCCGTTTACGAAGTCGAAGGAACCGAGAAAGGGCGAAAAGAAGAAGGTGCCGCCGCAACAGGACCCCGGTTTCCCGTTTCGCGTTCGGCTTGTGGTCAACGGCGAGCTGCGGGAAAGTGTGTTTATCGACGGTAAGGAATACGTGCCGCTTCGCAAAGGAGAGGTTTACGAGGTGCAGGTGGAAAACCGCAGCGACCAGCGGGTTTACCTGCGTCTGCTCATTGACGGACTGAACACGCTGGATGAGCCGGTAGCGGGTCCGCCGGGGCCGGACGGGCGGCCCACGGTGGTGTACCGGCCGGCGCAGCGGGTCAGCCTGGACCGGGCGCGGGCGTGGCGTCTGGAGCCCAAGGAGACCTACACCATCTCGGGGTTCTACCATCGGCTGGGCGAGGACGCTGAGGGCAGAGCCCGCTACGAATGGGAGACGTTCAAGGTGGTGGACGCGTTGGAGTCGCTGGCGTTCCAGGCCGGTTACACGGACCAATTGGGGGTGATCACGGCGGCTTTTTACGAGGTGCCGCCCGCGAAGCCGAAGGGCCGGGGCATCCCACCCGGCGGGGTAGGCACCAGACCGGACGAGAAACAGGAAGGCACTGTGGAAGAGTACGAAGAGGCGCCGGTCGGCCGCCTGTTGGGAGTGATCAACATCCACTACGTAACGCCGGAAGCCATCAAGCGGCTGAAGACCAGAGCGAAGCGCTCTGGCCAAGTTGCCGGCACTTTCCGCGAGCAGTGAGACCCCCGCGGGCCACCCGTCGGTTCGCTCCGACGGACCTGCCTGCCGCCCATGGGCGCTTCGTCATTGGCCCGTTGGGAGGGAGTGAATCGAGTTCGTCCGTCGTGGCTATGGAAGTTGAACGAATTGGACGGGCTGAGCTGAACGAAGGCCGAGTCGGCCAGCGGGACGCAGCGTCTGGACGCTCCGACTTCTCTAGCCAACGAGGACGGAGGTTGTCCGAGAATCGGAGGGACGCGATCCTTTCGCGTCCGCGTCCCGGGTCCCGAATTCCGAACCCCGAATCGCGAACCAACTGCTGCGGCCACGACGGAGCGTGGCCCTGCGGCCACGACGGAGCGTGGCCCTCCGGAGGGACGCGGTCCCTCGCGTCCGGCTGCGGCCACCACAGAGCGAGGGCCCTCCGGCGCCGGGAGCTGATCGCGACGTTGCCGCCCAGAGCCGCTCGGTTTGCGCGCGGGGTCGATCGTCTGTTGCAAGAGCCGCTTTGCTGGCGGGACCGTTGGCTGCGGGGCGAGGTCTCGGCGGAGCAGCTGCGGTAGCGTGGCGAGGAATTGCAGCACGAGCTGCTGTGTCTGGTGGGTCGGCGGAAGCGGTACGCGGCGAGCGAGCGATTGGCTCAATTCTTGTTCGAGCAGGTTGAAGCGCACGGCCGTTCGACGGCGTCGAGGCGGGCTGTCTCGGGCACGCGTAGAGCTTGCTGGCTGGAGGGCGTGGAGTTTGAGCGAAGCGACCGCGTGGTTTGCTCCGCCAGACCGGGTTGTACCATTGGCGGCTTTAGGCACCGTCGGGCTGGCGGAACGGCCCCTTCGTCCGGCGGTGGTGAGCCGGAAGGTATGGGGCGGCAACTGGAGTTGGCGGGGAGCTCAAGCGAATGAGAGTCGAGGAGCAACGAAGCTTCACGTGCGGCTTCGCCTAGACTGCATGGCCTTCTTTCGGAGGTCGGCGCCGTTCAAACGTGGGTCCAGCGCGTCTCTCTGCAACCCGCTTCCCTCCCGACCTGCTCAGCTGCCCAACCCCAGTCCACTTCGCAGTTCCAGCGCGGCAAAGATTTTGTGCTCATTTTCCCACGAATTCGTCGGGCCGCGTGTCGGAGTTGGGCCACGCCTCAGGTGAGGTGTTGGTACGGGAGGGAGACGACGAAGACGGTGGGGAAGGCGACGAGCCGACGGAGTTGAGGCTCCGGTCGAGCTCACTGCCAGCCCCTTCCTCCCCCGTCGACCGGTCGGACCAACCCAGGGCGACGCGAGAGACGCTCGGGTAGACGCGCCGGTGGTACGTGCTGCTGAAACCGCCCGGCGTGTAGTAGTCGGGCACCACGCACCCCAACCCGCTCAGGGCGGCCCCCAGCGCTACGCAGCCAACGGCTTGTGCGAACGTGAGTCGCATTGTCTTGTCGGCGACTCCTTCAGGCGAACCAGAACGACCGTCCGGGCGCAGCCACCGTGCTTTGGCTCGAGCCACCGCCGGACCAGCCGGCCCGTTTTCGCGTCGCTCAGTCCGTTCGGCCCGTCCGTCCTGACACCCGTTTCGACCGAGTGGTGGATTCTCGGCGCGTACTCAGCCCGCACACGCTTCCTGTGAGTTTCATCGGCCACAAGGCCGCAGAACGCCCGTCAAAATCGGAAAAATCGTCAGGCCGGCTCGCGTGAGACAGGGCGTCTTGCGTGGCCGGTGTCGTGGCAGCCGTCGTTTTCCGAGGTGGCCCTCGGCTGTTGGCCGAGGGAACGGCCGTTCCAGTTTCGTTCCGATCGACACTCAGTTTTCCCTGCGAACCGGTCGCGTGATGCGTCGAGCCGCCAGCGCGTCGTCCCCAAAAAGAGCCGAGGCCCGCAGCCGACTGAGCGGCTGCGGGCCTGGTCGAGCGTGACGGTCGTGCGGGGGAGAAGCAACGCCAGAAGGGAGATGGGGAGGGGGTTCCGCTTGTTAAGCTTTCGCTTCCGAAAACCTCCGCGCGACCTCTTCCCAATTGAGGACGTGGAAGAAGGCACTGACGTAGTCAGGCCTTCGGTTTTGGTACTTCAAGTAGTACGCGTGCTCCCAAACGTCGAGGCCCAAGATGGGTGTGCGTCCGCGGCTGAGTGGCGAGTCCTGGTTGGCTGTGGTTTCGATTTGAAGTTTCCCGTCGTCCACAGTCAGCCAAGCCCACCCGCTGCCGAAGACACCCACGGCGGCTGCCGAAAATTGCTCCTGGAACTGCTCGAAACTTCCGAATTCGGAAGCCAACGCGTCGCCCAACGCTCCCGTTGGTCGACCGCCCCCGTCGGGGCTCATGACCGTCCAAAACAGCCAGTGGTTCGCGTGCCCGCCGCCCTGGTTCCGGACCGCCGTGCGAACGTCCTCTGGAACCGAATCCAACTCGCGAAGCAACTGCTCCACCGGCTTGGCTGCCAGCTCCGGGTACCGTTCCAAAGCCGCATTCACCTTGCTGACGTAACCCTGATGGTGTTTAGAATGGTGAACCTCCATGGTGCGCGCGTCGATGTGCGGCTCCAAAGCGTCGTACCCGTACGGCAGTTCTGGCAGCGTGTAAGCCATCAATCAGTTCCGGTCAGCCGCCCGCGCGGCAACAGTCAGTTTCACAATCTGGTTTAAGTCGCGTCGACGTCGGCTCCGTTTCCCGACGCCGACCCGATTCTACCACTCGCCAGCAGAAGTTCAACACCAGTTTGGCAACTTTTTCTACATTTTTCGAATTTTGTTTTGCAAAAAGTTGGAGACAGCAGGAGAATCCACAACCGACGAAACCTGTCTTTCACACAGTGCTTTCAATTTCGCCGCTTCAGCGTCGGGGCAGCTCCCTCGACCGAACTTCCGGTGTCCGTCTTTCAGAGGCCCGAGAACATGCCAGTGCAATTCCTGACTGCAATGCCCGTGTTTAACGAAGAGCGGCACGTGGCCGAGGTCCTGGAGCAGGTCCGACGCTACAGCCGGGAAATTCTGGTCGTCGACGACGGCTCGACCGACCAAACACCGGCCATTCTGGCCGAGCAGCGAGACATTTACGTCATTCGTCACCCGCGCAACCTCGGCTACGGGGCCGCATTGAAGACTGCGTTCGACTTTGCCGTCGGTCACGACTACGACGTCCTGGTCACCATTGACTGCGACGGCCAACACGAGCCGAGTCTGATTCCGGCCATTGTCGAACACGTCTACCGGCCCGGCGAGCCACCGGCCGACATTGTTTCGGGCAGCCGGTACCTGAAACGCTTTCCGACAGACACCCGTCCGCCCGAAGACCGACGACGAATCAACCAGGCGTTGACCGAGCGTCTGAATCGAGAGCTCGGCCTGCACCTGACCGACGCCTTCTGCGGTTTCAAGGCTTACCGCACCGAGGCATTGCAGAAACTGGCCATTACCGAGCCGGGCTACGGAATGCCCTTGCAGGTCTGGGTGCAAGCGGCTCGACTGGGACTGCGGATCGTCGAATTTCCCGTGCCGTTGGTCTACCTGGCGGAAGAACGCTCGTTCGGTGGGGCGTTGGATGACGCCGAACGGCGAATGGCTTATTATCAAGAGGTTCTGAACCGTGAGCTGGCTCGTCTGTGGCCGCCCGGCGGCCGGGAAAGGGGGGGCGCACCGGAAGGCGGTGGCACACCGAGGGCTGGTGGCGAGAACGGGCCCAGCCACGCGCACGGCGTTTGACAGAAGTCGGTTTCCCGTTCAGACTGCTCGCCCTCGAACGGCTCTTTCGTCGAGAACAGCCTGAGCCTGCGACGTCGCTTCAACCCTCAACTTGCGTTCGAAAACCGGACGTTGGCTGTGGAAAGCCACACGCTCAAACTCGAAACCGCCACGACGGTCCCTCTTCGCGTTCCGCGCGAGGACGGGCAGGTGTTCGTTTACCCGGAGCGTGAGTCCTGGGTCGAGTTGGTTGCGGCCAACAGGCGGCTGCTGAACGGTTCGGACGTCCGTATTCAGGGCCGGTCGTTGTCGGACCTGCGTCTGTCGGCTCGTCGCGAAGTCTGGCAAGCGGCCGTCCAGTTCACCGACCGACTGGCCGGCTGGCCGCAAAGCTCGCCGCCGTCCGACCTGGACACGCGCCCGCTGGTCATGGCGGGTCACCAGCCCGAGCTGTACCACGCAGGCGTTTGGTTGAAAAACTTCGCGCTGGCCTGGGCGGCTCGACGCTGTGACGGTCTTGCGGTCAACCTGGTGGTGGACAACGACCTGCTGCCCGGTGTGGGCGTGCGTGTTCCCTCCGGACCGGCCGACGCGCTGCGGGTCGACGACGTCCCGTTCGACGCACCGCACCCGCGGCAACCGTGGGAAGAGGCGGCGGTGCTGGACGAAGGGGTCTTCGAGCGGTTCGCCGACCGCGTTGCCGCGGTTCTGGCCGACTGGGACGTCCAGCCGGTCGTGACGAGCCTGTGGCCCGCCGGCGTGGCGGCCCGGGAGCGGACCGACCGGTTGGCCGACCGCCTGGTGGCCGCCCGTCTTTGGCTGGAACGAGCCTGGGGTGTCTGCAACGCCGAGGTTCCAATCAGTCACGTGTGTCGCCTGCGTAGTTTCCGACTCTTCTTTTGCCACGTGGTCGCTCACCTGCCCCGGTTCCGCGAGCTCCACAACGAGTTGTTGCGGCAGTACCGCTGGCGGCACAAGTTGCGCAGCAAGACACACCCGGTGCCGGAACTGAAGGAGCAGGACGGGTGGCTGGAGGCGCCGTTCTGGCTGTGGCGAGCCGGCGAGTCGACTCGCCGTCACCTGTTCGTCACCGTGCGAAACGGAACCGTGTCGGTCGGCGACGGCCAAGAAACGCTGACGTCTTTCCCGCTGGAGCCGGATGGGCCGGCCGACCCGGCGCTGGAGGCTCTGGACCAGCTGGAACGGCAAGGCGTGCGGGTTCGGCCTCGAGCCCTCACTACCACGCTCTTCTGTCGCCTTCTGGTGGCCGACGTCTTCATTCACGGAATCGGCGGCGCGAAGTACGACGAATTGACCGACGGACTCATGGCCCAGTTCTTCGGCCTTCAGCCCCCCGCGGTCATTGCCGTGACGGGAACGCTTCACCTTCCCGGCCCGGAGCCGTACCGAGTCACCGAAGACGACGCCCGCCAACTGCGCCGCCTGCTGCGAGACCTCACCTACAACCCGCAGCGGCACGTGGAACTGTCGGAGTTGCCGGAGCCGGAGCGGGTTCGGGCCAGCCAGTTGGTCCAGCAGAAGCAGCAGCTGATTGAACAGCAGCACGCGGCGCGAACCACTGGTCTGAGCCGTCGAGAGCGGCGAGCTCGTTTCCAGGCCAACTACCAGCGGTACCAACGGTTCCGCCAGGTGAACCAGGAACTGGCGCCGTTCGTCTTGGAGAAGCGGCGGCGAGTGGAGCGTGAACTGGCCGAAGTGGAGCGGCAACTGGCGGCCAACGCCGTGCTGCGCGACCGGCAGTACGCCTTCTGTCTGTTCCCCGAGGAAAAGCTCCGTCGGTTCGTCGGCGAGTTTCTGTGAACGGTCGGTCGACCGGCGGGGACGTCGTCGCCGACAGCAGCCAACGTCCGGCGCGTGCCGGGACGGAGTCCACGGCCGACCGTCACCTTGCACGCTCGGTGGCAGCATGTCACGAGTCCTTCTGGTCAATTTGCCCTTCTTTCACTTGCGGTGGCCCAACTTGGGGCTGGGACTGCTGAAGGCCGGACTGCGTCGAGCCGGCGTTCCGTGCGACGTGGCTTACTGGAACTTCGACTTCGCCGAGCGGGTCGGGGAGGATGTCTACGCGTGGCTGGCCGAGTGCTTCGGGTTCGTCTTGGGGGGCGACCGCCTGTTCGCTCGGCACTACTTCGGCCACCAACTGCCGGACGACCAGTCGTACTGCCGCGAGGTGTTGGTGGAAGCCGACCCGGAACTGACCGACGACGACTTCCGGCTGTTTCTCGACGTGCAACGGAAAGTGCCGGAGTTCGTGGAGGAGTTGGCGGAGCGAGTGGACTGGAGCCGCTACGCGGTGGTCGGCTTCACCACGTCGTTCCAACAGACGTTGGCTTCGTTGTGTCTGGCCAGGCGAATCAAGCAGCGGGCTCCTGGCGTCGTAGTGGTCTTTGGTGGTTCGGCTTGCGACGGACCAATGGGCCCGGAGCTGCTCCGCCGTTTCCCCGAAATCGACTACGTCTGTGTGGGCGAGGCGGACGAGACGTTTCCCGAGCTGGTCTGGCGAGTGCTGGAAGGACGGAGTCCGGTGGGGCTGCCGGGAGTGGTCGGGCGAGACGAGTTGTTGCGTGACGCCGACAGCCAGGCGGCGGGCGAGTGTCCGGCGGTCGCGCCGTCGCTGGTCGGGGACCTGAACTCACTGCCGTTGCCCGACTTCGACGACTACTTCCAGCGTGTGCGCACCAGCCCCGTCGCTCCCGCCGACCCGCTGCTGTTCTTCGAGACCGCTCGGGGCTGCTGGTGGGGCCAGAAGCACCACTGCGCCTTTTGCGGTCTGAACGGCAGCACGTTGCAGTACCGAAGCAAGTCGGCCGAGCGGGCGTTGGCGGAGCTGGCCGAGTTGGTCCGGCGCTACGGGGTGCGTCGAGCTTGCGCGGCCGACAACGTGTTCGACTTCCGCTACTTCCGAACGCTGGTCCCGCTGCTGAAGCGAGCGGGCTTGGAAGTGAAGTTCATTTACGAGTGCAAGACGAACGTGTCGCGTGAGCAGGTGCAGGCGTTGGTCGAGGCGGGGCTGGGCGGAGTGCAGCTGGGCGTCGAGACGTTCAGCACGCCCTTGCTACGTCAAATTCACAAGGGGGCGACGGCCTTGCAAAACATTCAGGCCCTGAAGTGGTTCACCGAGGCCGGGCTGGAGGTGGAGTGGAACCTGCTGTACGGTTTCCCGAACGAGGAGCCGCTGGAGTACCAACGAATGGCTGACCTGCTGCCGTCGCTGGTTCACCTGGCGCCGCCGTTGTCGGTAGGCCGAGTGCGTCCGGACCGGTTCTCGCCGTACTTCGAAGCCCCCGAGCGTTACGGGCTGGTCCGGCTGCGTCCACACCGAGCGTTCCGGTTCGTCTTTCCGTTCCCCGAGTCGTCGCTGCGGCGGCTGGCGTACTACTTCGAATTCGACTACGCGGACGGCCGCAACCCGCTCAGCTACGCCGCGCCGGTCGTCGAGGCGGCTCGAACGTGGCAACAACTGGCCGGCCACGTCACGCTGCGCTACGTCGACCGCCCCGACGGCACGCTGCTCATTCACGACACGCGGCCCGGGGCCGCCCAGTTCCAGACGCTGTTGACCGGTTTGGAGCGGGAAGTCTACCGGTTCTGCGACACCGGTCGCACGCTGCGGTCGATTCAAAGCTTCCTGTCACGCCGGTCCGAGCAGCTCGACACCGACCGGCTCAACCACTTCCTCCAACGAATGCTGGAGCAGCGGCTCATGGTCCGAGTGGACGACCATTACTTGAGCTTGGCGTTGCGGTCGTGAGCGGGCGGGGTCGGTGAGCCGGCTCGCTCTGGAGGCCCAAAGGAGCCAGCGCAGGCCGACGGGCAGTCCGCGGGCAGCCGGTCATGGAACAGGACGCCGCGTGTGTCCGCGGAGGCGCAAGAGAAAAGAGCGGGACGACGTCCCGCTCGTCGTTGGCTTTCCTTCCACATTGCCCCGGCCGTCGCGGCAGATTCACTCAAACGGCTCCGACCAGCCGCTCGGCCGCGGCCTTGTCAGCCTCGATTAGTCGTCGTAGTCGACGACAATGTAGCCCTTCTTCACGCGAATTTCGACTTCGTACTTCCCGTAGTCGTACTTGACGTACTTGCCGCCGTGCCGTCGGGTGATTTTCGGCGGACAACAAGTCTGCGGCACGCAGATTTTCACGTTGACGCAGCGAGGCTTCGGACACGGCACGCACGGGTCACAGGGGTTGCATTTCGGCTGACAAGGGTCGGGGACCTGAACAATCAGCGGCACGGCGCACGGAGCGATGTTGTGCAGGTCCTTGTACTTGACGCAGGGGAACAGGGCCACGCTGGATTCCGCTTCCGGCTTCACCGCCTGCTTCTGGCCCTGGTCGGCCGCCTGAACCCAGGCGGTCGAGGTCAGCAGGAGGCCGACAGCAACCAAACCGACGAGCTTCTTCATGGTTCTTACTCCTTCCCTTCTACTTTGCCCCATCTAACACTGAAACCGCGATCGACACCGACGCGAAGGTCCCGTACCCGGTCGCCCCGACCACAGTCGCTTCCAGACAAAGCATACACTGCAATGCCGCGGATTCAGCGAAATTTCGACAAATCGCGGGGCGAAGTCCGCTCCTCGTTCGCTCTGTGCAGGTTACACTAATACCGCTTCAAAGCCGGGGCCGCAAGGCGCACATTCCGCATTTTTTGTAGCACACAGATTTTTTCCAACCGTCAAAGTTTTCCAACGCTGCGCCGGCCGAAGGTGTCCTCCAGTCAGTACGCTACGCCAGTCGGACGCGTTGGTGCGCGGGCCGGGAAGCAGCGACGTTCGCGGCTCCTGAACGCCCCCGGTGCCGCCCAGCGGCTCGGGGGCGCCAGTCTGTCCTCCAGCAGCGTGTTCCGGTCGACACGACCTGTCCGCCCTCCCCGTCGAGCTCTCGAAGGTAACCACACAAACAGCTTCGGCCTTGCGTCCGACCGTCTGAAAAGAGTAATAATACCCGAGGTTTCGGACATGTCGGCACGCCCACGGGGTGGGTGGTCTGTGGTCTTGTCGTTGCGAAAGGAGTGACCTGGCAATCGGCTTCCGGTTGAGTCGCGTCGTTTCGTTGGAACGGAGGCCTGGGTGGCGGCGGAGCGTGAGGCCCCCCACCGACCGTCGTTTTGCCGCTCGGTTCCGTTCGCGTCTTGCAGCTCGTCGACCGGACAGCCCTGTCTTCGCCGGTCTTTTTCGGTCTGCTTTCGGGACTGGACGTCACCGCAGCTCGTCCATTAGCAAGCCACGGAAAGGGACTCACTCATGAAGACGCTTGCTCCAATGTTACGCCCAGCTTTCTGTGCGTTGGCCGTTCTGGTTGTGACCGTGCCATTGGCAGCGGCGACGAACCCAGCGGACGCCATTTCTGAAAACGCTGCCGTGGTCATTCGGTTGAAGCAGCCAGACCGAACCATTCAAAAGGCCGTCGACCTGCTCAACCAGTTGCAGCCCGGACTGGGCGGCCTGCTGCAAGCTCAGGCCAACAGCATTGGCGTGCTCATTTCGAACCCCACGCTGGCCGGTGTGGACAAACAGAAAGACTGGTACGTGGCCGCGTTCCCTCGCAAAAAAGGCCAGCCTGGCGTGTTGTTCGCCATTCCCGCGACGGACGTCGGTGAATTTCAGAAGGCGTTGGGCGACCAGTTCCACTCGTTCGCCAAAGACGGCGTGGTGTTCTACGCGGACGACGCGGACACGGTCGAGCAGGCCAAGAAGTGCCTCGAGAGCGGGGGCGCGACTGTGACTTCGGTCATGGACGCCCACGCCAAAGAACTGTTCGAGGCGGGCGACCTGTCGGTCTTCGTGAACGCGAAAGTGTTGAAGGAGGTGTACGCCGAGCGTTTGCAGCAGCTCAAGGACCAAGCCAAGACCGGCCTGGAGGAGTTGGAAAAGAAGCTGGACGAGACGGAAGAGTCCGCTCAGGCCAAGACGGTAGCCGACCTCGCGAAGCAAGTTGCCGCAGTGGCCTTCCAGGTGCTGGACGACACCGAGAGCTTCACGTCGGCCGTGAGCGTTGGCAAAGACGGTCTGGTGACGGAGTGTTACCTGCACGTCACGCCCGACTCCCCGACCGACCGCTTCCTCGAAACCAGCCCGCCGCAAGAACTGAAAATGCTCAGCGCCCTCCCGACCGGCAAACTGGCTTACGTCGGCGGAAAACTCAACCAGCTGCATTTTCTGAAGTGGGTCATCAAGCTCGTCCGCGCCGCGGGAGCCGCCGCGTCGTCAGGTGAAGCGTCGAGCGAGACAGCCGACGCCTGGAAGGAGGCGGAGCAGGCCCTGGAACGGTTCAGCCAGCTGAAAATGGGCGAAATGGTCAGCTACTTCGAGCTGGGCGACTTGACGACAGGCCTCATTCGCGGCGGAACGGTCATGGAAGTCGACCGTCCCGAAGAATAGTTGGAAGCCTACCTGCAATTCGTACGGCTGTCACCAAAACTCGGCAGTGTTCCGGGAGTGCGTCAGGAATTCGAGGTCCAACGGGACGCCGAAAAGTACGGCCAGCACTCCGCGACCGTGGTCAAAGTACGCGTGGAGTACGACGAAAGTCGACCCGAAGTGGCGCTTGCGAAGAAGTTCACCGACGCCCTGTACGGGCCGGGCGGCAGCACGGTGAGAATCGTCTGCACGAAAGACAAAGTCTACATGACCCTGGGTGGCGGCAAGCAGGACATGGTCAACCTGCTGACGGCCTTCGAGCAGAAGAAGGGGTCACGGACGTCGAGCCGGTCGGCGGGCGCTCACGTCGCCGTGCTGCAGAAGTACTTCGCTCGGACCAATCTGGTCGGCCTGGTCGACCTGCCGAACGTTGTCTTGAAGGTGGCCAAGGTCGTGGTGGAGGGCGGAGTGCTGCCGATTCCCATTGACCCACAAATGCTGAGCGGCATGACCATTGAGCCGTCGTACTTGGGCTTTGGCCTGGCGACGGAGAAAGACGGCCTGACACTGAAATTGGTGGTGCCGGCCGAACAGTTTCGCGGAATTGCCCAGTTGGTGACCTTCGGCCAGCAAATTTTCCTGCAAATGCAAATGCAGCAAATGCAGGAACTGCAACAAGAAGAAGAGGAACCGCTGTTGCCGCAGTAGTGGTTCGTCGAATTCGGAAATTCGGAGTGGCGGCACTCGTTTGAGCGCGGAGTCGCCGCCAGAGCTGACGAGCGGCGTGTCCCCAAGAATTCAGCGGCCACGGAGCAGTCGGTTCGACAGCAAGGTCGCCCAGCCAACATTGGCGGTCGGACGAAGAACCGACCGGTTGTCACGAAAACGCGTCCGGCAGGGACGAGGGTCGACAGCGACCTTCCCCTGCCGTTTTTTCGTTGTCGCGTCCACAGGCGGCCGGTTCGACGACGGGCGTCTCACGCTGTGCCGCGCCCGACGCGGCGTCCACAGAAAGTGAGGCCGCTCCGTGCCGACCGGCAACGCGTGGCTGCGCGTCTTTGCGGTGGCCGGTCAGGACAGACGGTCTGGCCGACGGCCAGCGCCCGCCACGAGCGTCGTCGGAGCGTCGCACCGTCCGCTTCGCTTGCGACGACTGCTCGCAGCGGGTGAAATTGACCAAGTCCGTCGAGACGTGCGCAGCGTCGAGTCCGGCCGTCGGGCCGGGGCGCTTCGTTCGTCAAGCCTGGCAGCGGGGCGTCTTGTGTCGTGAGGGCGCCGTTTCGTGGGGGAGGACGGAAATGAGCGAGTGCGGTTTGAGACAGTTCTGCAAACGGGCCGGGGGCTTTTTTCTCGTCTTGTTGTTTTCGCTGGTCACCGTCGGCGTGGCCGAAGACTGGCCGCAGCTGAAGTTGGACGGCCGGCGTTCCGGCGACGCCTCGGACCGTTCGTTGCGCACACCGCTGGGTTTGGTGGCCGCCGTCCCGCTCAGCGACGCCGTGTTCACTTCACCGGCCGTCGTGGACGGGCGTGTGTTCGTCGTCGACGGCTCGGGCGTGGCCTGGTGCTTCCGCGCCGAAACGCTGGAACCGCTCTGGCGCACCGAAACCTCGCGCTCACCGACCAACTGCAACAACGTGTCCTCGCCGGCTGTGGTCGACGGCTTCGTCCATTTCGGAACCACGGCCGGCCAGTACTGGGTGCTGGACGCTCGGACCGGCCGGCCGGTGAGCCGACACTCTTTCGACGGCGACCCGATTCTGTCGGCGCCGGTCGTCCACGCCGGTCGCGTCTACTGCGCCACGTTGGGTGGGCGAGTGTTTTGCGTCGAGCCGAACGGTCGGCTCCGCTGGGTGTGGGACTACGCCCGGGAGGAACTGGGCTTCACAGGGGACCGGTGGAGCGCGGCGGACTGGTTCCGGTGGAAGCAGGGGCGAGTGACCTGGCGAGACCAGTTTTGTTGCCCGTGGGACGTGGCCGCGTTCGGCGAGTTGGTCGTCGTCCCGGTGGGCGGTCGGCTCATTTGCCTGAAAGACAACGGCGACCGAGCCGTCGTCGTTCGGCGGTTGGACATTCCTAGCTTGAAGGGGTCGGAGAAGCCCGGGTTGTTCGGGGTCAGCGTGGACCGTCGCGGAAGGGTGTACTATCAGTGGCACCGGCGAGACAACACGAGCCGCGTGGACGTCCTGCCGCTCCAGCCCGAAGCGGGACCGGCGGGTTACGTGGCGGGTACCTTCACCCGCAACGACCTGCCCGGCTCGGTCGGCTTTGCCTCGGTCAGTTTTCGGGGCGACGAAGTCTTCCGTTGCCGACCGGAGGAAGGTTTCGGCCTGTGCCGGCACCGCGTCTGTGAAGGCAAGACCAAGACGGAGCCTCCGACCGAGGTGCTCAGCTCGGCCGCCGGGCTCGCTTCGCCCGTGGTGACCAAGGACCACGTCGTGTACGGCACGCTGGACGGCCGGCTGGTGGTCGTACCGCTGAAAGGCGGGCAGCCGTGGAGCTTCCAGACGCCGTTCGGCAAAGCCCTGACGGCTCCCGTCGCCGTGGCCGACGGACACGTTTACTTCGGCTGCGAGGACGGCTACCTCTACGCGCTCGGGCCGAAGGGCCGAGCGACTCCGCCGACCCGCGACTTGCAGCTTTGGAAAATTCGAACACCGTTGCAAGGGCCGCTGGCCGCCCCCCGCTACGACTGGTTCACCAACTTCGGCGACTTGCAGAACCGCAACTTCACGCCGCACGGCGTCGAGCCGCCCCTGCGAGTGGCTTGGGTGAGGCGGTTCGCCGGAACGTACAAGCACCTGCCGGTTTGCGGTGGCGGGCGACTCTACACGCACACAGCGGAGGGGCAAGTGTTCGCCGTCGAGCAGACGACCGGCCGGTTGCTGTGGCGGCGGTTCTTCCCGGGCGTCCACATTTCCTACACGGCTCCGATTTACTGGCAGGAGCGGCTGTTGGTGCCGCAGGCGGGGCTGAAAGGCAGTTGGCTGCGCTGCTTCGACGCCGCCACGGGCCGGCTGCTCTGGCAAGCTCCCTTCACCGGCTCGCCAAGCTGGAGCCGTCAGCAGCCGCCGGTCATTCACAACGGACTGGTCTTCTACATGTTCAGTACGGGCCGGTACGCTCCGCTCGGCACGGGCATTTTCGTTTTCCGCGGACGCGGTCCGGAGGCGAAGTCGCCGGACGAAGAGGTCGCGAGCTGGCTTTACAGCCACGACAACCCGTACTACCCACGCGACCAGCGGCCCATTGTCTGCGCGTGGGACCTGCGGACGGGTCGAGAAGTCTGGCGGCGAGACTTCTCCGAGTACGGCCACGGCGGGGACGACGCCGGACTGGTCGTCGTGGACGGCGTCTTGTACTACTCGTGTTTCTTCGGCTACTCGGCCCGACGCCGCGGTCAGCCCGGCCCGCACGGCCTGACCGCCGCTCTGGACCCACAGACGGGCCGGGTGCTGTGGCTCACGACAAAGCACTCGGTCACGGCTGGAGCCACGTTGTCGGCGGAGAAAGGGCGTCTTTACCTCGGCGGCTACAACGCGTGGGACTCAAAACAAGGCCCACGCCACGTGTGGTGCCTGGACACACGCGACGGCTCGCTCATTTGGAAGTCCGACCCGCTCACAAAGGCCATTAACGTGGTCACGGTCGGCTCGGACTTCGTGTTCGCCTTCGCTTACGGAGGCAACGGCTATTTGCTCGACAAGCAAACGGGACGAGTACGAACGCGGTTCAACCACCGACACGCGTGCACGCGCTTTTCTTTGGCCGGACGCTACCTAATCGGTCCGAACGGCGACTTGCTGGACACGACCGACCAGTGCCGCGTGGTCTCGAGCGGACCGCCAATCGACGCCCGGGAGTGTGTGGGCGGTGTGGTCTCGAACGGACGACTGTACTACACCTCCCAAGCCACCGGCCTGCAAATGTGCTTGGTGGGACAACCGACTCGGTGAAAGTCGCGCCGGCAGCTGTCGGCTCCGAGGCTCAGCGCAGGCCGTTTCGCGGGCGTCCCGAGTGCCGGTCGGAGGCTGGTTTGCGTGAGGCCACGGAAAGTGGCACAATCGGCGGCGTGAGCGTCGGGACGGGGCCGCGCTGCAACCGACCCGCCTTCGACGAGAAGAACGCACGAGGGTCGGCGGCAACAACGCGAGCCGCGACCGGGTCGAGCAGGCGGAGTCGGCGCACGCGGCTCGGAGCGACCCGAGCGGTGTTCGGTGGGACGTGGCGGCCGGGCCAGCGTCGTTGCTGGAGCGGGCTCGCAGCGGCAGCTTTGGTCTGAACGGCCGGCAATGGCCACCGAGCCGGCCGTGGGACAATGGGGCGTGAAGAAGAACGGTTCGTAGCGTGCAGGAGGAACGAAGCCATGCAAAGACAACGGTTGGTGTCTCGGCTGGTGGGCTGGGGAGTCGTCCTGGCCACCGGTTTGGCGTGGGCGTCGGGAGCGGCCGTGCTGGCCGACAGTTCGGCTGAAGAACAAGCCAAAGCCATTCTGGACGCGACGGGCGTCCAAGGAGGCCTTGTGGTGCACCTGGGCTGCGGCGACGGCAAGCTGACGGCCGCACTGCACGCGGGCGACGCCTTTCTGGTTCACGGGCTGGACTCGAGCCGCAAGAACGTCGAGGCCGCTCGCCGTTACATTCAGTCGCTGGGCCTCTACGGACCGGTCTGGGTGGAGCAGTGGTCGGGCGAGCAGATTCCGTACGTCGACAACTCGGTCAACCTGCTTGTGGTCGAGCGGCCTGGGAAGGTGACTCGCGAGGAAATGCTGCGAGTGCTCGTGCCCAACGGGGTCGCGTACCTCAAGACGGCCGACGGCTGGCAGAAGCTCGTCAAGCCCTGGCCGGAGGGCATGGACCAGTGGACGCACTACCTGCACGACTCGACCAACAACGCCGTCTCGCACGACCAGTTCATTGCCCCGCTGGGACGTTACCAGTGGATTGGCACGCCGCGCTACTCCCGTCACCACGACCACATGTCCGCCTTCGACGCGGCGGTGACGGCGAACGGCCGGCTGTTCTACATCATTGACGAGGCCCCGCGCGAGTCGATTCTGATTCCGCCCGAGTGGCGGCTGGTCGCGCGAGACGCCTTCAACGGCACCGTGCTGTGGAAGCGGCCCATTGAGAAGTGGCACATTCACCTGTGGCCGTTGAAGAGCGGCCCGCAGTTGTTGACCCGGCGGCTGGTGGCCGTGGGCGACCGGGTGTACGTCACGCTGAGCATTGACGGGCCGGTGGTGGAGCTGGACGCCGCTACGGGCAAGACGCTCCGCACGTTCGACGGCACCGCCGCAGCCGAAGAGATTCTGTGGTCGGACGGCGTGCTGTTCTTGTCGGTCGCGGCCGAAGGCCAGCCGCTCCGCAGCGACCCGAACCGCGTCTACGCCGACATGCAGGCCATTCGCGCCGACACCGAAGACCCGCGTTGGACGACCGTCCCCCGAACGCTCATGGCCATTGACCTCAAGACCGGCCGAACCTTGTGGAAAAAGGTTTCCGGCCTGACAGCCATGTCGCTGACGGTCGACAGCCGAGCCGTCTACTTCCACGACGGCGAACGGATTCAGTGTCTGGACCGCCGGACGGGCAAGCAACGCTGGCAGTCGCAGCCACTGCCGAAGCAGCTGCCCATGCGGAGCTCGGGCGGAGCGACCCTGGTCGTCTACGACGACGTGGTGCTCTACAGCGGTCACGTCAACGAGCAGAACCCCCGAAGCCGCTCGACGACCATGTACGCCCTCTCGGCCGACGACGGCCGGCTGCTGTGGAAGGCCGAGCACCCGCCGTGCGGGCACCGCGGCACGCCGGACGACATTCTGGTGGCCGACGGGCTGGTGTGGGTCGGAGCGGTGGCCATTGGGTCCGACTCGGGCACCGTCACTGGTCGCGACCTGCACACGGGCGAGGTCAAAGTCCAATTCGACCCGGACGTCCAAACGCACTGGTTCCACCACCGGTGCTACCGTGCCAAGGCCACTGACAAGTACTTGCTGTTCTCACGCACGGGCATTGAGTTCGTCGACCACGCCCAGAAGCATTGGATTTGTCACCACTGGGTGCGAGGGGCGTGCTTGTACGGCATTTTGCCGGCCAACGGCTTGGTGTACGCTCCCCAACACCCCTGTGCGTGCTACTTGGAGGCGAAACTGTTCGGGCTCAGCGCGCTGGCTCCGAAAGACGAACGAAGCGAGCCACGACGCGAAATTCCGGACAGCGAACGGCTGCAGAAGGGACCGGCTTACGGCAACCAGCTGAGCGGCTCGAGCGGCCCGGACGACTGGCCCACCTACCGTCACGACGCGGCTCGCAGCGGCAGCACGTCCACGCCGGTCAGCCAGCCCGACTCGTTGCGTCAAACCTGGTTGACGGAACTGGGCGGCAAACTGAGCAGCCCGGTGGTGGCGGACGGCAAGGTCTTTGTGGCGTCGGTGGAGCAGCACACGGTTTACGCTTTGGACGCCGAGACCGGCCAGGTGGTGTGGAGCTTCACGGCGGGCGGCCGGGTCGACTCACCACCGACCGTCTGGCAAGGACGCGTGCTCTTCGGCTCGGCCGACGGCTACGTCTACTGCGTGCGTGCGAGCGACGGCGAGCTGGTCTGGCGTTACCGAGCCGCTCCGGAAGACCGACGCATGGGAGCCATGGAGCGAGTGGAATCGGTCTGGCCGGTCCACGGCAGCGTGCTGGTCCTCAACGACGTCCTCTACTGCGTCGCCGGGCGGTCCATGTTTCTGGACGGTGGCCTGCGGTTCCTGCGGCTCGACCCGAAAACAGGACGAAAAATCTCGGAGACCATTCTCGACGACAAAGAACCTCAGTCCGGCCAGAACCTGCAAGTCAAAATCAAAGGGCTGAACATGCCGGTCGCCTTGCCGGACGTCCTGTCCAGCGACGGACGCTACGTCTACATGAGGTCCTTGCCGCTGACGCTGGACGGCAAGCGGAAGTTCGTGGAGTACGTCAACGTGGACCAGCAGCGCGGCGACGACGTCCACCTCTTCAGTCCGACCGGCTTCCTGGACCACTCCATGTGGCACCGCACCTACTGGCTGTACGGTCGGGCGTGGGCGTCGGGAGCCGGCGGCTACTACCAGGCTGGACGCCGCGTGCCGGCCGGCCGTCTGCTGGTCTTCGACGACACAACCGTCTACGGCTACGGACGCCATTGGCAGTACTACCGCTGGACCACGCCGCTGGAGTTCGAGCTGTTCGCGGCAGACAAGCAGGCCGAGATCGTTCCGGCCGGAAGTGAGTCGCGCCCGGTGCGAAGGAGAGGCAAGGTGGTCGGCCGGCGGAAGCGGACCGTGACCCGGTTCGTCACTCGCTGGTCCATGGACACGCCAGTGCAAGTGAACTCGCTCGTCTTGGCCGGCGACCTGTTGTTCGCAGCCGGTCCGCCCGACGTGGTCGACGAAGAGGAAGCCGCGCGACGACTGGCCGACCCCGAAATTCAGAAAAAGCTGGCCGAGCAGCAAGAGGCTTTGGAGGGCAAGCGAGGTGGCCTGCTAGTGGCGGTGCGGAAGAAAGACGGCTCCCGAGTCGCCTCGTACCGCTTGCCTTGGATGCCCAACTTCGACGGCCTCATTGCCGCCGGCGGCAAGCTTTACTTGACGACGTGTGACGGACGAGTCGTCTGCCTGGGCGACCAAGGCGACCGCCCGCTGGAAGCAGCCGACGTGCCGGTCACACCGCACGAACCGGCCCAGACGGCTCGACGCCGTCGGTAGCGACCTGCAGGACGGCCCTCGCGGACGGACGCGAGCTTGCCAGCCCGCACTGACGCTCGCTCCAGCGGCCGTCCTCGCCGCCGGCCGCTGGAGCGCCGACCGCTGTGTGGCTCGG
The DNA here is from genome assembly GCA_964428935.1 of uncultured Planctomycetaceae bacterium. Classification (GTDB taxonomy): domain Bacteria; phylum Planctomycetota; class Planctomycetia; order Planctomycetales; family Planctomycetaceae; genus JAADHY01. The sequence goes on along the minus strand of CAYSAG010000050.1, from coordinate 3,534 downwards.
CGGACACTGGCTGCGCGTCGACTCGTACTTCGCCCTGCCGCCTGCGGGAGTCCTGGTTCAGCCTCCACGAACTGCCCGGCTGGCCGAACGCCGTCCGGTACGGGCCTGTGCAACAAGCTGGCGGGCTCCGAGCCAAGCAACAACCGGCGAAACGAAAAAGGAGGGTCTGACGTTGGACGCAGCTCGCTTGCCGTTTTGGGTCGTGTCCGTTGGGGTGAGCCTCGTCTTGTGCAGCGGCGGGCCATGTCCGGTGCAGGCCCAGCCAGCCTCCGGCCGCACCGACGCGGTGACGCTGCGAGGAAAGGTGCTGGACGCCGAAACCGGCCGGCTCCTGGCCGCCCGCTTGTACGTCCAGGACCAAGCCGGCCGCTGGTTCACGGTGCGCAGTGCCTCGCCGGACGGAAGGGCCATCCCCTACCGGAAGGTCCGCGGAAGGCAAAGCGTTGAGGTGCACACGTCGCTGTCGGCTCACCCGTTTGAAGCCAATTTGCCACCCGGACGCTACACGCTGACGGCCGAACGCGGAAAGGAATGGGTCCCGGCTTCGGTGTCGGTGGAGCTGACCAAAGAGCCGGCCGAGGTGACGCTGCGGCTTCGGCGTCTGACGGACTTGTCGGCCCAAGGCTGGTTCAGCGGCGAGACTCACGTGCACCGGTCGGTCGACGAGCTGCCCACGCTCCTCCAGTCCGAGGACCTGAACGTGGCGTTTCCGTTGACGTACTGGGTCCGGCGGTCCGACGCCGTCCCGGCCTCAGCCGCTCAGCCCCCTGCCGGCCCGCCCCTGGTTCAGGTCGACTCCACTCACGTCTTCTGGCAAACGAACACGGAGTACGAAATCAACTGGGTTGCGGGCCGCCGTTACACTCTGGGAGCGTTTTTCGCTCTCGGACACCGCCAGCCGTTGGCTCTGCCCGCGCCGCCGGTCCAACCGGTCGCGCAGCAAATCCACTCCGACGGCGGACTGCTCGAACTGGACAAGCACAACTGGCCGTGGTCGGCCATGCTGGTTCCAGTGGCTCGGGTCGACCTTTACGAACTGGCCAACAACCACATGTGGCGCTGTCCGTTCTACTTCGCGAAGTTCGGCGAGCCGCCGGCCGAATTCATGCACGTGGAAACGAACCAGCGAGGTCTGACCGAACGCGGGTGGGTCCAGTTCACGTTCCAGAACTACTACACGTTGCTCAATTGCGGCTTCCGGCTGGCTCCGACGGCCGGAACCGCCTCAGGCGTCCACCCGGTGCCGCTCGGTTTTGGCCGGGTGTACGTCCACGTGGACGGCAGCTTTTCGTACGACAAATGGTTCCGAGGACTGAGAGAGGGACGGAGCTTCGTCACGACGGGTCCGCTGCTGTTGGCGTGTCTGAACGGCCGACTGCCGGGCACGCGGTTCGAGCTTGCCGACGGGCGGCGCACGCCCCGCTCTTGGAAAGTCTCGGGCGAGCTGTGGAGCTGCCGGCCGGTGCAGCGGCTGGAGGTGGTTGTCAACGGCCGGGTCGTGCAGTCGGTGGAGCCGGAGAACGGACCGAGTGAGCGGGGTGGCTTTCGCAGTGAGTGGTCGGTCCGTTTGGAGCCGCCGGACGTTCCAACCGACCGGTCGTTTTGGTGCGCCGTGCGTTGCTTCGAACAGACGGAAGCGGGCGGTGTCCGTTTCGCTCACACCGCGCCCTGGTTTGTCGACGTCGCCGGCCGTCCGGTCAGGCCGCGGAGGTCGGAAGTGCAGTACTTGGTCGAGAGGGTTCAGTCCCAGTTGAGTCGCGGCAAAGACGTCTTGCCGCAGTCCGCCCTGGACGAGTACCGGCGGGCACTGGTCGTGTACCAGGAGCTTCTGAAGCAGTCCGTCAGCGACTAGCACGTTTCGGCGACCGACGCGGCGGCGCGAGCCGACACAGAGTCACTGACCGACGCGGTCTCGGCAACCGCCGCGGTCGGTTCGGCTGTCCGCTGACCACACCAGCGCAACAGGAGGAGAAAACATGTCGGCGTCCGGCTCTGACGCCCCGGCCGCACCCGCAGACTCGCCCTTGCTGCTCTTGCACCCCGCTGACAACGTGGCCGTCGCTCGACAGGCCCTCGCGGCCGGCACCCGAGTGGCCATCCCGGGCACTTCAGCACAGCTCCTGACGGCGCTCGACGACGTCCCAGCCGGACACAAGGTCGCCGTCCGACCGATTCCCGCAGGCGAGCCCGTCAAGAAGTACGGACACCCAATCGGCTACGCAAGCTGCGAAATTCAGGCAGGACAGTGGGTTCACACGCACAACGTTGAGTTGGGAGAGCTGCGGTCGGAGTACGAGTTTGGAACAGAGCTGGTCGAGCCGCCCCGTCCGGCGAGCCCGCGGACGTTTTTGGGCTACCAGCGTCCGAACGGCCGGGTCGGCACTCGCAACTACGTGGGCATTGTGACGACCGTCAACTGCTCGGCCACGGCAGCACGGCTGGCCGCTCAACACTTCACGCCGGAGCGACTGGCCGATTTCCCGAACGTGGACGGCGTAGTGGCCTTCACGCACAAAATCGGCTGCGCAATGGAGTACGGCGGCGAGGGACACCGCGTGCTGGCCCGGACGCTGGCCGGAATGGCCGTCCACCCCAACCTGGCAGCCTGCTTGGTCATTGGGCTGGGCTGCGAAACCAACCAAACGGCCTACCTGTTGGAGGAGTGCGGTTTGGAGCGGGCGGGTTTTTCCGCGTCGGGCCCACGGCCGCTCGTTCTGAACATTCAAGACTGCGGCGGTCTGCGCAAGACGGTGGACCGAGCGGTCGGCATCCTCCGCGAATTGCTTGCGGAGGCGAACCGCTGCCGCCGGACGCCGCAGCCGCTGTCGAAGCTGGTCGTTGGCACGGAGTGCGGCGGAAGCGACGCCAACAGCGGCCTGACGGCCAACCCGGCCGTGGGCGTGGCCAGCGACCTGCTGGTCGCACACGGAGCCACGGTGATTCTGTCTGAGGTGCCGGAGGTGATTGGTGCCGAACACCTTTTGACAAGACGAGCCGTCTCGCCCCAGGTCGGACAGGCGCTGCTTCGACGAATCCAATGGTGGCGCGACTACGCGGCTCGAAACAACGCCAGCCTGGACAACAACCCCTCCTTTGGAAACCGGGAGGGCGGACTGACGACCATTTACGAGAAGTCGCTGGGGGCCGTTGCCAAAGGCGGCAGCAGTCCGGTGCGAGCGGTCTACGAGTACGCTGAGCAGGTGACGGAGCGGGGGCTGGTGGTCATGGACACACCCGGCTTCGACGCCATTTCGGTGACCGGCATGGTGGCCGGCGGAGCTCAAGTCGTCGTTTTCACAACCGGACGTGGAAGCTGCTTCGGGTGCAAACCGTCGCCAACAATCAAAGTGACGACAAACTCAGAGGTTTTCCGTCGCCTTCCGGACGACATGGACGTTGACGCCAGCCGAGTGCTCACCGGCACCCCGCTCAGTGAAGTTGGGCAAGAAATTTTCGAAATGGTTGTCGCCGTAGCCAGCGGAAGGCGGACAAAAAGCGAACTTCAGGGAATCGGCGACGAAGAGTTCTGTCCGT
>CAYSAG010000049.1:0-23259 GCA_964428935.1 uncultured Planctomycetaceae bacterium | reverse complement strand
ACGACTGCGTATCTCGGCACCGAGAACGGTCGCGTCCACGCCGTGGATCTCTCGTCCGGCAGGGACCGGTGGACCGCGGAGGTATCGGGCGCGGTGTGCAACGCGTTGGCCGGCCTCCGCGCTTCATCGTCCGAGACGGAGACCGGATGGATCTACGCCGCTACGGCTGATGGTCACGTCACGTGCCTGGATGCTGCAACCGGAGCGGTCGTTTGGTCTGCTGCTGTCTCACGACGCGGTTTTACCGCTGCCCCGCTGTTGATGGACCGACGCATCTTGATCGGGAACCGCGACGGTGTGTTCTACTGCCTTGCGGCTGATACTGGGCGGCTGCTTTGGCGTCGGAATGTCGGGACGCCGATCGTCCAGAGTGCCGCCGGGGCAGCGGGCCGCGTGGTTTTCGCGGACTTAAGCGTCAAGGTGTGGTGTTTGGACGCCGCCAGCGGCCGAGTCGCGTGGACGGCCGGCCCGCTGCCCGCTGAGCGGTGCGGGTACTGGCCCGTGATTCACCGGGGACGGGTAATCATTTGCCTGCCGGAACTAGGCCGGCCTTTTGAAATCCAGAAACTGCTCTTTTGGCCGGTCCAGTACCACCGGCCAGTGGAGCGCGTGGTCTTTAAGGCCAAGTCGGTAGAAGATATGCTGCGCGAGCAGGAAATTTTTGCAGAGTTTCTGAAGAGGCATCCGGATCACCGGCGGCTGTTCGTGTTTGAGTTAAGCGACGGTAGCGAGCCATATGTGCCCAGTGTGCTGCGTGGGGCTAGTGAGAACGGCGAGCCAGTGGTCGTTGCGGGCGACGGTCATGTCTATACGGTGTTTCGGACCAGCGCGGCTGAGCGCGGGCTGATCAACATCACGCGCTGCGCCTTGGGTCGCTTAGATCTTACAACAGGTCGGTTGGCAAGGCCCATTGTTTGCGGAGATTTCGAGTTGGCTGCGGTCGTCGGTGTGCGTTCTCCTTTCGAGCTAACGAGCGACGAGCCGGTAACGCTCTCGGCTGGCGGCTCGCTGCTGGTCGGCATGCGTTGTGGCGAGGCGCCCGGAGCCATCGACGTGGTGACACGCCAGACATACCGGCTTCCGTATCAGGATGTGCCACGAGCCAACGACCTGCACAACGCTCAGGCCCCGCCCGTCGTCAGCGGCCGGTGGATCTTGACCGTCAATTTCAACCACCTCATTTGCGTGGCTGGCCAAAGTCGGTAGTGCGCTCAGATTACAGCGGACGTGCCGCGGTGTGCGGGCAACAAGACGCTCGGCACGCCGAAGGGAGACGGCGCAATCAGCAGAACTGCTTTCCAAGCGGACGTCCCTTTGCAGGGGCCCAGTGTCGGACGCAGAACGGGTACCGAACGTCCTGGGGTCGTCCTACGACTTAGCTCGGTTGCGCAGCCCACCGCAGCCCGGCACCGCTCCCACGCCCCTCTTGGCGGCGGGGCCTTCCCTAGACGGCATGTTGGGAGGCGGTGAAGTGTTCGCGGGGCCGGCGGAGTGTCCCGCGTCGGCGAGCGGGTGGAGGGCAAGGGGAGGCGAGCCGGTCTGTTCGGCACGCCCCGAACGACCGGCTCAACGCCCGTCCTGTCTCGGCTTTACGGGGGCCTGAGTTTTAGTTTCGGTCGGTTACGGCTAGTTCTGCGTCGTCCGGCAAGCGCTTGCAGACGACACGGAAGCCGACGTTGAAGACTTTCTGGTACGCTCTGTAGGCCAAGCGGAAGGCGGAGCGACAGCGTTTGGGCCGGTCGCGCCAGGAGCCGCCGCGGACCACATACCGGCCGGTGGGCACCACGGCGTTGCGGCCGTCGTCTTCGTGGTACGGGTAGGGGCGGTAGAGCGTTCGGGTCCACTCGGCGACATTGCCGTGCATGTCGAACAGGCCCCACGGATTGGGCCGGTAGCTACCGACCGGCGCGGTGACCAAACAGCCGTCGTCGAATCGATCGTCCCGCGGCACGATGTCGGGCGGTTTCGGCCCCCAGCTCTCGTCAGCCAGCTTCCGGATCGACCGGTCCGCCATGTTGGCCCATTTGCCGAAGTCGCAATTCAAGTCGCCGAAGAAGAACGGCGTTGCCGCCCCCGCTCGGCACGCGTACTCCCACTCAGCCTCAGTTGGCAAAGTCACCTGCGTTCCGAGCCGGTCGGACAGCCAGCGGCAAAACGCCATCGCCTCTTTCCACGACACTCGCACCACCGGCTGCTCCGGCCTGTTCAGCGGCCAGCCGAGGTACGGTTCGCCGAAGATCCAGGAGCCACGGTGTTCGAAGCGGCTGTCGTGCTGGGGGTCGAAGAGCGCGTACTGCGCGTTGGTCACTTCGTGCTTGGACATCCAGAACGGCTGGCGAATTTCGACGACCGTGGGAGGTGACTCGTCCGCTTCGCCCTCCGTCGACCCCATGACAAACCGGCCGGCCGGAATGCGGACAAACTCCATGGTCACGCCTTCAGCCAGCTCGATTGTTCGGGTGACAGGGCCGAGTTGCGATTTCTGGCGACGGCGAGCTTCTTCGGGGCTGAACGGCCAGCCTTCGCAGGTAGGGGTCTTGGCCGTTTTGGTGGGCAGGGGAGCCGGCCGGACCGGCTCGACATGTGGCGCAGGCGGCAGCGGCTCGTCCCAATCTTCGGTCGGTCCGCCCTGGTACTTCTTGCGAAGTTCGACACGGAGCCGTCGCTGGTCGGCCGGTTTGGGGATCGGTGTGAACTGGTGCCAGGTGCCGTGACAGGGAGCGTTCAGGTCGATCCACGTCACAAGCCGGCTCCAGGCTTCGTCGTCCAATCGCACGTTGTAGTGGCCTTTTTCGAGCATCTGCACCAGCTCGGACGTGCTCGCGTGGAATTCCATTGGGTTCAGCAACCGGAGGTCACTTTCCAATCCGCCAACCCGCACGAACCGCCGCAGCTCAACGTAACTGGGTGGAAACAGCCCGTGGTGTTTGCCGTAGACTTCGTCTTTCCGCTGGGCGGGCACTTTGCGCAGCTTCGGATCCCCATGCCGGTAGACGTAAAGGAACCCTTGGTCGCGACGCAGGTCGGGCGAGGCGAGTCGGCCGTTGACCTTCGTCCGACCGTTGTGGCAGCCGACGCAGTACTTGTCCAAGACCGGCTGGACCTCGTGCAGGAAGTCGAAGTTTCGCGGCGGGCCCAGCCACGGCCGAATGGAGTCCGGGCCATGCGTCAGCGCGCGGGTCAGTCGGTTTGGCGGCGCCGTCGGTTTCTCCTGCTCATGACATCCGACGCATGTCAACGTCTCGCCCGGCATGGCCGTCATCCAGCTGCGCATGAGAGCCAGAGCCCGGCCATCGGCGTCGAGTGGCTGTACGGAAATCGGGATTTTGGCTGGAATACGGAAGAAAGCCGAACCGTCCTCGTGCACGGGCACCGTTCCCAGCACCCGCTTGATTTCCCACGGCCCGTCAACTCCGACGCGGTCGCGAATGCCCGCTTGGTAGCGGTAGGCGAAGTGGTAGGTGAAGATGCGGAGCTGCTTCACGGCGCCTCGGGGAATGCCTTTCATGCCCGGTCCGGAAGCCGCATCCAAGACATGCACGAACGCCTCGCCGCTCTTCACTCGGCCGTTGCCCCGAATGATCGGCGGCCGGGGGCGTTTTTTCAGTGGAATCGGCTCCATCAACGCGTAGCCTTCCACTTGCTTGATCAACACAAGGTTGTCAAACACGTCGACCAGGTAGATGCCCCACAAGTCGTCCGGCGTCGGCTTGCACGAGACGAGAAAATACTTGTCGCTGAGCGGCCAGGGATGCAGAAACTTGGGCCAGCTGTGCTCTGTCAGCTTGTCCTCGATCTCCGGTTCGACTGGCTGGCCTCGCCCTGGGATCCGCTGCACGACACCCGCCGTTTCTTTCTTTCCCTTCGCCGGATCGAAAATGACCAACTCACCGACCCGTCCCATGTGGTGGCCGGTCACAATGCCAACGATTTTGGTCGGGTGTCCGGGAATGGCTCGCGCGTAGAAAATCGCGTTCGGCCAGTACGAATTGTTTCCGTAGTACTCGACTTGGCCCGTTCCGTCCGGGTTCATGGCGAAGAGCATGCGATTCCAGACGTGCGGCGTGTCGGTGTAGTCCCAACGGAGGTAGAGCACACGGCCGTCGTTCAAGATCGAAGGGCAATAGTCATGGTCCTGCTCAAAGCAGAGCTGCCGAACGTTCGACCCGTCCGGGCTCATGCGGTACAGCATGCCCACAATGACGCCGGGGTTGCACGGCACGCCTTGAAACGGGGCGGTCGAGCAGAAAACGATGTCGCCGTCCGGCAAGTAGCAGGGGTCGTAGTAGTCGACCAGTGGGTGAGGGTCTTTGGGGAGACGGCGCATCTGGCCCGTTGCGATGTCGAGCTCCCAGATTCGCCAGCGGCCGTTTGGATCGGGCATGGAAAACAGCAGTCGGTCGGCGTCGTAGTTCAGGTCCACATCCAGAACGAGCTCCTCGCCCGACGGCCGGAACAGCGTCTGCAAGCGTCCGTCGGGGCGGACCGGCTGGAGTATGGCGATTCGGTTGTCCCAGCCGATCGGGCGTGCGATGTTCGGATTGCACTTCGAACTCTGCCGCGGCAGCCCCAGGTACTCGCCTAAACTGTACCCCTTAGCATAGTGACCGTGGACACGCCGGGGGTCTCCGTCTGGTTTGCGCTGAACGACGAGCAGCCGGTCGAAATCGAGCAGTGGATTGGCCAGCAAAGCCTGGCGTTGCAGGCTGTCGAAACGGTCGACCAGCGCGGCCAGCCGCTGCAGGTCTTGCAGCCGCCGGTCGCGCCGGCAGCGCGGAAGAAGCTTCTCCAACTCGGTCTCTAGCTGGGCGAGCTGTTGCAGGAACTGGTCGGCGCGCGGGTAGCGCCTCCCAAAGGTGCGCCGGAGGTCCTCGATGGCGAGTCGCAGCCCTTCGCGATTTAACGAATCGGCGCGATGCAACGCGCGGTCCAGCCGCCGCGACTGCAGGTAGATCGCTCGAGCCCGTTGCAGTCCAGACAGGTCAACGACCGATTCGGCTAAACGCTGGGCCTGAGCCTGCAGCTCTGGGACGCGCCGAGAGGCGGCGGCGTAGCGACGGGCCAGCTCGGAGAAGTCACCCGGTTGCCAGTCTGTCTCCCAGATCCGGTCCTCGTACTCCCACTTCATTTCCCGCCGCGGCTGTTCCTGGCTGAAGTCCAACTTCAGCTGCTGCCAAAGTGCCTCGCGGGCGAACGTTCCCGGCCCGCCAATGATGAACCGGACCGTGGCCGGTCCTTTGACCCAATCGTCGACGCCGACCCAGGCCTCAAACCATTCGTACCTTCCCTCCAGCGGAATTCTCGCCGCACACTCAGCGTACATATGAATGCCGTGCTCAAATCGCTGGCCAGCAATGGAAAGAGACCCGTTGACGCCTGCGTGCAGATTCTTGTCGGTTTCGTGGCGTCCCCAATAAAACTCCGTGCCCTTCACATGGCAGGCCCAGGTCTGCCGGCCGTGCTGGTCAATCAGCTTGGCGTTGCCCCACGTGCCTGCTGCACGAACCACGTCCGGCGCGCCGGTGACGATCAAGTACAATTCCTGCGCTCCGTGCACCCGGATGCGAACCCGTTTGGCTGGCTCGCCGTAACCCATACGGCTGACGACCACGGGCTCCAAGCCGCGAACCTGCTGCCCGGCCCGCTCCAGCCGCAGCAGCTCCTCTCGCGACCGAAGCATCGACTCGAACCACGTCTGCAACCTGTGGTAGTACGGCGTCGGTTCCTCGGCGAGCAGACGGCCACCGGGCAGAAGAACCACTGCAGACAGAAAGACGCTGAGCGGCCATCGGTGCGTTATGGTCGTTCTCATCGCCGACACCTCCTTCGATCTCCGTTCGACGGCCGTTGGCCGAGAACACTTCGCGACAAGGTTAGTGGATTTGAGAGGCTGTCTTCAAATCTGCCGAGGAGCCAGCAGGCAAGACGCGACCGAGGGCTTTGCTCCGCGAAAGATGGAGTTGGCCGAGTGAACCGACGCCAGTTGCCGGCGGACCGAGACGAAGCACCATGGCAGCTGGAGACCCTCGGATTGTCTCTCGACGCGGCCGGTGGCCGCAACCAAGTACGTGGGGCTTCCAGCCCGACGACCGTCAGTCTGGAAAAGCTGACCCACAGAATGCGCGTCCGCTGGAGAGATCCCGATGCACTAAGATACTAGCCGAGGGCTCCGCCCTTGGTATCCGTACGTGGACGCGGTTTGCAGTGCGGTGCTCCTGCACCGCTTTGGGATCCAAAGCGGCAGAAGACTGCCGCACTCCAAAAAGCGCGAACGTTGTTCACGTTTTTCGCCAAATAAGGGTCTACTGGTTCGGAGCAAGTCGGAACGCTTTTCGAACCCAATTGTTGACGGCCGCTGCGGTGAACTGGGGACGCCAATTCGTTCTCGACTGTTTGCGCACTTCGGCGACGAAGGCCTCCAGAGTCGGTTTCAGGCCAAGGTGGGCCATGTAGCTTTCGATTGTCGGAACCGGTTGGGGGACCGGCACGGTTTGGCGTGCGGAGCCCGTCTCGCCGGACCGTCGGACCCACGTCGCAAAGTCCGCAGGTTGGCCGTCCAATTGGAACCACTTGTCTGCGGGCTGGGTCGACCAGTAGACGTTGTTCGAGAACTTGCAGCCGCTCAAGTCGCCGGCCGCACGAATCAGCGGTCCTTGGGCCCAAGGCATGAGGAAGCGGTTGCCGGTCAGAGTCACATCGTTCAGTCGGTCGGCGTTCTTGATCAGGTAGACCGGCCCGCCGCAGAACACGTTGTCTTTGACCGTCACGTTGCGGCACTTGCCGGTGGCGTCCGAGGCTCCGAGGCTGAGCAAGTGGACGTTTCGCACGCCCGGCCGGACCGGCTGAACGAAAACGTTGCCGGCAATCAAGCCGCCGTCCCAGTCGGTCACGTCGACTCCCCAACCCAGTGTCCTCAACGTGGGCCGACCACGGCCCATGTCGATCAGGACGTTGTTGGTGATTCGGACGTTTCGAAACCGGAGCGGCCCGGGCGTGTTGCCGCCGATGCCGATCCCAATTTCGCCTTCTACGTACAAGTTGTTTTCCATCACCAAGTTGCTGGCGCTGCCCGGGCCGCTGTTGGCCGTCCACTTGTTGCCCGCGCTGGACGCACGCAGGAACAGGTTGTTTCGGAACACCACGTCGTGGCAGTCGGCGAAGTACGTGTTGTGGTTGAACATGGTCGCGCCACCGCGCGCTTTGCGGTTACCCCGTTCCTGGATCAGCCAGCCGTTGTGGTCGTAGACGTTTTCTTCGAGCAACATCGAAATTCCCGCGGCAAAGGTGCCTTGGCAGTGGCTGGTGCGGCTGTAGTTGTCGAGCACCAGATTGCGACGGAAGACGATTTCTGCAATGGCCGGCGGTTTTTCTCCGCGTCGCTCCCGTGTCACTTGCAGGACCACGCCGCAAAACCGCAGACAGCAGTCCTCGACCAACAGACGCCGCCCAGCCGCCGGGCGTTTGCCGCTCAGGTAGACCCAAATGGCTGGCTTGGCGGCGCAGTCGGTTGTGAATTGGGCCGAGCGTGGGTCTTTGCGGGGCACGTAGAACTCCAGGCCGACAATGGCCACATCGTGGAAGCCGTTGCGACTGGCAAGGCGGACGCCGGCTCGCCCGCCGTCCAGTCTGAGTTGCGGACGCGGGCCGTTCGACCCGTACGAGGCGACGACGAACGGTTCTCGCTTCGAACGCCCGTTCGGCACCGGTCCAATGGCTTCGGTCCAGGTGTCGCCGCGCTTGAGCAGCAGCCAGTCAGGATGTTCGTCGCGCACCACGGCGAGTGCCGCACGAATCGTTTTGTAGGGCCGCACCTGGCCGGTCGGGTGAAAGGGGTCGGGCCCAATGACCGGGTCGCCGGGTGTGTAGAAGCGGGCCGAGTTGTCGTCGCCCTTGCTGCTGCTTACGTAGACCAGCCGGCTGTCTTTGGCCGGCCTGAGGATGCTCCAGCCCTCAGGGTCCACTGGCAGCCAGCGTGCTGCTGGCGGTTTCGGCGTCGCGTCGGCCGCGGTGCCGGCGGCGTTCTGTTCCCCCGACGAGGTGGGCAATGCGCGGTCGACAAGATGGTGGCGGAACCGAATTTGGGCCAGCGCTGGGTCGCACACGACCAAACCACACGAGACCGTTGAGCAGAGGAGCAGCGCCCAGACCGCCGACTGTGGCGTCGTTGTCATTTCCCGTCCTCTCCCGCTTGGGCTGGAAATTTCCTCGAACGAGCCGCCGGTCACCGCTTTCGGCGTCGGCGCCGCGAGCTGGCAGAGCTGGCCGTCGTTCGCCGCGCGGCAGTCTTGCGCCGCTTGCGAGCAGGAACCGCCTCGGGCAATGCGAAATCCAGCTCACGCCGCTCCAGGTCGACATGAGCCACCACGACCTCGATCACGTCGCCAAGACGGAACGTGCGGCCGCTCCGACGACCGATCAAGCTCAGACTAGCCGGGTCGTAGTAGAAATGGTCGTGGCCGCTCTGTTCCGAGAGCCAGCTCACGTGAATGAACCCCTCGACGGGCAAATCGACGCCGCGGCAGAAAAGGCCGTACGACTCCACGCCCGTAATGACGGCTTCCATTCTTTCGCCGATGCGGTCTTCGAAGTAGCGGAGCAGTTTGACTTTGGTCAGTTCTCGTTCGGCCGCCTCGGCCTTGCGCTCGGTGATGGAACAGTGTTTTCCCAACCGAGTCAGCTCCAGTTCGTTTGGTCCGCGCACTCGCTTCCGGCCGTCCAAGATGTCGTCCAGAAGTCGGTGCACGGTCAGGTCTGGGTAGCGTCGAATGGGACTGGTGAAGTGACAGTAGTTTTCGACGGCCAGCGCGTAGTGCCCAATCGGTTCGCCGGAGTACTCGGCCTGCTTCATGCTGCGCAACAGAGCGTAGTTGACCGCTTCTTCATGCGGTGTGCCCTTCACCTTTTGCAGCAGTTTCTGCAGCTCGAACCGGCTCTGGTACCGCTCCAGCTTGTACCCCAGCACCGACACGAACTGCGCGAAGGCTTTCAGCTTGTTGGGGCTCGGCGGGCGGTGCACTCGTCGCATGAACGGAATGCCGCGGTCGTCCAGAAATTGGGCGACGGCCATGTTCGCCGCCAGCATGAACTCTTCGATGATTTGGTGGCTTTCGTCGTGTTCGACCGCGTGAGCCCCGACGACCTGTCCGTGGTCGTCGAACTCCAGCTCGATTTCCGGCACGTCCAGCTCCAACGCGCCCGCCTTCAGACGCCGACGCCGCAGAATCATGGCCAGCTCGTGCATCAACGCCAGCAGCTTCCGCACTTTGGCGCTGACGCGCGTCCGAAACCGTTCCGGCTGCTCAATGATGGCCATGACCTGCTCGTAGGCGAACCGCCTGGTGACGCGAATGGCCGACCGAGCGAACTCGGTGTGAATCGGGACGCCGTCCGGCGTGAACTCAATGAAGACCGACTTGGCGTAACGCACCCGGCCTTGTTGCAAGCTGGCCAGTCCGTTCGAAATCAGTTCGGGCAGCATGGGCAGGACACGCCGCGGCAGGTAGACGCTGTTTCCGCGCAATTGAGCTTCGCGGTCCAGTGGACCGTCGGGCCGGACGAAGTACGCGACGTCGGCAATGTGGACACCCAGGTGCCAATGGCCGTCGGCCGTACGCTTCAGCGAAATGGCGTCGTCGAAGTCGCGAGCGTCGGCGGGGTCGATTGTGACAATGATTTCGCGAGTCAGGTCCAAGCGGCCGTCGAGGTTCTTTTCGTCGAAGCGGCCGGCCTGCTCGCGTGCTTCTTCCAACGCCTCTGGGGGAAACTCTTCCCGCAGTCCGAACTGGTGGATGACCGAAAGCTCGTCGACGCCGGGAGCGTTGTGGGGGCCGAGCACTTTGCTAATGACCGCCTCACCGCTTTGGTGCAGCGACGGGTAACGGAGCATTTCGATGACGACTTTGTCGCCCGGCTTGGCTCCCTTCGCCCCCGGGTCTCCGACGAAAATCGGCTCGTTGAACGTCGTGCCGTCGACTTGAACGTAACCGCTGCCTCCCGCCTCGAAGTAGGTCCCGACAAATTGGTTCGTCGCCCGTTCCAGAATTTCCTCGACCCGTCCGTAGCGTCGTCCGCCGGCTCCCCGACGTTTCAACAGCCGGACCAGCACCTCGTCGCCCGTGTGGGCGTCTTTCATGTCTTCAGGTCGAATGAGGATTTCTCGGGGAGTACCGTCTTCGGCGTCGTGCGGAATGAAGACGCCCGACCCACGTGACGTTCGTTTGACAACACCGGCCAACAACCCGACCTGCACGCGGCCGCGGACGCGTCCGTCCGAGCTCTTTCGGAGCTGGCCCGACGCGAGCAGCTCTTCCAGCGCCGTTTCAAACTGCTTGTTGTTTTTCTTCTTGACGCCCAGACGCTTGGCCAGCGTCGCGACCTTGACCGGCTTGTAACCCGGTCGCTGAACGTAGTCCAGAATTCGTTGCTTCCAATTCATGTTCACCTACGAAGTGTTGAGAGAGCTTTCGTTGAGGTTCCGAGGTCGGCTGAATGGACCGGACCGTTTTGGCGACGGTCTCGCTGCCTTGGCTCAACGTCGAAGCGGCTGCACGTGGACGTCTTGTCGCTGCTTTGCGCGGGGCGTTTGCCGCGGGCCCGTCCGACGGGTCGACAGCCAGCCGGCGGCTGGCATGGCGGAGCGCTCAGCGGCTGCCACAAAGACGCCAACCGCGTTGCTGGCGTGAACGAAGCGAGCCGTCGACCCAAAGCCGACCGCTGAACCCAAGACCGTCCGCGGCACACGACGCGCACCGCCGCGCCGCTCTGCGCGGCGTCGGCCGTTCGTTCGTTGAGCGTGGCTTGTCACTTTCCGGAGCCGCCGTTTCTGACCGGGCGGCCCTTGAACAGTTTCCGTTCAATGCGAGAAATGTACGGAGTCCAATGAGACTGGCGGTTGGGGTCGCTGTCAATGGTGTCGGCGAATTCGTGCACTTTGGCGTCCAGGTTGTCCAGGTGGTGCAAGGCAATGGCTTCCGGGGTCATGGGCAGCTTGGCACTTCCCGATTCGTACGAGCCGTGGTGGCTGACAATCATGTGTTTCAGTCGCAAAGCCGTTTCTTGAGGGAACGGTTCGTCCGTCTGCTGCTCGACCTGCTTGATTTTCTCGTCGAGCATTTCCACGGCAATGAGCATGTGCCCGAGCAGTTGACCTTCGTCCGTGTAAGCGAAGCCTTGTTCGAACTCCATTTCTCGGATCTTGCCCAGGTCGTGCAGAAAAATGCCGGCCAGGAGCAGCCCGGTGTCGAGTTCGGGGTAGAGGTCTTCGATTCGTCGAGCGACCTCCAGCATGGTCACAATGTGCTCGATGAGCCCTCCGTGGTACGCGTGGTGCACTTTGATGCCGGCCGGTGCGCGGAGCAGCCGTTCCATGAGCTCCTCGTCGACCAGAAAGCACTCCATCAACGTCCGCAGGTGGAAGTCGTCGATTGAGAGCAGAATGTCGCGAGCTCGGGCCAAGTGGTCTTCGGCCTTGCGGCTGGGCGCCGCAATGAACTCTGCACTGTCGACCGACTGGGGCGAAACCCGCTCAATGTGGGTCAAAATGAGTTGAAGGTTTCCCTGGTAGACTTGGGCCTTGCCGCGAATTCGCACGTAGTCGCCCGGTTCGAACCCGGCCACACGCTCTTCCGTGACGTTCCACATCAGACCGCTAATCATTCCCGTGCGGTCTCGGAGTGTGGCCAGCAGGTAGAGGTTGGCATTCCGGTTGGCTCGCAGCTGCTTGTCGGCGAGCAGGTAAACTTCTTCGACGGAGTCTCCGTTCTTGATGTCTTGGACGTACTGACGCCGCATGAACGCACTTCCCCGCAAAAGCTCGGTTGTGTGAAACACGACGCACGATTCTAGGCAGGGCCGAACGGAACAACAAGCACTGCGGAGACACCGGGCGAGTGCAGAGCGGCCCGGCGGTGGGCGGCGGCCGTTGCTGCACGCAGCAACGAGCCAGCCGCGAGCCGGCGAGAAAGGCGGTTCGGCGAGGCCGTGGACCAATGACAAACGCGGCGAATTTCGGTTTAATGACAAGTGTCCGGCCGGTCGGGCAAACCGGAGGTTCGGCAGTGCCGGCGCTGTGGCTGGCGCGGAGGCTGAACGAGCCGGGCCGGTTCACGGCGACCCCGGCTGCTCCGACTGACCGAACGGTGTCAGAACGGGAGCCGACCGACGGGCCGGAGCTGGCAGGGCGTGCCAACAAGTTCGGTTCCGGCTGTCCTCGAGCGGGTCGGTGAGAAAGGCTGTGTCGAGGAAATTGGGGAGGCGAAGTCATGTTGCGGGCAGGTCTTTGGCGGTGGTTGCGGGCGCCGGCAGCGGAGCCGTCGGACGGGGTGCGTCGGTGGACGTTGGCGTGCACCGGGCTGATGATGCTGCTGGCTCTGGTCGCGTGCGGCAATTTGGCCGGGTGCTCGTCGGGCGGTTCGGGCGAGTCGTCGGTCGCCTCGTCGGAGGAGGAAGGCGAGCCGAGCGAAGAGGAGTACGAGGAAGAGTACGGCCCGGAGGAGCCGGAGGACGAGGGCGAGTCGGCCGCCAGTAGCGAGGACGAGGAGGCCGACGAGGGGTACGACGAAGAGAGCGACGAAGAAGCCGACTACGACGAAGAAGCCATGGACGAGGAAGAGGACATGGAAGAGGAGGAGTACGAGGAGGACTACGAAGAGGAGGAAATGGGCGAGGAAGAGGAGGAAGAGGAGTACGCCGAGGAAGAAGAGGAAATGGAGGAGGAAGAGCCCGAAGAAGAGGAGGAAATGGAAGAGTCCGAAGAGGGCGAAGAGGAGTACGAGGGCGGCGAGGAAGGCGAAGAAGGCTACGGTCGCGGCGGCGGTGGCAAGCCGAACTTCCCGGAAGGAAGTCCTCAGGCGGTCATTTACAACCTGGTGTTGCAGATTCGCGGCGACCTGGACCAGGCCGAGCTGGTGAAGCTGATTAGTGCCGAGGCGAAAGGCGACCTGGCTTTGCTCCGCAGCGGCCAAGTGCCGGACGAGAAGAAGACGGCGCTGAAGACGCTGGTCGAGCGGTTGCGGTTTGTCGGCAAGCCCCGAGTGCTTGGCGGCGGCAAAGTGCAGCTCAGTCTTCAAAACGTGAACACCGGCCAAATTTTGCGCTTCACTTGCGTTCGCGAGAACGAGCGGTACGTGGTCCAGTCGCTGAACGTGATTGAGCCGCCGCGGCGTCGAGGTTCGCTGGGTGGCCGCCGAGGCCGTCGACGTTAGACGCGGGTCCGGCCAGCGGCCGACACGCTGGCTTGCCGATTGGGACCGTCTGGGGAGCGGTCGCCTCCAGGCCACCGGCAGGCCGCCGCAAAGAACTCTGCTCCCGCCCAGCGTTCGACATCGCACTCGACCAGACGCGTCCGGACGTCGTTTGCTTGAGACCGCGCCGGCGACTGTGGCCGCTGCTCACGGAGGTGGCTTCGCATGCCAGTCAAGCGAGTTTTTCTGGGGTGGGACCAGCCGGCGCTGCACCGGGCGGTTGAGTACTTGGTCGAGCGGTTTGCGCGGAACGGCCGCGCGGACCTGCTCGACGTCATTGTTGTCCTGCCGGGAGCTCGCGCCGGACGCCGGTTGCAAGAGTTGTTGGTTGAGCGGTGTGAGCGGCAAGGGCTGGCTTTGTTTCCGCCGCAGGTGGTGACGGTCGGTGAGTTGCCGGAGCGGCTGTACGCGGCCAAGCTGCCGTTTGCCAGCGAGCTGGTTCAGCAGTTGGCGTGGGTGCGGGCGTTGCAAGAAATGCCCGCTGACCGCCGTCGGCACTTGCTCCCCGCTCCGCCCGACAACGCCGACTTCTTCGCTTGGTTGGCGTTGGCCGAAAGGCTGGCCCGACTGCACCGCGAGCTGGCTGCGGACCGGCTGGACTTCGACTCGGTCGCCAACCGGCTGGAGCAGCTTCGGCAAGACCGCTTGCCCGCTTTTTCCGAGGGCGAAATTGAACGCTGGCGGGTGCTCCGCGAGCTGCAACGGTCCTACCTCGACCAGCTGGACCAGCTTCAACTTTGGGACCGGCAAACCGCCCGGCTGTACGCCATTGACCACGGCGAGTGTCAGACGCACCAGCAGATTGTTTTGGTCGGCACGGTCGACCTGAACCAGGCGTTGCGAGCCATGTTGGACCAGGTCGCCGACCGTGTCACGGCCTTGGTGTTTGCTCCGCCTGAACTCAGCGACCGGTTCGACCAGCACGGGTGTTTGATTCCTTTGGCGTGGCAAGACGACTGGGTTCGCCTTTCGGACGAGCAGGTCCGAGTGGTCGAGGGGCCCGAACAGCAGGCCGACGAAGTGCTGCAGGTGCTGGCCGAGCTGGACGGGGCTTACGCGGTCGACGAGGTGACCGTCGGCGTGCCGGACGAGCGGGTCGTGCCGTTCGTCCAACAGCGGCTCAGGCAGTGCGGGTTGCCGGTTCGGTACGGAGCGGGCCAGCAGCTGGGACAGGCCGGTCCGGTGCGGTTTGCGTCGGTGGCGGCCGAGTTCTTGGAGGGACGGTCGTACTCGGCCTACGCCTCTCTGCTTCGACACCCCGACGTCACAGCGTGGTTGCAGAGCAAAGGTCTGGACCGGCCGACCGACCCGCTGGTCGCCTTGGACGACTTCTACCAGAACCACTTGCCGCCGACGGTGACCGAGGCTCTGCTGGACCAGGTGGACGCTCCACCGGCCGTGCGGGTGGTCTTCGACGCCGTCTGCGGGCTGCTGCAACCGCTGGTGCAGTGTGCCGTGTCGGACCTTCCTGCGGCTCTGCAGCAGGTCCTGCAAACGCTCTACGGCGGACGGTCCTTTGACCCCAGTTCCGCGGCGGACCGGCGGGTGCTGCGTGCGTGTCAGCGTTTGGTGGAGGCGGCCACGGAATTGGCCGCGGTGCCGCCCGCGTTGGAGCCCAACCTGTCCGCTCCAGCCGCGTTGCAGCTGGTTGTCCGGCAAGTCAGCGACGAGGTTGTCGGGCCGGACGACGAGGAGCCGGCCATTGAGTTGTTGGGTTGGTTGGAGCTGCCGCTGGGGGACGCTCCCGTCTTGGTCGTCACGGGCTTCAACGAAGGCTTCGTCCCTTCGTCTCGAAACGCCGACCAGTTCCTGCCGGACTCGCTGCGCCGCCACTTGCAACTGGAAGACAACGCACGCCGCTACGCACGCGACCTGTACGCGCTGAAGCTGTTGGCCTCGACGCGCCAACGCTTGGTTCTGGTTGCCGGTCGACGCACGGCCGACAACGACCCGCTGCTTCCCAGCCGGCTGCTCTTCCCTGACGACGACTCGTTGCCCCGGCGGACGCTGCAGTTGCTGCAACCACAGCCCACGGTTCGCCGTCGGTTGCCCGGCGAGCTGCAAGCGGGCCGCGTGCCGAACTTCCCGGTGCCTCGGCTGAAGCCGCTCGAGCAGCGAGTGCGGCACTTCCGGGTGACGGAGTTCCGCGACTTCCTGTCGTGTCCGTACCGGTACTTCCTGAAGCACCGCCTGGGGTTGGGCCGAGTGGCCGACGACGCGGTGGAAATGTCGGGCGGGCTGTTTGGCGAGCTGGTCCACCAAGTGCTGTGCGACTTCGGCCGCTCGGAGCTGAAAGACAGCACGTCGGCCGAGCAAATTGCCGAGTACTTGCAGGACCGGCTGGCCGACCTGGCTCGACGTCGCTTCTCGCCGACGCCCTTGCCCAGCGTGCGAATTCAATTGGCTCAAGCTCGCGACCGGTTGCGGCAGTTCGCTCGCTGGCAGGCCCAACACCGGAACGAGGGCTGGCGAATTCACTGCGTCGAGCACGCGGTCAGCGACGAGCAGGTTCCGTTTTCCGTCGACGACGAGCTGGCCTACTTGATTGGACGGGTCGACCGCGTGGACGTCCACGAGCAAACCGGACGGGTGCTCGTGTTGGACTACAAGACGGCCGACAGCGGCAAAGGTCCGGAAGAAAGTCACCGAAAGCGAAGCGGCGAGTGGGTCGACCTGCAGTTGCCGCTCTACCGGCACTTGGTGCGGCCGCTCGGACTGAGCGAGCCGGTCCGGCTGGGCTTCGTACTGCTGCCGCGGGAGCTGGAACGGGTCGGGCTGGAGGAGGCCGACTGGGAGGAAGCGGACTTGGAGTCGGCGGACGAGGAAGCTCGCCGGGTCATTCGCTCGGTGTGGGCTCACGACTTCGACCGGCCGGTTCAGCCACCGCCTGACTTCTGGGACGACTACGCCCCCATTTGCCAGGACTTGCAATTCTCGGTTTCGGGCGACGACGAAGGAGCGTGGGAATGACGGTGCTGCGGGAAGGGCCGAGCCGCGTGGGGCGTTCGCTGCCGCCCAGCCTGGTCATTCGGGCTTCGGCGGGGACGGGCAAGACGTACCAGCTTTCCAGCCGCTACTTGCAGCTGCTGGCTGCCGGCGTTCCGGTGGACCACATTCTGGCCACGACGTTCACCCGCAAGGCGGCGCGGGAAATTGCCGAGCGGGTCTTGCAGCGGCTGGCCGTGGCGGCCGCGGGCGACGCCGACGAACTGCACCGACTGCGGGCCGACGCCGACCCCTCGCTCACCGCTGCCCGCTGCCGCGAGTTGCTGCGTCGACTGGTCCGCCGGTTGCACCGCCTGCGAATTGGCACCATTGACAGTTTTTTCGTGCAGCTGGTGAGCAGCTTTGCGTTGGAGCTGGGACTGCCGCCGAACTGGCAAATTGTCGAGCCGTGGGAAGACTCGGCTCTGCGCGACCAGGCCGTGGCTGAGGTGCTGCAGCGAGACGAGGCCGCCGACAGCGAAACGTCGCTCACCACTTTGCTGCGACTGACGGCCGGCGGCGCGGTGACCTCGTCGGTGCACGGGCGGCTGCGCGGCGAGGTCGACAACCTGTACGACGTGTTCGTCGAAACCGCAGCCGACGCTTGGCACCGCATTGCCAGACGGCCTTTGCCGCTGACGGACGAGCAACTCGAACAGGCGTTGGAGCGGCTGGAGGGACTGAGCGAGTTCCCGAACAAGCGGTTCGAGAACGCATGGCAGAAGGACGTGCAGCGGGCTCGGAGCGGGGACTGGGAGGCGTTCGTCAAGACCGGGCTGCCCAAGGCCATTCTGGGGAAGGGCGAGTACTCCCGCCGGCCCGTCCCCGACGAGGTGGTGCAGGTCTACCAACCGCTCATTGAGTACGCTCGGGCCGTGCTGCTCAAGCAAAAAATCGACCGCACCGAGTCGGTGTACCGGCTGCTGAGCCGCTTCGACGAAATTTACAGTCGGCTGAAACGCCGGTCGGGAGCCTACCGGTTCGAGGACCTGGGCCGCGTGCTGGCCGAGGCTTTGACGAGCGACGAAGGCGAGGTGCTCAGCCGTGTGTCGGCCCGGCTGGACGCCGAAATTCGCCACTTGCTGCTGGACGAGTTTCAGGACACGTCGCTGCAACAATGGGAGGTCATTCGGCCGTTCGCTCGAGCCGTGACGGGAGCCGACGGTGGCTCGTTTTTCTGCGTTGGCGACGCCAAACAGGCCATTTACGGCTGGCGGGGCGGCGTCTCGGAAATTTTCGACGCGGTGCGCGAGGAACTGCCGGAGCTGGAAGAGCTGCCGCTGGACCGAAGCTGGCGCTCCTCGCCCGTCATTCTGGAAACCGTCAACCGACTGTTCGGCTCGCTGAGCGAGAACCCGGTCCTGGCGGACTTGCCCGAAGTGGGGGAACGTTGGGCGCGCCGCTTCCGTCTGCACCAGGCCGCTCGGCCGGAGCGGAAAGGCTACTGCGAACTGGTGGTGGCTCCCAGCGCCGGCGACGGAGAGCGTCAAAGGGACGTCACGCTCGACTGGGCCGCCGACCAGGCCGCCGAGCTGGCTCGACGGCACCCCCAGCGGTCGGTGGGCGTACTGGCTCCGACCAACGACGACGTGGCACGACTCATTTTCCGCCTGCGAACGCAGCACCCCGACGTGTCGGCCATTGAAGCCAGTGGCGGCCGACTGACCGACTCGCTGGCCGTCGCGGCTGTGCTTTCGTTGCTGCAACTGGCCGACCACCCGAACGACACCGTCGCTCGGTTCCACGTCGCCCACTCGCCGCTCGGACCGGTCGTCGGTCTGGAGGGCGACCAGTACAGCGACGACCAGCGGTGCTGGCGACTGGCGGCCGACCTGCGACGCCAGCTGCTCGAGCAGGGCTACGGCGCGACGGTGCACGAGTGGGTCCGCCGACTGGCGCCGGAATGCGACGAACGGGAACTGGCCCGGCTGAAACAACTGGTCGCGACGGCCTACCGCTGGGACCAGTCGCCCACGCTGCGTCCGTCCGACTTCGTCGTGTTTGCGGAGAACCAGCGTGTGGAGCCGCCCGGAGAAGCTCAGGTCCAGGTCATGACCATTCACCAGTCGAAGGGCTTGGAGTTCGACGTGGTGGTGCTGACCGGCTTGGACCGCCAGCTCATTCCTCGCCGCCCCACCGTGGTCACCGGGCGCCGCCGCCCGTTCGACCCAATCGACCGCGTTTTCACCTACGTCAGCGAGGCCTTGCTGCCGGCCATGCCCGCGGCGGTTCGGCAGTTGGTGCAACAGTGGAAAGTGGCTCACGTCAACGAAAGCCTTTGCGTGCTCTACGTGGCCGTGACGCGAGCGGTTCACGCGTTGTACTTGGTCGTCGGTCCGAGCGGCAACGAGTCGAGAGGCGGCCCGGCCAAGACGTTCGCCAACTTGCTGCGGTTCGGACTGGCCGGCGGGCAGCCGCTGGTGCCGGAGCTACCCGCTTACCGGGACGGCGACCCGAACTGGGACGAGTCGGCCGTTTCGACGACGCAGGCGGAACCAGCCGGGACCGGGGAGCTCGCCGCCGACCGGGCCGGCGCCGAAAGCGACCGGGCACGCACCCGGACGGAGCGGGAGGCGGAACGCCCGACACCCGCTCGAGCGGCCACCGGAACCAAAGCCGCCGACCGGGACGACGCAGCGCCGCACGCCGCGGTCCGGTTGCCTCCCGTGCCGGAAAAACCGCGGCGCTGGCTGCCGCGGCGCGCACCGTCGCGAGTGGCCGGGCTGGCTGAGCGGGTCCACGTGGCTCAGGCGCTCAGTGGCGTGGGCGTCGGTGCCGTTCGAGGCGCCGTCTTGCACGCGTGGTTCGAGCAGGTCGGCTGGCTCGACGAAAAAGACGGAGCTCCCGACGAGCAGACGCTGCGAGCCGTCGCCAACACGCTCAGCCTGGGCCCGTTCAGCTTGAACAAGCTGCTGGCCGAGTTTCGAGAGCTGCTGCAAGACGAGCGAATTCGGCAGGCGTTGAGCAAGTCGACGTACCAGCGACCGGCCGAGCACAAGCTGGCCGAGCCGCTGGTCCGAACGCTGGCCGACGGCTTCGACCGGCTGGAGCTGCTGCGCGAACACCCGTTCCTGGTGCGAGTCGACGACGCACTGATTGACGGCACGGTCGACCGTTTGGTTGTGTTTTACAAGGGGAACCGGGCTGTGGCAGCTGACGTGCTCGACTTCAAGTCCGACGCCGTGCCGGACAAGCCGGGCGCCTTGAACGACGCCGTCGAACGGCACCGGCCGCAGTTGGAACTGTACCGCCAGGCCGTCAGTCGAGCTTTCGGCATTCCAGCCTGCAACGTCGCCACGCGGCTGCTGTTCCTGCAACCGCGGCGAGTGTGCTGGGTGGAGCCGGAGTGAGCGTGCCGAGGCGGCGACGGTCGGGCCGGACGCACCGACTGCCCGTCGCAAGGCTCGACCAGCGGGAGCGGGACGTGACTTGCAGACACAAGCCGAGCTTGCGCAAGCTACTTGAGGGTGTCCGGGAATTCGTTCGCGTTTCTCCAGAGACTCGCGGGTCTTGGAGCGACCGGACGCGTCTTCTTGAGCTGGCCTCGAGACACGGCCGTCAGGGGCCACGAGACGGCGCGTGGCGCTCCAATTTTCCGGACAACCTCAGCTACCCAGAAAACGCGTTCGTCGGGGAGGGCTGTCTGTGCTTCGACCGACTGGGTTCACACGAAGGAGGGCGCGAAAAATGCTTCGGTGTCACGGCGTTGTTGCACTGCTGGGAGCTCTACTTTTGGTCGCCCCAACTACCGGCTGGGCCGCACCGGCCGGACGCCAAGTGGTTTCTCTGGACGGCACTTGGCAAATTGCACAAGGCAAGAACGACCAAGTTCCGAAAACCTTCGACCGAACGGTCCCCGTTCCGGGCTTGGTCGACCTGGCTCAGCCACGGTTCCGACTGGTCGGCTTCGAGGCAGGGAACCGGCTTCGCGAAGCCTTTTGGTACCGCCGCACGTTTCGCCTGGACGGTCCAGTTCCTCCGGTCGCCAAGCTGAAAATCAACAAGGCGAAGTACGGCACCCGTGTGTTTCTGAACGGCCAACTGGTTGGCGACCACCTGCCGTGTTTCACTCCGGCTGTGTTCGACGTGCGCAAGTACCTGCGGGGAGACGGACGGCCGAACGAGCTGGTCATTCGGGTCGGCGCGTACCGAACTTCGGTGCCTCGAAGCATTCCCGACGGCTGGGACTTCGAGAAGTACCGGTACATTCCCGGCATTTACGACTCGGTGCAGCTGATTCTCTCTGGCACGCCGCACGTGGAGCGGGTTCAGACCGTTCCGGACATTGAACACGGCCGGGTGCGCGTCGTGGCTCGAGTCGCCAATGCCGGACCAGCCCAGACCGTTTCGGTTCGGTTCCGGGTGTACGAAGCCGACAGCGGACGCCTGGCCGGCTCGGCCGACAGCCAGCCCGTTTCGCTCGGCCCCGGCCAGACCAAGACGGTCGACGTCACAGTGCCAATTCGGAACTGCCGCCTGTGGTCGCCGTCCGACCCGTTCCTGTACCGGCTCGAGGTGAGCACCGGCGCCGACACGCTCTCGGTCCGCTTCGGAATGCGCACGTTCCGCTTCGACCCGAAAACGCGACGGGCCATTCTGAACGGCAAGCCTTACCCGTTACGCGGCACGAACGTGTGCGTGTACCGGTTCTTCGAGGACGACGCTCGAGCCGACTTGCCGTGGCGGAAGGACTGGGTCCGCGCGCTGCACAAGAAGTTTCGGTCCATGCACTGGGAAGCCATTCGCTACTGCATCGGCTTTCCACCGGAAATCTGGTACGACGTGGCCGACGAACTGGGCTTCCTCATTCAAGACGAGTTCCCCATTTGGTACCTGGGGCCGAACAACAGAATGGGCGTTTGGTGGCCGAAGGAGCTGACGGCCGACGAGCTGGTCCGGGAGTACACGGAGTGGATGCAGGAGCGGTGGAACCACCCGTGTGTCGTCATTTGGGACGCTCAGAACGAAACTTTGAGCGGCGGCGAAACGGCCAAAGCCATCCAGCGCGTTCGAAAGCTCGACCTGTCCAACCGGCCGTGGGACAACGGTTGGGACGCCCCAGTCGCTCCCACCGACATGCTCGAAGCTCACCCCTACATTTTCAGTCGGCTTTGGCGCGCGAAGGAAATGAAAGAGAACCCCATTCGGCAACTGGCCGAGCCACGGCTTCCGCGAACGTTCCGTGGTCGCGAACAGTCGCTCCCGAATGCCATTGTCATTAACGAGTACGGCTGGCTGTGGCTGACGCGCGACGGCCAACCCACGTCGCTGACGCACAACGTCTACCGCTTCCTCTTGGGACCCAACTCCACCGTCGAGCAGCGACGAGACCTTTACGCGTACTACTTGGCGGCCATGACCGAGTACTGGCGTTCGCACCGGCGAGCGGCCGGCGTCCTGCATTTTTGCGGCCTGACCTACTCGCGACCGGGCGACAAGCCACGTCCCGAAGGCGGCGCCACCAGCGACCATTTCCTCAACGTCGCTCAGCTCACCCTGGAGCCGCATTTTGAGCGGCGAGTCCGGGACGCCTTCTCGCCCGTCGGACTCATGGTCGACTTGTGGGAGGAAGAACTGCCGGGCGGACAAGAGCGACAGGTCGACGTCGCGGTCATTAACGACCTGGACCAGCCGTGGCAGGGACGCGTTCGACTCAAGCTGGTGAAAGGCCAACGGTGCCTGTGGCAGCAGACGCAGCCGTGTCGAGTCGACTCGCTCGGCCGCCAGGTGCTCTCGTTTACCTTCCCGGTCCCGAAGACCGCCGGCCGCTACCGTCTGGTGGCCGAGCTGCTGGGCTACGGCGAAGAGCCGGTGCGGAGCGAACGGCGGTTTGCGGTGCCGTCAGGCTTGCTGAAGCAGTGAAACGGGGGAGTCTGGACGGAGACCGTCCGCGGTGTCGTTCCGGGGACCCGCGTCGCGGGTCGAATGGCTTCTCGCGTCACCTTTCGGGAATGGCCGGAAGGGCTGACCGTGCGTCTTCGGGCGGAGCTTCCGGACGCGGGCAGTCTGGACATGGAGCGGGCTCGGCGGTCTGCTGGGGTTCCGGCGTGGGGCGCAAGGGAACCTGCAAGTCAGGCTGAGAAACGGCGGTCGGAGCCCGGGACTCGCGCGAGCTCGGTGCGGTTCCCCCGGACACACAACCCTCGCCGCCCGACCACCCGACCAACCCCACTTCCGCCACGGCCGCGTTGTCGCCCAGGTCGGGCCCGTCAATGAAGTAGCTGCCAGCACAGTGCGGAACGCAGCCGCCGTACCACGTTCCCGCCCAGCCGTAGCCACCGTAGGTCAAGACCAGACCGGGGTAGCTGTACGACTGGTCCAACGCTCCAATGGCTCCCGCCACGTCGGTCAATTCGGTCACCACGGCTCTGGACACGGCGTGCCAACCGACGACCAACGCGCAGACCAGCAGCGTCAGAATGAGTACCAGCTCGGCCGAAACCACAAAGCCTCGTTCGTCGTGCGCCAACCGACGCAGCATTCGGCAAAGTTTCAACATGGGACAGAGCTCCTTGCTGGACCTGGTGTGTGCTGACCAACGGGACGCTTTTCGAATTCGCCGGCTGTCGTGTTTTCCGAGCCGGCGTCGTTTTGCAAGAAAAAGCTGCCTGCCGCCGGGTGCGGAGCCCGTTCGGCTCCTCGGCGTCTCTGCTCCGGTGGGGGAACTCAGACCAAGAAAAACCCACCGAAACCAAACCTGCCCGGCCAAGCAGATTCTGTCCGCACTCGTTTCCCGGCCGGCAGGCAGCCGTCAGGGGACAGGGTTTGCCGTCTCGCTTTGTCCCGCCTGACGCGGCGGCCCACGCCGCCAACTTTTCGGGGCGGCCGTTCAGGCCCACCCCGCTCGCTCCCAAAACGAACAGCCGGTCCGACTCGGCCACCGCGGTCGGCGACCTCTCGAGCGGCCCCGACGCCACCGGCCTCCAGGCCCTTCGACCCGCAAAAGCGTTCCAACCGGTGCGTCCCCTTCGGCCGCTCCAACCGGCTTTTCTGGGACGACCGCTACAGCTTGCACACCCCGTGCCACCCGAAA
>CAYSAG010000048.1:0-23847 GCA_964428935.1 uncultured Planctomycetaceae bacterium | reverse complement strand
TCTCTTTCAACCTCCTCGCCCCCATCCCGCGCGCATCACAGCGATCGCACCCTCGGAAAGGCCAAGCCGCCTCCGAGGCAACCGGAATCTTCCACGTACGTGAGGTTGTCCGGGAATTGGAGGGCCACGATGGAGTTGGCTCTCCACAATTCCCGGACACCGTGACTCAGACTGAGTTGCGTGCGGCTATTGGAACGGGCCACTGGAGCCGCTTGTCGACATGCCGGTGGGGCCGTCAAAAGCCTCTCAAGCGGCATCTCCTCGTCAGAGCCGACCATGAAAATTCCGCCGTGAGTTGCCCATTGGTTGGACGGGCCCTAAAATGTCGCGTGAAGGGCCACACTGACGAGTTCGCCTGCCTACCCGATGCTCGTTTCTACCCTGCTCGAAGCCTTTGTGCTTGTAGCCAAAGGATGTGTTTGCGCGCCACGGTGTGGCATTTTGCGCGCAGCCAGTGCTGCCGACCGGTCAAGAGTGGTGCAGGAAGTTGCTCGGTGAAGAGCCCGGAAGTCGTAAAGGCCGCGGGAGTTTTGTCGCCGTGGTGGCGACGAATGGACCAGGTTTGGCCCAACTGTCGCGGTTATTCACTCATGTCGGCTCACCCGGATTCGGCTGCTGCGCGTCGCCTTTTCGGGCTTTTCGAGGTGGGAAATGCCGTCGACGGCAGACGGCAGTGCAGGTTTGACTGTTGGCTTCTGTAAAGACGGAGGACGCGGAATGAGAAAACGTCGCACTGGTTTTACCCTGATTGAACTTCTCGTAGTGATCGCCATTATCGCGATCTTGATTGCACTCTTGTTGCCTGCCGTGCAGCAGGCTCGTGAGGCGGCTCGGCGAACTCAGTGTCGCAACAACCTGAAGCAATTGGGAATTGCTTTGCACAACTACCACGACACCTACGGTCGCTTTCCGTTCGGAATGGGCGGGACGGCCGGCAAGAACTACTCCACGTCGAATGCTGGTTTGTTGAGCGGGTTGGCGATGCTGTTGCCGTTCATCGATCAGGGCCCCTTGTGGGACCGGCTCTCTCAAGGCGATGCCAACTACCCGCCGATGGGACCGGCGCCGTGGAAAAGCGGATTTGCCCCGTTCACGGCAGACATCGAAAGTTTCCTCTGCCCGTCGGACCCTGAAGCCATAGCTACGTCTGGAATCGGTCGCACCAGTTACGCCATGAGCACGGGCGACACCATCAGAGACAACAGTTACGGCACGAGCGTCCGTGGTTTGTTCCCACGCTATCGGTGCTACCGCATGCGTGACATTCGCGACGGAAGCAGCAACACGGTTGCCATGGCGGAAATCGCCATTCTGTCGGACCCCCAAATGATCAAAGGTGGAATTACTTGCACGGGCAATAAATCACTCGACCAAAACCCGTCGCAGTGCTTGGCTCTGATCGACCCCAACTACCCCGACCGCTTTGGCAGCTTCAATGACTGCGGCTGGAACAATCGAGGTCGACGGTGGCCGGACGGTCGGGCTCCGCAAACTCGTTTCTGCACTGTGTTGCCGCCGAACAGCCCGAACTGCAACAGCGCCAGCCCCAAGAACGATTCATCCTGGGGCGTCTACAGTGCACAAAGCTACCACTCGGGCGGTGTAAACGCTTTGTTTGCCGACGGGTCGGTGCATTTCATCAGCGAAAGCATCGACACCGGCGACCTGACTCAGCCTCAACCCTCTTCCAACAGCACAGCTCCCAGCCCGTACGGCGTCTGGGGTGCCCTGGGATCGAGAAACGGTGGCGAGGCGGGAAGCCAGTTCTAATGACGACATGCTGGGCCGTCGATGCTGTGAACTGGCCTGTCCTGTCGGTGCTCCACAAGTTCGACAGCCGAACGGAGCGCAGATGAGCTGATTGGCTCAGCAACAGCGCCTCTCGGTCTGTCGCAGCACGAAACGCCGCAGCACGATCGAACGATCCACCACACCAATAAACCGGACTGTCCGCCGGACAGTCCGGTTTTTCTCGTTCCTGGGGCCGGTCGCTGCCGCGAAGCGACACGGCTGAAAGGCCTTCGCCCAGCTTGCTGACACTGTGTCTGCAGTGGTATAGTCGCTCCAAAAGAAGACAGCGCAGCGGCTGATCTGGTCGGGTTTGTTGAACAGACCCGGAGGAGCAGCCCTTTGTCGGCTGGCGGGTCTTTTGGCAGAGTGTCGCGTCGCTGCAGGCGGCAATCCGCCAATGGAGGCTTCTGGCGAGGGCGGAGGCTGCAACAGGGCCCCCTGCGCGAAGATTGACGAGACCCGCGTTCCGGACCCGCCGGCAGAGCCAGCCAGCCCAGGCCGCGGCCACAGCGGTTGCTCGTATTGACAAGCCGTGCTGCGACCAGCGGCGCGGCCTAGTCAGCCGGGTGCGGTGACGCGGCAGACCAGTCGAAAGGGGAGGTCGGTCCATGAAGAGCCTGTTGGGCGAGTGCTCGCGGCGGCGGTTCTTGCAGGTCGCTACGACGGCTCTGGCTGGAACGGCGGGCGGCAACCTTGCAGCTGAGCCACGCGGTGGAGACACACGCGAGTTACTCCGCCGCGCTCAGAAATCCGCTGCCATCGCCGGCTATTCGATCAGCAAAGTCCAGCGCTGGCTGCACGAGCGGGCGCTACGGGCCATTGATCCGGAAACCGGCCTTTACCGGGCCGACGGCAAATGGAACTACCGCGACACGGCCGCCGACTGCTATCCCTTCCTGTGCTGGGCGGCTTTCTTGGTGGACCGGTCGGCCTTGTACGGGCCGGTCCTGCGAGTGCTGGAAGCCGAGCAGCGTCTGTGCAACCACGTCGACCGCATTCCAGTCCGGTTCGACTGGCAGAAAAAGAAACGCGACACCACCGTCGGTTACGAGGCCATGGTTTTCGGCGCGTCGGAGTACGTCAAGGACGGGTTGGTTGCCATCGTCGAGGCTCTTGGCAAGGGCCCGTGGTACGAACGCATGAAAGGAATCGAGGAAGACTTGTGGAAGCACGCTCGAGTGGACACGCCGTTCGGAAAAATTCCCTCCAAGAACCTCGAAGTCAACGGCGAGCAGATTCAAGCGTTGGCCCGGTTGTTCACAATGTCGGGCGACGAGCGGTTCATCGAATGGGCGGAACGACTGGCCGACTACTACCTGAGCGACCCGGAATTCGTTCCGAAACGCCTGCGGGACCACGGCTGTGAAATCATCGGCGGGCTCGGTCTCTTGCTCGGTGTGGCGTGGGAAGCCAAGCGGCCCAAGGTCGAATTCTACGTGGAGCGGCTGGCGAGGATGTTCGACGAAATCGTCCGTCGCGGCTGCAACGAAGACGGGCTCATGTTCAACTGGCTGGGAAAGCCGGACAGCCGTTTGAGCGACGGCTGGGGTTACAACTACGTCGGGCTGTTGTGCCACGACATGGTCACCGGGCAGAACCGCTACCGTCCGTTGATCGAGAAGGCCTTGAAGAGCCTGGCCAAGCCGGTCTACCACCACTACAACTGGGAAGGCCGCTACAGCATCGACGGCTTCGCCGACTCCATTGAGGGGGCCATTTACCTGCTGAACCGGATTCCTGTTGCAGAAGGGTTCGCGTGGGTCGACCGCGAGATGGCGGAAAGCGTGGTGAGGTCGCGGGAACCGCTGGAGTCGGCTACACTGTGGGGGACCATGAAACTCGATTCGAACGGCGTGCGGACGACCATCTTGCACGCCTTGATGCACACTCGGGGCGTGCTGGCCCGACCGTGGCGGCAGGACTTGCGGCTGGGAGCGGCCGAAGGGGACGACGGACGTTTGGTTGTGGTCTTGACGGCGGACCGGCCCTGGAAAGGAGTCTTGGAGTTTGACGTGGCGCGTCACCGGCTGTTCCTGGGTTTCCAGCATGACTGGCCGCGAATGAACACCCTGCCGGAGTGGTTCGTCGTTTCCCGGTCGAGCCAGTACCGAGTGCGGACGGTCGACGGTGCGACACGCGTGGTCTCGGGTCAACGGCTGCGCGACGGTCTGCCGGTGGAAGCCGGACCCGGCAGGTCCGTGGCCTTGGAAATTCGAAGCGTGTAGTGTTTGACGCACCGCCTTCACCAGCCCGCCTCCTTCCACCCACCGGCTCACTCCGAGAACGCCTGCGGTTTGGACCGCGACGAACGGACGCGTTCGTTCGGGGCGTCTGGTAGAGCGTGTCGCCGAGCAAGGCGGAACGGGAGAAACGCAGTCCGGCGCGCCTGGTCGGCTGCGTCGAGATTTGGTCGTGGTGTTCGGAAATCGAAAGTGGGAGGACTTCCATGAGCAAGACTCGTCGTGAGTTTCTGAAACAGTCGACGCTGTCTGCGGCAGCGGCCGCCATGGCTTACACCTGGACGACCGGCTCGACTCGAGCGGCCGATGCGAACAGCGAGCTGACGATTGCGGCCATCGGTGTCGGGGGAAGCCGTGGACGCTACAACCGCGGCGGCCACGTGGCCATGCAGGCGGCGAAGTTCGGCCGCATGATTGCCGTTTGCGACGTCGATTTGCTGCACGCCAACGAGTTCAACAAGAAATTCGAGGGCAAGCTGAGTGTCTACAGCGACTACCGTAAACTGTTCGAGAAAGAAAAACCCGACGTCGTCACCATTGGCACGCCGGACCACTGGCACGTGCCAATCGCCGTTCGGGCACTGCAGGCTGGTTGCGACGTCTACTGCGAGAAACCGCTCACTCTGACCATCGAAGAAAACCAAATCATTCGGCGCGTGGTGAAAGAAACGGGTCAAGTTTTTCAGGTCGGCACGCAGCAGCGGACGGAGTACAACCAACGTTTTCTGAAAGCCATTGCCGTCGTTCGCAGTGGCCGTCTGGGGAAAAACGTTCGAGCGGTCTTGGCCATTGGCGGCGCGCCGACCGGTGGTCCGTTCAAGCCCAAGCCCGTTCCGAAAGACCTGGACTGGGACATGTGGCTGGGACCGGCTCCCAAGCAACCGTACATGGACGAGCGACGCCGGCTGTTCCGCTGGTGGCTGGAGTACTCGGGCGGAAAAATGACCGACTGGGGAGCTCACCACATCGACATTGCCACCTGGGCTTTGGGCGGTGACGACGTGCAGCCGGTCGAAGCCAGCGGCACGGGCCAGTTTCCTCCGGTCATTACGGACGAATTCGACCCGGTCGCGTTTCTGGCCGGAAAGCAAAAGCTCCCGCACTGCTTCAACACGGCCGTCAAGTTCGACATCGACCTGAAACTGGCCAACGGAGCCACAATCAAAGTGACGGACAGCTACCAGTCCGAGGACGGGAAGACGAAGTTCGGGAACGGAATTCTGTTCGAAGGCGAAGACGGACGAATCTTCGTCAACCGTGCTCGGCTGAGCGGCAAGCCCGTGGAGGAAATGACCGAAGCGGAAAAGAAGGAGCTGCACCAGCAGGTCGTGGAACTCTACCGTGGCCAAGAGCCGACGACCCACATGGCCAACTTCTTCGACTGCGTCCGTTCCCGCAAGCTGCCCATCTCGGACGTTTACACCCACACCCGAACCATGCTCGGCTGCCACATGTGCAACATTACCATCCTGCTGAAAAGGCCGGTGAAGTGGGACCCGAGCAAGGAGCAGTTCGTCGGCGACGAAGTGGCCAACGCGCTGCGAACTCGGCCGCGGCGTGAGCCGTACACGTTAGAGCTGTAAGCAGTCTTCGGTTGACCCAAACCTTTCGGCCGCAGCCTGCGTCGTGTGGCTGCGGCCGTTTTTCTGTCCGCCGGGCACAGCCTCGGACAGGACACGTGTCCGACCTTGCTTCGGCCACGACGGCACGCGAGTCTTTTTCCCAGCCCCCTTCGACGGCGCGACCAAGCAGCAGTTCCACTCAAGTCCGGCAGCCGCTCGCTTGCGGACCTGCCCGCGCTGCGGCAGAATGCGTGAACGAGAAGAGCCACTCGTTCGTGTGCGGAAAGAGCTCGGCCGAAGTCTTGGACCCGAAGGTCAGAGCGAGCGCGGCTGAGCGAGGCCTCCAAGACAGTACACGTCACAGGCCCTCTTGCGAGCCTTCGCGGAGGCGAACCCAACGTTGGTCTGGAGTCAATGAACTTTACGGTGTCGTCTCCCGCCTTTCCCGTTCGTTGTGCCAGTCCCGTCGCCAAGTCGGAAGGAAGCCTGTCATGACCGACTACAAGTTCAGTTGGACCGTCGCGCTGACGGTGTTCATGGCCGGCGCGGCCGTCGCTCCACGGACTCACGGTCAGCCGAAGGAAACTGCCGCGAAAGCCGTTGGGTGTCTTTCCTGTCACCGGGGAATCGAGCCGATTATGCCGAGCGATTCGAAAATGATGCAGGAAATCAAGGAAATGGCCGAGGAGGGCGACCCGGAAGGCTGCTGCGTTTGTCATGGAGGGAATCCGACCGCTTCGACGAAAGAGGCCGCTCACGCCGGCTCGGCTTTCTACCCCGATCCCTCCAGCCCGTGGGTGAATGAGAACACGTGCGGCATGTGCCACGACGAGCACGTGCGGGTTCAGTGGTCCAGCCTCATGATGAGCGAAGCCGGAAAGATTCAGGGCACGCTGTGGAGCTTCGGCGCGCTGACCGGCTACGAGCACGTCTACGGAAACTACGACTTCACGAACCCCGACGACCCGGCCGAGCGGTTGGGGACGGAGACGTACCGGCGTTACATGGAACGGTTGGCGAAAATCGAGCCGCAAGTGTTTGTGCAAAAGCACAAAGCCCTTCCAGACGCTCCCAGCTTGGACGACCTGAAACAACTGCAACAGAAGCCCGAGCTGGCGGCGTTCACGTACCTACGAAACCAATGCCTGCGGTGCCACCACGCGGTGAAGGGCCGACAGGTTCGCGGCGACTTCCGCGGCATGGGTTGCTCCTCTTGTCACATTCCTTACAGCAACGAAGGACTGTACGAGGGCGGCGACCCGTCGATTCCCAAGGACGAACCCGGACACTGTCTGGTGCACACCATTCAAGCGACGCGAGGGATTAAGGTGACCGTTCACGAGGTTCAGTACAGCGGCATTCCGGTCGAGACGTGCACCACCTGCCACAACCGCGGCAAACGCATTGGAACGTCCTACCAGGGACTAATGGAAAGCCCGTACCACTCGCCGTACACCGAAGACGGCACGGGCCAGCCCGCTCTTCACACCAAACACTACGTGGCCATGCAGCAAGACGTGCACTACCGGGAAGGCATGTTGTGCCAGGACTGCCACACGTCGAACGACGTCCACGGCGACGGGTTCATTCGAGCGGCCAACTTGGCGAGCGTCGAGATTGAGTGCAGTGACTGCCACGGAACGCCCGAGGCGTACCCGTGGGAGCTGCCGCTGGGGTACATGGACGAGTTCGACCAAAAGCCGGCCGTCGGTCCGCCGCGCGGAACGGCCCGTCAGCTGCCCGACTACCTGCAGTACGGCACCGTCTACGACCCTCAAGACGGTTACTTGCTCAGCGCTCGAGGCAACCCCCTGCCGAACGTCGTGCGGGTGGGCAACGAGGTGGTCGTGCACACGGCGGGAGGCAAAGACCTGAAGCTGAAGCCGCTCAAGCTGCTGGCCCAAACCAACCAGCTCGAGCCAGACGCCCCTGTGGCCATGTGTGCCGTCCGAGACCACATCGACCGAATGGAATGCTACACGTGCCACACGGCTTGGTACCCCCAGTGCTACGGTTGTCACGTCAAAGTCGACTACTCGGGCGACCGGGGCAGTTTCGACTGGCTCGCGGCCGGACACCAGCACGCTCAGGACGCTCACGCGGCCGACCGCGGCGAAACCGGCTACGAAACGCGCATTCCCGGACAAATCGAAGAACAACGCTCGTACACTCGGTGGGAGGACCCGCCGCTGGGAGTCAACGGCGAGGGGAGGATCAGCCCGGTCGCCCCGGGTTGTCAGCCGTCGTTCACAGTCATTGGTCCGGACGGCCAGCCGGTTTTGTTGAACCACATTTTCCGGACGCCAAGCGGAATGGAAGGCGGCGGAGAACACGGGCAGTTGTGCATTGACATGAGCCCGGTCACGCCGCACACGGTGACCAAGCACGCACGTTCGTGCGAGTCGTGCCACACCAGTGTCAAAGCTTTGGGTTACGGAATCGGGGGCGGTCGGTTGACCCGCGCTGCCAACAAGGCACTACGCGTCGACCTGGAAACCGCAGACAAGCAACTTCTTCCGAAGAACGCCCGGACGCAGTTCGCGGCCATTCAGAACCTTTCGGCGGACTGGTCCCGCTTTGTGACCGAAGACGGCCAACAGCTTCAGACCGTCGGGCACCACTTCAAGGGGTCGCGGCCTTTGAACCAGCGCGAGCGTCAACGCTTGGACCGCCGTGGGGTTTGCCTGGCCTGTCACCAGGAAATTCCAGACCAGTCGCTGGCCGTCAACTTGTTGCACCACGTGGCCGAAGTCTCGGGGCAAATGCCGGTGACGGCCCAGCAGCACAACTCGCTGCTGCACAAGCTCCTGCTGACGGCCGCGTGGGTCCAAGCGGCGGCGCCGGCCGTCGCGTTGCTCGTCGTCGTGGCGCTGGCCGTTCGGTTTGTTCGAAGACGGCGCCGCAAACAGCAGGCTTCGAAGACGTCGTCCGCCGAGTGAGACGAGGTCACTCCCGGCGTGGCCCGACCGCGTTTCAGACGACGTCGCTCGAGCGCAACCCGCCGTTGCACGGTCGGACCTTCCGCCCCGGCCACCGTTGAAAGAGCTGGAGGGCGTGGGCTGCTCTGGGGCGCGTCAGTTCGTCTCAACAATCCGCTCGGCCAGTTTGCGACGAACCGCCAACACTTTGGCGGGGTCTTTTTCCCAGTCAAACCAGCTTCGAGCCACCGACTGCACCTGCTGCCGGACAAACGCCTCCTGGCCCCGCTCCACCAACAACTGAAAATACTCGGCGTCTTCCATTCCTTCCCGAATGTTCTTCAACCGAATCGACGTGACCGGCCCGTCGAACCCGGCGTCCTGGCCGGGGTAGAAAAGCATGCCTTCTCCGTTGTACGCCAAGCGGAAACTGGGTTGGTCCAGCCACGGGTCGCGAACGTGTCCCCAGTAGACCGTGCTCCAGTACAACAGCCCGGTCATTCGGTAGCGGAAGTTAATCCACAACGGAATTCGGTAGTTGAGCACGGGGAAGTCGATTTGCCACCAGGGCGAAGGACGCGGTCCTTGGCAGAGGGCGGTGTAGGACCACAGTCGGTCGCCGGCCGCCAGCCGTTGGCGAGCGGTCTGCTCGTCGTGGAGAGGCCACAGCGGAACCCAAATGTCGACGGCGTCGTTCAAGTCGCCCCACTCGGGTTTGCTCGGCCGAGTCTGCTCGGTGCAGAGCACGGGAATGTGGGGAGCGGCCCGGTGAACCAACGCGGCTCGCTGACGCACGCGCTCGTAGGCTTCCGCGTCGTTGGGCTCGTCCAACACGTACAGGTAGGCCATTTCCGCCCACCCGTTTTCGGTCAAGTACCGGTCCATGCTGGCCAGGTACCGTTCGGCCTTGGCCCGGTCCGCTCCCAACGGGTCTCGAAACGGAGGCCACCGGACCGGGAAGGCGTTGACGCGGAACTGCCGAATGTACTCCGCCAACTGACGGTGAGTGGCCGAGGCGTCGATTTGTCCGTCCGGTTGGACGGCCGGGTAAAGGTACAGTGGAATGGGCGGGTTGATGCGGTGGTCGGCCAAGGCTCGGCAGTAGCGCAGTTCGAGCTGCCGAAAGGCCTCGGAGCTGGTCTTCAATCCCAGGAACCGAGCCACTCGGTCGAAACGGCCGAAGTGCGCCGCCACGGTGGGTCGGTCCGGCAGCGTGAAGTTCCACACGGTCAGACGGACCGGCACGTCGACCGGCGACAGGCCGCGAGCTCGAATGGCGATTTTGCCTTTGTAGTCTCCGGGGCGGGCGTCAGGTGGAACGAAGACGTCCACCCACAGTACTTCGGTCGTGCCTTTCCAGACGTCGAAGGGCACGGCGTCGTACTTGGCTGCACGCGGGTTGCTCCGCCAGTCGCGCGGCTTCAGGTCCGAGCCGTCAATGGGATTGACGAAAGGAATGAGGGCGTCTGGGTAGAGGCCGGGTCGAGCGTCCGACCGGGGACTGGGACGGCGGACGTAAACAAAGTGCTCGCGGAAGAGCGTCAAGTGCTGCCGACCAATCTTCGCCCCTGCGGGCCCGACCAAGTCGCTGGCGGTCGCTGTGACCCGCAACACGGATTTGCGCCCGGCACGCAACGCAATCTGGAACGGCTCGTACTCGTTCCGGGCAGCGTACAACTGGACGCTTTGCTGCGGCCCGGCCGGAGAGTCCTGAAAGACGCGGGTGGAACCGTGGAGCGTCCAAACTTGAAACTGACCGAGCGTCCCCAGCAAGAGCGTCGTTGCAACGGCCACGGCCTGCATGGTGCGTTCTCCTCGAGAGAGCGGTTGAGCGAGGTTGGTCGGCGCTGCTCCGCAAGGACGGCCAGCGCACCGTAGGGCCCGGAACCAGGACCGGCACTGGCAAGACGGCGGTGCAACCTCCTGTTGCAACGAGGCTACTGGCCGCCGGGACGCTCTGCAAGGGACGGCAGCCGTGCGCGGTCTGACACCGGCTCGGATTGCATTGGGAAAAACCGCGTCTCCGGGGAGGAGAGCGAGTCGGACCACTCGACGAGGTCTCGCGCGGCGCGCAATGCCTGCGTCTGCGGCTCACGCAGCTTCTGGCCTTTGGAAGGCGAAGACAGGACGGTGCCGGAGCTCAAGGTCGCTCGCCGGCCGGCCGCACCTGCGACTGTTCGAACTCGGACGGAATCAAGATTTCGATTTCTTTGGCCAGCGAGGCAATGGTCGTTTTTCCGAGCAGCTCCAAGTACTGCTCCTCCAGCTCCCACAGCCGCTTCTTAATACCGCAATTGGCCGTAATCGGGCAGTCGCCGCCCAGAGACAGCCCGCAGCGAGCTGGGCTGACGCCTTCCAACAGCATGACCACGTCTTTCAGGGTGATCTCTTCGGGACTGCGGGTCAAAGCGTAGCCGCCCAACACGCCCCGGTAGCTCTGCAAAATGCCGCCGCGAGCCAGCCGTTGAATGACGTTGGACAGGTAGGTCTGTGACGTGGTTGGCCAAATGCGACGCATCCACGCGGCCAGCTCGGGAGCCGTGGTCAAAGTTCCAGGAGGCTTCTTGGCCATGTAGCACAAAGCGTGAACGGCGTAACCGGTTCGTTGCGAGTACAGTTGTCCGATTGCCATGGTTCGTTGTCTCCAGCCGTGCAAAGACAACAAATTCGATCCTCATTCGCAATGATGGTAACGACGCACGGGCTCCGGCGTCAACGGTCTCGTAGGAAAAACGGTGGGCGTCGGTGAAGTTTTTCTGGGCCAGACGGTCCTTGGGGGACAGAAGGGGACTGGCGCGAGGTGCTTCGTCCGGCGGGACTTGGCACTACGGGGCCTCGCCGGTCGGTGTTGTCGCTGCTCCGCGTCGGGAGCGACGTGCAGACCAACCGATCGGCGTACGGGGCGTGAAAGCCGCGGCGGCTGAAAGCCGAGGCGAGAACCCGGCGCGGGTCAAAAAAGTGCTCAAGTCCTCAGGAAAATTGGCGACCACGCTGCGCCGTCGCCGCTGGCGGGTCGAACTTCCAGGTCGGCGCCGCTGAGCAGGCGCCCGGTCACCTCAAGCCCACAAGACCTTGGGGAAACGCGGAAGTTCGTGGCATGCGGTCGAGTCGTTCTCGAGCCGCCCGCAGCGAGCGCCCCTTCGCGACACGGACGAGTTCATCAGTCCGGCCTGGGAGGTTTGGCGAGCGGAAAAAGGGTGGAGCCCCAACCGCCAGAGCACGGCGCCTCCAGCCTCACGCCGGCCGGACGGTCCACGAAAAGAAACCGACCGCCCCGCGTGTCGGCCACGAAGACCCCCGTCTCCGGTCAAAGGTACTCTCCGATCAGAGGTACTCGTTGATGATGTTTTCGAGGAGCTCCTGGCGGCCGCTTTCGTTCGGGTCGGGCTCACCTTTTTCCAGCATGTACTTTTCGAGGTCGTAGAACGTGACCGTGCCTTCTTCGATTTTCTTGCCGATGCCTTCGTCCCAGCTGCGGTAGCGTTTCTTCACAAAATCGGCCAGCACGCCGTCTTGGCGAATCTGTGAAGCGATTTTCAGTCCGCGAGCGAAAGCGTCCATTCCACCAATGTGCGCGTAGAACAGGTCGATCGGTTCGAAGCTTTCGCGACGCACCTTGGCGTCGAAGTTGACTCCGCCGGGAGCCAGACCGCCTTGATTCAGAATGACCAGCATGCACTGCGTCGTCAGGTACAAGTCCGTGGGAAACTGGTCGGTGTCCCACCCCAGCAGCAAGTCGCCGGTGTTCGCGTCGATGCTGCCCAGGAAGCCTTGAATCGACGCGTACGTCAGCTCGTGCATCATTGTGTGACCCGCCAGCGTTGCGTGGTTGGTTTCGATGTTCAGCTTGACGTGGTCTTCCAGGCCGTAGGCTCGAATGAAGTTGATGCACGTGGCCGCGTCAAAGTCGTACTGGTGCTTCGTCGGCTCCTTCGGCTTGGGTTCAAACAGGAACTGGCCAGTGAAACCGATCGACTTTGCGAAGTCGACAGCCATGTGCATGAAGCGGGCCAAGTGGTCCAGTTCGCGCTTCATGTCGGTGTTGTAAAGGTTCTGGTAACCTTCGCGCCCGCCCCAGAACACGTAGTTTTGTCCGCCCAGTTCCTTGGTCACTTCAATGGCCTTCTTGACCTGAGCGGCGGCGTAGGCAAAAACGTCGGCGTTCGGACTGGTCGCCGCACCGTGGACGTACCGGGGGTGTGAGAACAGATTGGCCGTGCCCCACAACAGTTTGATGCCCGTTCGCTGTTGGGCCTCTTTCAGGTGCTCCACGACGCGGTCCAGATTGGCGTTCGTCTCGGCCAACGTCTTGCCCTCGGGAGCTACGTCGCGGTCGTGGAACGTGTAGAACTCGACGCCCAGCTTCTCCATGAACTCGAACGCCGCGTCGACGCGACGGAGAGCGTTGTCAACCGAGTCGCTTCCGTCGTCCCAGGGGCGAATCATGGTGGGAGCTCCGAACGGGTCGGCGCCGGTCCCGCGGAACGTGTGCCAGTAGCACACACTGAACCGCAGGTGCTCCTTCATGGGCTTGCCGTCGACAATTTCGTCCGGGTTGTAGTGCTTGAACGCCAAGGGGTTCTTGCTGTCCGGACCTTCGTACTGAATCTTGGGAACGTCGGGGAAGTAAGCCATGGTTCTGCGCCTCTCCGTACTGCAAGACCGAGTTGGAACTCTTTTTGTCGCCGGCTTTGCGTCCGGTCCAGTCAACCTGTGAGGAAACGAAACCCGTCTCCCGGCAGTCCACAACAAACTGCCCTAGAGGGACCGCCGGCGCCTTTTCCTTGTGCCGCTACCCGTGAGCGGACGGCATTCCGCCCCTGGACGAGTCGACTCGCCTCGAGCGAACTTTCCACGGTCGCTTCGGCAGGGTGGTCCCGACGGCAGCCGTAGCGTCGGCCCACCCGGGCCGGCCCGCCGCGCGCTGAGACCAAACTCCGAACGCTCAACACCGGCCGACACAGGCCAGCCAGTTGCGCCCGCTCACTACGGCCGCCAGTTTACTGCACCGACCCGTGGAAGAAAAGCGGCTGATCGGACGAAGCGGAAGGTAACAAATGCGGCTCGTTTGCTCGCGTCGGCGGCGCAAAGCCCAGTTGAGCGGCCGACGTTCGCCGTTGTTTTCATGCCTCAAATCGCTGGTGACGGCGGTCTTGACGCGTCTGGCGTGCTATGATGCCACGCCGAAAGTCGCGGGTCAGGTTTGAGTTGGCTCGTGAGTTCGAGCAAGCGTCGTCGCAACCGCCCGATGGTGAGCGACCTCGTGCCGTCGGCGGCCCAGCGAGCATCGGCACTGTTGTCGGCGTTCGGCGGACTTTGTTGGGCACGCTTCACGTCCGTGACGAAGTCGACGCGACGAAGCTGCCGGTCGAGATTCGCGCGAAGGTTGCTCGTCGAGCGGTTGGCTCGAAGCGACACGACGTTCAGAGCAAGGAGCGGAGTGTGCTGGGTTCGGAAGGACACATTCTGCTGACGTTCGGTCTGTTGCTGGCCGCGGCCCTGCTGGCCGGGCTGGCTGCAGACTACCTGCGCCTGCCGAAAGTGACGGCCTACCTGCTGATTGGTCTGGCGTTGGGACCTGGGGTGTTGGACTGGCTGGACGAGCGGCACTTGGTGCTGCTAGACCCGTTGACCAAGCTGGCCATGGCCTTGGTGCTGTTCGGCTTGGGCTGTCACTTTCCTCTGAGCCGAGCGAAGAAGGCGTGGCAGCGGGCGTACCGCCTTTCGGTGGGTGAAATTGGAGCCACGTTCGTACTCGTGTCGCTCGGGTTGTTGTTGGCCGGTGTCGACTGGACGGTCGCGGTGTTGGTGGCCGCCTTGGCCGTCGAGAGTGCTCCGGCCACGACCATTCTGGTGCTGCGGGACTGCCAGTCGCACGGAGAAGTGACCGAGAACACGAACGCGTTGGTGCTGTTGAACAACGTGGCGGCCATTTTGCTTTTCGAAGGGCTGTTTCTGGTTTTGCACGTCTTGAGAAGCGAGCACGCACCTGGCTGGACGATTCACCTTCGCTTCTTGCTGCAGGACTTGCTGGGCGCCACTTTGCTGGGGCTGAGTGCCGGCCTGGTGGTCGCTCTTTGCTGTGCCCTGGTCGCTGCTTCGCGCTGGCTGGTGCTGTTGGTGGCTGTGACGACGGTGTGCCTGGGCGTCAACGAAATTCTGGGCACTCCGTACATGCTGTCTTTTCTGGTCATGGGACTGACGGTCGCGAACACCTCGGACCTGACCGAGAAAATCGTGGCCGAGCTGGACCGGCTGACGGGTTTCCTGTGCGTGTTGTTCTTTGTCATTCATGGGGCCGAGTTGGACGCGTCGGCGGTGGTGACCAGCGGGCTGATTGGTGTGTTGTACCTGGCCCTGCGAGCGGCCGGAAAGTTTTTCGGGGTGTACTTGGGCGTGTGGTCGACGTCGCGGTGGACGGGGCGCCGGTCGACCGTCTACCCTTGGATGGGAGCGACACTCATGGCTCACGCCGGCTTGGCCATTGCGTTGTCGGCGGCCGCGCGAGCCCGAGACGCCGCGCTGGGTCAGGCGTTGCAGGCCATTGTGCTGGGACCGATTGTCGTCTTCGAGGTGCTTGGTCCCATTCTGATTCGGCAGTCGGTGTTGTGGGCGGGGGAAATGCCGCTGGCGCAAGCGGTGCGTCACACCAGCGTGTCGGTTTGGGATGTGCTGCGCGACGTCTCTCGCCGCATTCTGGCCAATCTCGGTCTGGACGTTCGGCACCGGGTGCCGCTCACCGAGCTCACTGTCGCCGACTTCGTGCGCCGCGTCGAGCCGCTGCAAGAGACAGCCACGTTCGACGACGTCGTCCAACTGATTGCCAGCACTCACGACAACACGTACCCAGTGGTCGACGAACAGTCGCGGCTGGTGGGCATCATTCGCTACGCGGACCTCAGCCGGGTCGTTTTCGACCGGCGAGTGTCCGGACTGGTCAACGCCAGCGACCTGGCGCGGCCCGTCGACGACGTGCTCCGCTCCGACGACCCAATCGACAAGGCTCTCGAACTGTTCCGCCACGGACGCCACGACGTCGTGCCGGTGGTCGACCCCGAGGACCCCAACCGACTGGTCGGCGTCATTCGGCGGCGGGACGTGACGTCCTTCCTGGCCGGACGGCCGTCCGACTCCGCGGCGGCCCACTGAGCGACCCGACGAGCGGCTCGCACGGGCGTCAGCGACGTCACCGGCCGTTGTCGGGCTGGCCCGTGTCGCGCGGGCCATCGGCGGCACCGGACTGGTGCTCTGCTTCCGGCAAAGTGGTGGTCGAGGTGCGCTCTGGCGGGGGCGGTGCGTAGACGACCTGGCACGCCGGCACCGACTTCGTGAACTCGACGATTCGTCGTCGGGAAACGTGTGTGCCGCGCAAGTCGAGGAACCGCAATTCGCTCAGGCGGCTCAACACGTCCAGCGACCGGTCCGTCACGGGCGTGCCGGAAAGCCCCAGGTACTGCAGACGGTGAAGGCTGGCCAGCTCGGAAACTCCGGCGTCGGTGACCTTGGTCCGGTTCAGCTTCAAGGCCCGCAGCTCGGCCAGCCGACCGACCAACGAGAGAGCTCGGTCAGTAACGGGGCAGCCGTTCAAGTAGAGCAGACGGAGGGTCTTGAGACGAAGCAAAGGAGCCAGGTCGGCGTCGACCAGCCGACACCCCGTCAGCTTCAGCAGTTTCAGGTCCGTGCGCGTGGCCAGCCTTTGCAGCCCGAGTCCGGTGACACGAGTTCGGGTCAGGTCGAAGCCCCGGACTGTCTGAAGGGACAGGCACTGCGCGACGCCGGCGTCGCTGAAGTTGGTGTC
This sequence comes from uncultured Planctomycetaceae bacterium, assembly GCA_964428935.1. Classification (GTDB taxonomy): domain Bacteria; phylum Planctomycetota; class Planctomycetia; order Planctomycetales; family Planctomycetaceae; genus JAADHY01. Next base: position 7,538 of record CAYSAG010000048.1, on the reverse strand, counting down.
GGCGAACGAGAGAATGCCGTGCGAGAGCTGACGAAGCACACGCCAGACGTCCGCGCGCACGGTTCCGTCCGCATTCAGGTGCTCCGGGTACAAACGGACGACCAAAGTGCGCGGGCCAAGAACGGGGTCGTCGACCGTCCGAACCTGAATGCCAAACTCACGCAGCCGGTCCAGCAGCGCCGGCCGGGTCAGCTCGACCGGCTTCTTCCCGCTTGGCCGGCAACCGGACGTGCAACAAGCAGCCGCGGCAGCCAACAGGCCGAGCAGAACCCACAGCGTGCCGCGACAAGGCGTTCTGGCCGGTCGGTGGCGACTCGGGGTGAGGAGGGTCGGCGGCATGGAGGCGGGGGCTAGAGACGCGACTTCAAGTGGAAGTTGAAGACGTTCCGGCCCGGCTTCACTTCTCGAATCAGTGTGCTCCGTTCGTTGTACTTGGGCGGCAGAAGCACGCGCGACCGCAGACTGGGCTCAATGCGGACCCGGTGTTTTCCAATGACTGCCCCCGGAACGCCTTTCTTGTACTGCAGTTCGTACAGACCGTTTTCGTCGGTGCGACCGAACGAAGCGGAGCCGGGGGCGGGCTGGCCCGGCTCTGGAATCGGACTGAACTCGACCGTCGCGTCGACCAGTGGTTCGCCGTTGAGCGTGACGACACCGGTGACAGGGGCCAGCGGAGGCAGGTTGCTGCCCCCCCCAACCAGCTTGTTGCCCAGCCACCAGCCGACCACGCCCAACAGGACGCAGACCACGACCACCAACACCACCTTCTGGACCGTCTGCCAGACGTATTCGCGGTAGGCTTCGGCCGCGCGCGAGTGTTGAAACGGTTGTCGCAGAGCCGCTCGCCAGTCGCTTCCTTGAGCTTTCCGGCCTGTCAGCGAAAGCAGCTCGCCAGCCACGTCGGCCGCAGCGGTCGGGTTGGCCCGAAAGTACTCCTCGTCCTGTCCAGCCCCCTTGGCGGCTCCGGTCGCCGCCGTGGGCTTGGTTTCTTTCTGAGGCGTGGCTTCGCCCAGTTCGGCCGTCAGGTGCCGGAACGCCTCTTCCTCTTCCGGGCTGAGCTTGGGTTCGGGCGACGTCTTGGCTTCGTCGGCTTTGGCCACTGCCGCCGACTCCGGTTTCGGAACCCGGAACGCCGTCCGGCACTTCGGACACTTGCCCCGCTTGCCCGCCAGTTCGTCCTTGATCTTCAACGTCGCGCCGCACTTCTGGCATTTGTAACGAATCGGCATTTCAGCACCTCAACAGGCTCGTCGCCGAACTACCAGACGGAGCAGCAAGGGAGGGCGGCGTCTGGGCAGAGGCGTCGTCCACATTCCGGGAGCTGCTCCTGGCCCGAAACGACGGAGTCGCGGACTCGCCGCCGCCCGGCTAGCGAAAAAGCAGCGCCGCGGCGAGCCCAAACCAGAACAGCACGCGCCGCACCGAGCCGTTGAGCCGACTTCGGTGCGGTCCGTGCGTTTGGTCGTCGGTCCCAAGCGCTGGCCCCGCGGCTTAGAAGTCGGACGGCACCGGGACACCGTTCCGCATGTTGCCCAAGCTGCGGAAGACCGTCAGGTCGATGTTCTCGCCAATGAACCGGACACTTCCGTCAGCCAGGCAGAAGTTGGCACCACCCATGTGGTCGCTGCCGGGGTTGTCGAAGTGCACTCCCTTGTTGATGCCGTACCGGCAACTGAAGAGCGTGGCCGGCCCACCCCAGGCCCAGCCGTCGTAGCTCTGCCGCAGTTCGTCGTCCGGATCGCTCAACCGCATCAACTCGCCAATCATGATCACGTTGGACGGCCCGTCGGTAATGTCTCGCAAGCTGGTACTGCTGTTGACGTAGAAAATGCCCAGATCGAACTCGGCCGGCAGCTTCTTCGTGGTAATGGTGACGCCGCCGGACCGGGTGGTCTGATTCTGGATTTGAACGGGCGTCAGGTGGTACGTTGGCGGGACGGTTCGCGGGTCGTCCGTGATGACCGCGTCGTTCCAACCAATACCGGAGCCAATGCAGCCGCCGTAGTCGTTTCCACCTTTCGTCCACGCACTGACGCCGGGCGCCGGTGTGCCGGTCAGGTCCATCCGCCGGACGTACTGAAACCGCGAGACGTCCATGGTGTTCCGTCGGCTCGGGCAGTAAAACACGGCAATGTCGGTCTGGGCCGGCATCAGCTGGATTTCAATGCCGCCGATGATTCGCGTGTTCACGCCGTCCGCGTTCTCTCGGACGTTCAGCCGAAAATCCCACAGGTCGTAGACGTTCTTCTTGTCGATGTACGGCAGGATGTGCAGCATCCAGCTGGTGCCGTGGTAGCCAAGCCCCAACGACCCTCGCACCATGGCCTCGGTCGGGTCCGTCTGCCGTTCCCCCCGCGGGTTGTTCGCGTCGATGAACACAGTCGCAATCAATCCGGGCGGGAACAGCTTGTGCGCGTCGTGGTAGTTGTGCAGCGCCAGCCCGATCTGCTTCAAGTTGTTCTTGCACTTCGTCAGCCGAGCCGATTCACGAGCCTGCTGGATGGCTGGCAGCAACAACGAAACCAGAAGGGCAATGATGGCCATGACGACCAGCAGCTCGATCAGCGTGAACCCCTTACGGAAAAGCCGTGGAGACATACCCAGACCCCTTTTTCAGCTTGTGAGAACGGAACCGCGATGGACACTTGCCGACGAGGTCAGACGCCGGCGCGGAGCGTGGACCCGCAAAACGAGCCACGAGCACGCTCCAGCGCGCGTCCCGACATGGCCTCTATCCTACCCCTACCAAAAACGTATCGTCAACCAAAATTTGGAGTTCCGACCTTCAGACCGACAGGAACCTGTCGCACGTTCCGTCCAGCCGCGCCGGTCAGCAAACCCCAGACGCCTGACCTTGAATTTTCCACCTTGTGGAATCGCCCCCATGCCGTACCGAGGCTCGTTTCGCGGCCTCTGTCGATGAGACGTTCGGGCCGACGCCAACCTGTATCCTGGACCGCCACGGCGACGACCGCTTCCGCAATTTCGGCTTGGGCTACTGCGACTGACCGCACGCCGGCGCGGGTCGAACCCCTGGTCTCGGCCGATTTCGCAGAGCGGCCCGGCAGGTATCGACGGCTCTTCGCTGGCCGCACTTGCCTGCCGCGGTGCTCCCCCACGGCTGCTCGTCGCAGCTTGTTGACGCTCCACCGCGACCCTACAATGCCCGCTCGGTCAGAGCCGGGGCTGTTTCCGAACCAATTGAGAGGGTGTCTGGGAATTGGAGGGGCGCGCTCCGCCGCGGCCGCTGACGTCTTTCCCGTAACGCCGACTCCAAAAGACGCGTCCGGTCGCTCCAGAATCCCTAATTCCCTCGAGAAGCGGGGATGAATTCCCGGACGCCCTCAACCAATCCCGAACCAATCAGGCACGAGACGCTCTCGCTTCCAGATTCGTACACGAGCTGTGGTCGAAAATGCTGAGCCGCTTCGAGCTGTTCCCTCACGTCATCGAAATGAACTACCAAGCGCGACGGCGACTGGGCTGTTGCGTCTACTTGGTCCACGACGGCCCGGAGTGGCTCTTGATCGACATTGGCTACGAGGACACGGTTGACGAGATCGTCGACCTGATTCGTCGCATGGATTTCGCTCTGGCCAACTGCCGCTACATCTTGGCCACGCACGCCGACGTGGACCACGTCCAGGGCCTGAAACGAGCCAAGGAACTGCTGCCCTCGGCCGTGCTGGCCGGCCACCCGGTCACGGCTCAGCTGCTGGCACAGGGCGACCGTGTCGCCACTTACGCGGAAATTGCGGCTCAGGGCATTTCCATCGAACTGCCGCGGGTCCAGCTGGACCAAACGATTGACGAAGGCGACGTACTGGAGCTGGGGAAGCTGCGTCTGGAGGTCTGGTACACGCCGGGCCACACGCACTCGCAGTTGTCGTTTCGCATGGGCGAGCTACTCTTCTCCGGCGACAACGTGTACCGCGACGGCTGCGTGGGCCACATCGACGCCCACCACGGCTCCGACATTCAGCAATTCATTCGCTCGCTGGAGCGAATCCGTGACGCCGACGTAACCTGGCTGCTGCCCAGCCACGGTCCGCCGTTTCGAAAAAGCGTATCTCTGATTGACGGGGCAATCGAGCGACTGCGCCGCTACCTGCACATGGCCGACTTCGGAACCTGTGCCGCCGATTGGCCGCTGCTGGAGCAATGGGAGGAGGAGTTGGCTCAGGGCATTCACCCGGCCGACCGGTCACCGTGAAGCCGGTCAAGCCGGACCACGGCGCGTCGCGCGGGCGTTCGTTCGCACAAAGAAGCCTACGTCTGGAGCCCCGGCGTTTCCTCATCGCCCCGTCGCCGCTGGCCGAATCCTTTCGGACCGCAGCGCGGCCTCTCGACCGCCGCCTCGCTCAGACCAGCTTCTGCCAAGCCGGGTACCGGCGGTAGCTCCGCCAGCGAGTCATCGGCAGCAGGCCAATGCCAATGACGACGAGCTGGCTGAGCACGAACAGGCCGAGCGCTTGAAGCACGCCTTCGGTGAAGCCGTAGGAATGGAGCCCGACGCCCAGCTCGTTCACGCCGAACCAAGACCAACTGGTGACAACGTTGCCTCCGATGGCCAGCACGGCCAGGCCGCGGTCGCGGACCATTCGTCCCCAAAGCGCGTGCAGCACCAAGGCGTTCCACAGCACAATGATCAGGGCGCCGTTTTCCTTCGGATCCCAGCCCCAGAACCGTCCCCACGAGTCGTCGGCCCACAACCCACCCAGGACGGTGCCGATGAAGCTGAAGAAAATGGCGAAGCACACGGTGCCGTAAATCATTCGGGCCAGTTTCTTGCCGGTGTCGGGGCTGAGTGAAGGAGTCAACGTGCCACCCAACACGTAAGCCCAGCCGAGAACGCCGGCGACGAAAGTGGCCGCGTAACCCAAGGTAATGGTCAGCACGTGCGTCGCCAGCCAGAACTGTGTGTCGAGCACAGCCTGCAACACGGTGAACGTGTCGCCGTCACCAGCCAGCATGTGAGCGATCAACAGCGTGCCGAAGCCCACAATGGACGCCACGACGTTGCCCACACCTTGCTGGAAAATCAGCTCCAGGAAAATGCCAATCAGCGCCGCCGCCCAGCCGACGAAGACGGCCGACGAGTACAGATTCGTTACCGGAGGACGGCCGGAAATGTAAACCCGTCCGGCCACGGCGAAAGTGTGAATGACGAACGTGAAGACGATCAGCCAGAACGCGGACCGGTTCAGCACCTTCTGCCAACCGAGCCAGCTCAGGGCCGTCAGCAAAAACGCGACCAAGTACAACACGGACGCGTGGTAGAACGGAGCGAAGTGGTTGAAAAAGGCTTCGAAGGCCACCTTCTTCAAATTGATATTCAGATTCGACGCACCGGCCAATGCCGCTCGGTAAGCTTCGACCTGAGAGTTGAACTTCTGGACGTCGCCTTTTTCGTAGGCTGCCAGAATGTCCTGCAGGAACTGGGTCGGCGGGTTGGCGGGCAAGTGGAGCAGCTTCGCTCGGACGAAGTCGTTGGTCACAGCCTCGGGGTACGTCTCCCACGGACGCCGCTCGTCCAGCCAGTCCCGAATGCTTTCGGGCAATTGGTCGCGGGCGTCCTGAGTGACGACCGGAACCACCAGCGGCGGCCGCCCCTCAGCCAGACGCTTGTTCTGCATTCGGACAATGTCGTAGATGTGCCGGAACCGCTTCAAGGCTTCGGTCAACTTCGCTTCGTCTTTTTCCTTTGCCGTCAGGTCTGGCGGCTCCGGCAACGAAGGCTTCCGGAACGCGGCAAGGATCAAACTGTACCGGCCGAGCCGCTGACGCAGCTGCACCACCTTCCTCTGGAACAGGCTCCGCCGCGCCGGCTCGGTTCGCAACGCCAACATGAACTGTTTCTCGAACTCTTCCAGCTTGGGACGAATCTCTTCGATCGAGTAGCGGAAGCCCGGCCGACGCTCCAGCCCCAGCACGTCCAGCAGTTCCAGGTTCTGGATTCGAACCACGCGGTACTTGTCCGCCTTCTCTGGGTGACAAATGACGTCCAACAGCCAACGAATGGCCGGCTGACGGTGTCCCTCCTTGTCTTCGAACGTCTGACGGTCCGAAATGATCAGCAGGCTGTTACGAGCAAAGGTGTCGAAGGGCTTGACTCGGCCCTCGAAGACCATCGGCAGCTTGCCGAAATCGTACAGGTTCATTTCGCCGGAGCCGTAGCGGGGCGGAACAGCCTGACTCAACGCCCAGCCGCCCCACACGACAACCAGGGCCGCCGGAACCAGCCAACTGCTCCGGCTCGTCCGAACGGCCGCGGCACCGACCGGCGGCGACAGCGCCTTGCGGCGTTGTTTCTTGCCGGAGCGCTTGGCGTCTTGGTTCGACGGCAGGAGGGAGCTGTCTTTTCGCGTGGTCCGGTTCAAGAAGCGAACCAGCACAATCCAAAAGTGAGCCAGCATTCCAGTGGCCACAATCATGCACGCCACGTAAGGCATCATCCAGCTCGGGTTGACGACCACCTGCAGCGTCGTTGTCTCGATGCCCGTCCGTGGGTCTTTGGAGTAGCCGCTCTGGTAGAAAGTCTCGCCCGCGTACCGCAAAGGGTTGTTCATCCAAATGCGAACCGTTCGGTCCACGTTGCGCGTGGAGCCTCGGGTAAACAGCGGCGAAAGATGCCGGCGGGTCTGGTCGTTCTCGACCAGTCGGACAATGGACGAGTAGTCCTTGGGAATGTCGGTGCCAATGTAATCGACCTTCCGAACGTCCTTCAGGTGGACCGTGTAGGGTTTGTAAATGCGACGGTGGCGAAGCGCGATTTGGTACGTCTTCTGTCCGACCTTCACCTCCTGCGGTTTCAGGTACAGGCTGACAAGGTATGTCCCGAGCGGTTTGCCCGTGCCTTTCTCCAACAGCGTGACGTAGGCGGACGACATGTTGACGCCGGACATCCGGTCAGTCGCTGCAACCGGTCGAACCTCGACGGCCACCGAGAACCTTCCTGCTCCGGCCGTCGCGGGGTTCGGCTCGTCCTTCTTGGCGTCGCGGAGCTCCGAGTTGCGCAGAAACCGGTCAATGCGAATGTCGAAGGGCAACGCGTCGCTTCGAATCGGCGCAGCGTTTTTCCCAATGTGCCGCAACAGCGTTTTCTCCGGGACCACCGCCACCTTGTCGAACTCGGCCGGCGATCGGTCGATGACGGCCAACTCCAGCGAGCGAATGTCGGTGGCGTAGTTGACGGTTTCGCCTTCGCGAATGACCATGCGAGACTCTTCCGCGCCCACGCCGACCAGCAGCTCGCTCAGCATCAACAGCCCAATGCCTGCGTGCAGCAAGACCACGCCCGCCCGCTTCTTGAACAGCAGCACGCAGCCGACCAAAAGGACCAAGCCGGCCAGTCCGCCTTTCAGTAGCTGCCACAAGATTCGCATGGACGAGTCGCCCAGGCGAGCCGCGTCGCCGCGAACGAAAAGCCACGCGACTAGCCCGCCCAGCACGACGGCCAACCCCACCAAAACCCAACGCTTGGCTTTCTCGTCCTGGGGCGTTCCTTTAACGGCCGCCAGCAACGCCACCCAGGCCAG
>CAYSAG010000047.1:0-23887 GCA_964428935.1 uncultured Planctomycetaceae bacterium | reverse complement strand
GAACAGACCGTCTCGGACCGAAACCCGACCGAACGTGCTGGCCTGAAACTCCGCCGTCACCTGCAACTGCCGCCGTGCGGCCGGGAGCAACGTCGCTCGCAAGTCGGTCAGCACCAACGTCACCGGCCGTTCGTCCGGAGCCGTTTGGTAGTGCAGCGTGACCGTCCCCTGCTCCACCTGAATCTCTGGAAGCGGTCTGCCACCCAGTCGGGGCAACGGCAGAAACTGTTGCCAGTCCCAGCGGCCGGAGGCGTCGCGAGCAATTTCCACTTGCGGTCGAATCAGACGCACGCGCGTCACCTGCACCGTTCCGAACCGCAAGAGCTGTTGCAGGTCCAGGTCGACCAGCAACTGAGGCAGCACCAACGTGGGCGACGTTTTCCCTTTCGGACGCAACCGCACCCGCTCGAACCGCACGCGGTGCAGCCAGTCCAGCCGGCAGGCCTCGACCTGCAAGTCCCAGTGGGGAGCGAGCTGGGTGACCTGGCCCAGCACTTTCTGACGCACCAGCTCGCCGCGCTTCGTCCACCAGCGAAGCGCCAGCGCTCCCCCGACGACGGCCAACACCAGCACCAACTGGACGGCCGCCTTCAGGGTCGCCCGCCAAGTCGCCCACCGACTGGCTCGCGTTTTTTTCTCCGTTGGCTGCGTCAACTTGGCCGAGTCGTTTCGTCAAGAGGTTGGTCGGGGTCGAGGGGTTGAGAACACGCCGCCGGAGCTCGCCGCTGTCTGCGTCGCTGCCACCAGGCCACCCACCCCGCAGCCGCTAGAACGCACAGTGGGTACTCGCCGGGCAACCGGTAACGCAGCGAAGCGACAAACACCGTGTGCAGCAGGCAGAAGTAAAGAAGCGGGCCCGCCGTCAGCACCCAAGCCCAAGGACGGTGTCGGCTCACCCAGCCCCCGTAGACCGAAAAAACAACCAACAGCACGAAGAAGACGGCCAGCGGGCCGCTCAACCACCACCGTCGAAACTGCTCCGCGTTCGGCCACGGCTTCCAAAAACGAACCAGCTTCGCCAGGGCCAGTTGTAGCACTCGGCCCGGGTGCTCCACGGCAAACCGCACCGCCTTCCGCACGTAGTAGCGATTCATGTCGTACTCAGACATGCGTGTCAGCAGCAGGTCGCGGTCGAAGAAGTCCAGGTTGCTGTCGCCGGTCGCGTTGGGGTTGAGTCCGTCGTAGAGGCTGGGGCCGAGCCACAACGTGGTCAGGACCAGTCGGCCGCCCGTCACGCGGTAGTTCCGCACGACCCAGGGCAGCAGCCCCGCCAGCAGACCGAGCACCAACAGGCTGCCGCAAAGAAGCGTTTGCCGGTCTGGGCGTCGGACGAGCAAGAGCACAGCCAGGGCCGGGGCGGCGAGCAGCCAACTGGGACGGGCGTAGCAGGCGGCTGCGCAGAGCAGTCCGCAGACGCCGGCCCAAACCAGAGCGCGGCGAGCGGCCTGCGGCGACGACGTCGACCGCGTCGGCCCTGGTCTGTCGGGTGGACGCACCGACGAAGAGCCGCCGCAGACGGTGTCGGCCGGCCGCGCGGAGGCCGGCGGCGCGTCGAGCGGCTCAGACGGTCCGTCCAGACCGCCCTCCCACCGCCAGCCCAACGCTCGAACCAACCGGGCCGCGGCCCACAGACTCAGCACCAGCAGCAATGCGAAAAGCGTCTCGCTCAGAAGCACCACACTGAAGCCGACGAAGTGAGGGGCCACGGCCGCCCACCCGGCGGCCGCGACGGCCACCCGACCGTCGAACAGTTCGCGTCCCAACAAGTACACGACGAAGCACGCCGCCGTGCCCACCGCAGCCAGCACCAACCGCGCGGCCAAAAGGTTCTCGCCAAAAAGCCGCACCGAGGCCGCAAGCAGCAACGGGAAGCCGGGCATGCGCAGCACGCGTCGGGGCGGAGAGTACACCGCGTAGGGCTGGCCGTGAGCCAGGCGAAGCCCCAGCAGCCAGTAGCCTTCGGCGTCCCCTTCAATCAGAAACGACCGACCACTGCGGTCCAGGTAGCTCTGCACCGCCACGGCCGCCGCCGCGCGCAACGCCAGCGCGCAGCACAACACGACAACCAGCTTGGGTGCCGTCCCAGACATGCTCCCCTCTGCTTCGACCCGAGCCCGCGCAAAAGGCGTCGAATGGTACGTTCGGGCAACTCGAACGGTCAATACGATTCAGCGGGCGGCAAGGGGCTGTTAAAATGGCCGGTCTGTTGAGCGTTTCGCTTCGAGCGGACGGCCACGCTGCGTTTTTTCCCGCCACGCCGCCCGCGAACCACTGCCGAAAACGAACCACGCCGCGGGAGAAGTTTGTGTTGACGCCGGAGCTTCACAACAGTCGTTTCTTGCGAGCAGCTCGTCGGGAGCCGGTCGACACCACGCCGGTCTGGATCATGCGTCAGGCGGGCCGCTACTTGCCCGAGTACCGTGAGGTGCGGGACCGCGTTTCAATGAAAGAGCTCTGTCGGCGGCCCGAGTTGGCGGCCGAGGTCACTCTGTCGGCTCAACGCGTGCTCGGCACCGACGCCGCCATTCTTTTTGCCGACCTGTTGCCGATTTTGGAGCCCATGGGGTTGAGCCTGGAGTACGCGAAAGGAGAGGGGCCGGTCATTCACAACCCCATTCGCTCGCCCGAGGAAGTGGGGCGGCTTCGTGAGCTGACCGACGTGGGAGAAATGGGGTTTGTGTTCGAAGCCGTCCGGTTGGTGCGAGCCGAGCTGCCGGCGGACATTCCGCTCATTGGTTTTGCCGGAGCGCCCTTCACATTGGCCTCGTACGCGGTCGAAGGCGGCGGGTCCCGGCACTACGTCCACACCAAAAAACTCATGTACAACCACCCCGACGCCTGGAACCGGCTGCTCGGGTGCCTGACCAACAGCCTGATTCGCTACGTGCGAGCGCAAATTGAGGCCGGTTGTCAGGCCGTCCAAATTTTCGACAGTTGGGCCGGTTGTTTGTGTCCGCGAGACTACCGGCAGTACGTCTTGCCGCACACACGCCGGCTCATTGCGTCGCTGCCGCCCGACGTGCCGGTCATCAATTTCTGGACGGGCAACCCAGCGCTGTTGCCGCTGATTCGCGAAGCCGGCGGGCACGTCATTGGGCTGGACTGGCGGCTGGACTTGGCCGAGGCGTGGGCCAGGTTGGACTACCGCGTCGCCGTGCAAGGCAACTTGGACCCCGTCGTGCTGTACGCCGACCTGGACACGCTGCGGCAACGCGTCAAAGAGGTCCTGGACGCCGCCGCCGGCCGGCCGGGACACATTTTCAATTTGGGCCACGGTGTCCTTCCCGACGTCCCGCACGAGAACGTGAAGGCCTTGGTGGCTCTGGTACACGAAATGGGACAGCGGTGAGCGGGCCGCCGGGCCGGCGGGCGCGGAAGGCCCGACGCACCGCGAGCTGGCGGGCGCGGAAGGCCCGACGCACCACGGGCCGGCGGGCGCGGGAGGGCCGACGAGTCTGACAGCCGCGGCGCGGCAGACCCACGGGGCCAAAAGCCCGCGGCGCAGGAGGGCCGGCCAGACCGGCAGCCGCGGCGCGGAGAGGCCGAGCAGCGCCGACGCGTCGGCACGCGTCTGGTGTCCTCGCGCTCCGGCGGGCGAGCCTCGCCACGCTTCGTGTCGACCGAAACCCGACGCCGGTCACGGGGTCGAAGAGACGTTGTCCGTCAACAACAGGAGCGAACAGCCATGGTTCCCGTTCGGTTGCCACGCAGGTTGCGGGTGTTGGTGGGAGTTTGTTTGAGCGGTCTGCTGGCGGCGTCCGCTGGTCGGGCCGAGCCTTGGGCTGGCGCGGCCGGCACCGCCGAAACACCGGCGAAGGAAGCTTCGGCGTCGGAAGCGTCGTCGAGCAGCCTGTGGGTTTTGCTCGGAACGTACACACGCGGCCGAAGCCGGGGCATTTACCGCTGTCGGCTGGACCTTCGCACCGGGCGGCTGAGTGAACCGGAACTGGCGGCCGAGTCGACCAGTCCGTCGTTCCTGGCCGTCCACCCGACGAAACGGTTTCTGTACGCGGTCAACGAAGTGGGACGGTTTCGGGACGAGCGGGCTGGAGCCGTCAGCGCGTTTGCTTTGGACAGCCGCTCCGGGCAGTTGAGGCCGCTCAACCAACGTTCGACGGTCGGTCCCGGGCCGTGCCACCTGACGCTCGACGCCACCGGCCGGTTCGTCCTGGTCGCCAACTACTCCGGCGGCAGCGTAGCCGTGCTGCCGGTTCTGGACGACGGGTCGCTGGGCGAGGCGGTGCAGTTCGTTCAGCACGCGGGCCGCAGCGTCGACCCGCGACGCCAGAAGGCTCCCCACGCTCACTGCGTCACCCTCGCCCCCTCCAACCGCTTCGCGGTCGTGGCCGACCTGGGTTTGGACAAACTGCTCGTCTACCGCTTCGACCCACAAACCGGTTCGCTCACACCGAACCGGCCGCCTTCCGTGTCGGTCCAGCCAGGTTCGGGTCCGCGTCACTTCGTCTTTCACCCCAGCGGCCGTTGGGCGTACGTCATTAACGAGCTGGCGTCGACGGTGACAGTTCTGGCTTGGGACGGGCAGCGAGGAACGCTTCAGCCCTTGCAGACCGTCTCGACCCTTCCGGCCGACTTCGAGGGACGGAACACGACGGCCGAGCTGGCCGTGCACCCGAACGGCCGCTTCCTGTACGGCTCGAACCGCGGCCACGACAGTTTGGCCGTGTTCCGCGTGGACGCCCAGACGGGCCGGCTGCGGCTGGTGCAGCACGTCTCGACGCAAGGCCGCACGCCTCGGCACTTTGCCCTGGACCCGACCGGCCGCTTTCTGCTGGCGGAAAACCAAGACTCGGGCACGGTCGTCGTTTTCCGCGTCGACGCCGACACAGGCCGGCTGACGCCGACCGGCAGCCGGGTGCGGGTGGACTTCCCTGTCTGCGCGGTGTTCGTCCGGTAGGGGCAACCACGGCGCGGGGTTGCCCGTACGGCGCGGGGCGAACTGGGGGCGGAGCACAAGAGTGGCCCGCACCCGCTGCCGGGCACGGAGGCCAGCCGCAGCGCGGGGCAACACGAGGACGGGCCGCTGACAAGGGTTGCCCCTACGGGGCGGGACGACGCGGCGCCGGGCAGCAGTCCGGCGGGCAGACGTCGACGTGCGGGGGAAACCGGCCGACCGCCCGACGCGGCGCTCCCTCGACCCGCTCCGCCACCAGCTCGCCAACCATTCGCACGAACAGCGGGTGAACTCCCACCGTGCCGGCTCGCTGCCAAGCCAGTCCCAGCCGCTCGGCCAACTCGGCGGCTTGCACGTCCAAGTCGTACAGCACCTCCAGGTGGTCGGACAAGAAGCCAACGGGGGCGACGACGACGGCCGTCACGCCCTGCCGCCGGAGCGCGGTCAGGTGGTCCAGAATGTCCGGCTCCAGCCACGGGTCCTGCGGCCTTCCGCTGCGGCTCTGGTACACCAGTCGCCACCGCTCGGCCGGCACGCCGACGGCTTCGGCCGTCAGCCGGCAGGTTTCTTCCAACTGCTGGACGTAGTCGCAGGTGCGAGCCAGGCTGAGCGGAAGGCTGTGGGCCGTGAAAGCCACGTGAGCCGTTGCACGCTGCTGGTCCGGCAGTCGGCTAAGCGCCGCTCGCAACCGGTCGGCGTTGGCCTGAATGAACAGCGGGTGGTTGTAGAACAGGCGGAGCTTGTCGACGCGAGGAGCGTCCGGCCCGGCCGCTCGGCAGGCGCGGTCAATGGCTTCCAGGTACTGACGGCAGCTTGAGTACGAGCCGTAGGCGGACAGCACGAAGGCCAGAGCTCGCCGGACGCCCGCCCGAGCCATTTCTCGCACCGTGTCTTCCAACAGCGGGTGCCAGTTCCGGTTGCCCCAGAACACGGGCAGGTCGAAGCCCCGTTCGGCCAGCTCCCCGCGCAACGCTCGGACCAACTGACGCACCTGCTCGTTCAGCGGGCTGACTCCGCCGAAGTGCTCGTAGTGGCTGGCCACCTCCAGCAGCCGCTCGCGAGGCACCCGCCGGCCTTGCGTCACCCGCTCCAGAAACGGCAGCACGTCTTCGCGTCGTTCCGGTGCTCCAAAGCCGACGACGACCAGGGCGTCGTAGTGGGCCGACGGTGAGCCCTCACGTTTGCTTTCGCCGTTTTGAGTGTCGGCGTCTGGTCGGTCCATGCTCTTGTAACCTTTTCAAACGAGACGGAAAGCCGACAAAGTCGGGTTGACCGCCGAAAGGGAATTCGGAGAATTCGCACGGTCGCCGACGCACGGCAGCCGACAGGTCGGCTTGACCGCAGACCCGTCGGTCGTCACGGCCCGGAGGCTCGGCCGTTTGGACCGTTCCACTGGCGTCGGCCACCAGCCACCGGAATGGTTTTCAGACACCCGTCCGAAGCAGCTTCCACTCCTCTCCACCTCGTTGTCACCGTCACTTTACCACGTTCGCAGACGAGGCTCACCCGACCGCCGACGGCGTGGTGAGCCGCGCCGCGGCAAGCTGTTGGTGCGGGCCGGGCCGTGGAACGAGCGGCTGGCTGTGCGGGCGGTCGGCCGGCGGACGCAAGCTGCGGCTGGCGGCTCGGACCGACGGTTCTGGCCGGTCCGGGCAGACAGGAGCAACCAGACAGAAAGGTCTTGACGTGCTGCGGGAAGGGTGCAAGAAGACGACCGCTGTCAGTCTGCGACGGCTGCTGCCTTCGGCCAGCTTTGTGGGCTGCGGCGACATTCTGGTCCGCGACGCCACCGACCGCAGCGACTGTTGCCGTCCGGGCGTGCTCTTCGCCGCGCGACCGGGCACGCGAACGCACGGACGGGAGTTCGTCGGCGAGGCGTTGTCGCGCGGGGCGTCGGCGTTGCTGGTGGACTTTCCCGTAGCGGAAGCCGCCGTTCCTCAGTGCGTCACGCCGGACGTGCGTCGAGCCTACTCGCTGCTGTGCCACGCCCTGCACGGACAACCGTCGCGACGGTTGCACGTCGTCGGAGTCACGGGCACGAACGGCAAGTCCACCACCTGCTGGCTGGTTCGGTCCATTCTGCAGGCGGCCGGAAAGCCGTGCGGCGTGCTGGGAACAATCGAGTACCACGACGGCCGAACGGGCCAACCTTCCAGTCTGACCACCCCGGAACCCAAAACCTTTTTCGCTTGGCTGCACCAAATGGCCGAAGCGGGGACGCGGTACGCGGCCGTCGAGCTGTCGAGCCACGCGTTGGACCAGGACCGCGTCGCCGGGCTCACCCTGCGCGTGGCCGTCGTGACGAACGTCACCCACGACCACTTGGACTACCACGGCTGCTTCGAGGCTTACGCGGCGGCCAAGGCGAAAATTCTTGACCTGTGTGCGGGCGACGGCGTGGCCGTGTTGAACCGGGACGATCCGGCGGCGTGGTCGCTGCGGCGGCAAGTGCCGTCGGGTGTGGACGTGCTGAGCTACGGGCTGAGCGAACAGGCCGACGTGCGGGCGCGAATTCTGTCCCGCTCGCTGACCGGTTCTCGGTTCGAGCTGCAGTTGGGACGGGAGCGGGTTGAGGTGCAGACCCAGCTGCCGGGCGACCACAACGTGCAGAACTGCTTGGCCGCGGCGGCCGCGGCGTGGCGTCTGGGCCTTTCACTGGCCGACGTCGCAGCCGGCGTGGCCGCTCTGACGACAGTGCCCGGGCGGCTGGAGCGGGTGGACTGCGGTCAGCCGTTTGCCGTGCTGGTCGACTACGCTCACACGCCCGACGCCCTGGCCCGCTGCCTGCGCCACCTGCGGACGGTGACACCCGGCCGTCTGCTGTGCGTCTTCGGAGCCGGCGGCGACCGGGACCGGCTGAAACGCCCCGAGCTGGGCCGGGCGGCCAGCCAGGCCGACGTGGTCGTGGTGACCAGCGACAACCCGCGTTCGGAACCACCGGAGAAAATCATTGAGGAAATTTTGCAGGGAGTCGACACGAGCCGGTGTGAGTGCCACGTCGAGCCGGACCGACGGGCCGCCATTGACTGGGTCCTCCGTCAGGCTCAACCCGGCGACTGCGTGCTCATTGCCGGCAAGGGGCACGAGACCGAGCAGGTGGTTGGCAACCGGCGACTGCCGTTCGACGACCGGCAGGTCGTGCGGGAGCTGCTGACGGCCACCGTGCCCGCTCCGCACAGCCTGTCCTTCGCCCTTCGCACTTGACCAACACAGGCGGCCGGCGCGGCCGTCGTCCCACCAACTGGAAGCACCGAAGAACAACACACAAGTCTGTCGCTCGACACACGACTGAATGGACTCTGTTCGCTTGACAGAATTGGCCGCGGCGGTCGACGGCAAGCTGCTCGTCGTTCCGCCGCAAGAACAAGGCGACACACCAGCGGTTCCCGACGGCGCCGGCGCCACGGCGGGCGCCTGGGCGGTCAAGGACGACCGGGCGTCGGTCGGGAATTCTCTGGTTCGTTCTGTTTCGCTGCGCTGCGTCCGAACCGACTCACGGCAAGTGCAGCCCGGCGACGTGTTTTGGGCTCTTCGCGGCCGACGGCGGGACGGGCACCAGTTCGTCGCGGAGAGCCTCCGGCGTGGCGCGGCGGCCTGTGTGGTCGCTCGCGACGCCTGCCAGCCACAACTGCTGGAGGCCGTTCGAACAGCGGGCGGCGGCGTATTGGTCGTCACCGGCGACACGCTGCAAAGCTTGCAACGACTGGCCGCGTGGAACCGCTCTCGCCAATCGGCCGTCGTGGTGGCCGTCACCGGTAGCTTCGGAAAAACCACGACGCGCGAAATGCTGGCGGCGGCTTTGTCGTCGCGGCCGTGCGTCCGCAGTCCGAACAACTTCAACAACCACGTCGGCGTGCCGCTGTCGTTGTTGGCCATTGAGAGCCGACACGAAGTGGCGGTTGTCGAGGTGGCTTCGTCCGCTCCGGGCGAGGTGCGACGACTGGCCGAGCTGGTTCGGCCGGACGTGGCCGTGGTGACGGGCGTCGGAGCCGCTCACCTGGAAGGCTTGGGCACTCTGGACGCCGTTGCGGACGAGAAGCTTTCGCTGGCTCAGTCGCTGACGAAAGACGGACTGGCCGTGCTACCGTGGCAAGACGAGCGGCTGCGTCGGCGGGCGAGCCGTCTTCGCTGCGACGTGGCGTGGGTCGACGAACGGCACGACGCAAGCGAGGTCGAATGGCTGCCGCCCGAGAGGGACTGGCCGTTCGGTCGACTGCGGTTCGTCGTGGAGGGGCAGACGTTCGAGGTGGCCGCGGCCGGACGGCACTTCCTCCGGTCGGCCCTGGTCGCTGTCCGCGTCGCTCGACGTCTGGGACTGGCCGCTTCAGAAGTGGCGGCCAACCTGCGCCGGTTCCAACCCGTGACGGGACGCTGCCAGCCGCTGCGCGTCGGCCCGTGGACGGTCATTGACGACACCTACAACGCCAACCCGGTCTCGTGCGCCGCAGCCTGCGACGTGTTGCGCCGGTGGCCCACCAGCGGTCAACGGTGGCTGGTTTTGGGAGACATGCTGGAACTCGGCTCCGCCTCCGCACAGCTGCACCGGCAGCTCGGCCGACACGCGGCCGCCAGCCGTCCGGACTGGTTGCTGCTGTGCGGCCGAATGGCCGGCGAGGTGGCGGCTGGGGCGGTGGCCGCCGGTTTCGCCTCAGACCGTCTGGTCACCGCGGCCGACTGCCTGGAGCTGGTCGAGGTGCTGGAGCAGCACTTGAAACCGGGAGACGTTGTTTTGGTCAAAGGGTCACGCGGTCTGCGAATGGAACGGCTGGTCCAGCACTTGAAGGAACTGGCCGAGGGGGAAAGGGCGGCGGGAGCCGTGACGCGGCCTGTCGGCCAAGGGGCCGTGCGGGACGTGGCGTGAGAGGTCAGGGACGTCCCGCGGCGGCTCGAGCGTCGAAGCGCGTCGAGAGCCGAGCGAGAACAAGAAAAACGGAACCAGACGAAAGGAGACGAAGTTCTTTCCGGCAAAAGGAAACACAAGGTCCCGCTGCTTGCGACGGATTTGCGGGGATCCTGAGCACCGTTCTTGCGGGGTGAACGGGAGCGAAAGCGCAAATGAGTCGATTTGGGTCGGCACTCAGAGCGCCGCTCGGCAGCGGGACCTTTTCTCTTCCCATTCCAAGAAGGTTCGGGAAGGCGTTTGGAGGTCGAGGGACGGCGTTTCTTCGCGGCCGCCGGCGGGTCGGGCTGTCGTCCACGCGGCCGTGCGGCACGAAGTGAGTTGTGAAGGCGTCCGGGAATTTGGGGCGTCCGGGAATTTGGAGGGCCACGCTCCGTCGTGGCCGCCACGAACCCTGTCTGAAGGCGAGGCTGACGGGGCACGCCCCAACGCCTTCAAGTCCCCCGAGTGCCGAGAAAGCGCGGACGAATTCCCGGACACCCCGAGTCAGTTGTGCCCAGTCCAGCAACACCCAGGCAGGACACAGCGTGAACCGGCCATGTTTTTCTGGCTGCTACAAAGGTTTGAGCCGCTTCTGGAGCGACTGGAGCTTTACTCGACCGGCGACTCGCGTGTCTTCCTGACCGCTCGAATCGCTCTGGCCAGCGTGACGGCTTTCTTGGCCGCGCTGCTTCTGGGACCGACGGCCATTCGGTGGTTGAGCCGCCGCTTCCGCGAGCGTGTCGACAGCGCTTCGGAACGCTTGAACCAATTGCAAGCTTCGAAGAACCACACGCCCACCATGGGTGGGCTGTTCGTCGTCGCAGCCGTCGTTCTTTCGTCTCTGCTTTGGGCCGACCCGACCAGTCGCTACGTCCAACTGGCGCTCGTGACCGTCGTCGGTTTCGGTGTTCTCGGCGCGGTCGACGACTGGGTCAAACTGCGAACCAGCCGAAACGGCTTGACCGTCAAGCAGAAGTTCTTGGTTCAGCTGGTGTTGGCTGGACTGGTCGCTGTGCCGCTGTACTGGGTCCACCAAACTGTTCCACACGGCCTCGACTTGATTTGGCCGTTTGGCAACTGGGCGGTTTCGCTGGGAGCCGGCTTTGTGCTTTGGGCGGTCCTGGTGCTGGTCGGCAGCTCAAACGCCGTCAACCTGACTGACGGTCTGGACGGGCTGGCGGCCGGCTGTCTGGTCTTCGCCGGTTCCGCGTTCACGGCCTTGAGCTACCTGGCCGGCCACCGGGTCATGGCCGAGTACTTGAGCATTCCGTTCATTCCGGGCAGCGGCGAGCTGAGCATTGTGGTTGGGGCCATGGTCGGAGCCATGTTGGGCTTTCTGTGGTTCAACTGCTACCCGGCCGAAGTTTTCATGGGAGACACCGGCGCCCTGCCAACCGGCGCCTTGTTGGGACTGGCGTCGTTGGTCACGCGGCAAGAGCTGCTGCTGGTCGTCGTCGGTGGAATTTTTGTGGTCGAAACGTTGAGCGTGATTTTGCAGGTCTTGTGGTTCAAGTGGACCGGACGGCGGCTCATTGCCTGCAGTCCGTTGCACAACCACTACCTGTTCAAAGGACACCACGAAATCAAAATTGTCGTGCGGTTCTGGATTGGGTCGGCGTTGTTGGCGCTGGTGGCCGTGGCCAGTTTGAAGATTCGGTAGCCGAACGGCTTGCGGAGTTCAGGGGCCGCGTTCGTCGTGGCCGTTCGGGCCGGAGGCCCAAGGCGGAAGCGACGCACGACGTTCCTCCAGACCTCCAGCCCAAGAGCCTTCGAAGTCGCGAACAGGGACGCGGAACGCGGACGAGCTCCTCGACACGCCGAGGCTCGCCCGACTGGAAGATTCGGCAAAAGGAGCAAACCGGTCACAGAAGGAGAAGTGTTAGGGAGAGAGGGACTGGGAAGCCGATTTGGCTGGTGAGGTGGGTCGCTGCGGCTCGCCCACGCCGGCTGAGTCGGCTTCCTCCCTTTTTGGAGCGGCAGTCTGAGGAGCCAAGAGACCACTGAAGGCGGTGAACGACGAACAGAAGCTGTTCCTTTCGCTGGCCTGCGTCCTTCTGGGCGTGGGGCTCATGATGGTTCACAGCGCCAGCATTACGTCGCTGGCGACCGACGTGGACCGTGTGTACCTGACTCGCCACCTGGTCTTTCTGTGTTTCGGTCTGGTGGTGGCCGGCGTGTGCGCGACCTTGCCCGCTCGGGTCTGGTACCACCTGGCCCCGTGGATTTTCGCCGTCACCGTGGCTCTGCTGGTTGCCGTGCTCATTCCCGGCGTGGGCGTGCGGGTCAACGGAGCTCAACGCTGGCTGCGTCTGGGCCCACTGTCGGCTCAACCGTCCGAGCTGGCCAAGGTGGCGTTGCCGCTGTTCATGAGCCGCATTCTGGTTCGCCGGCGAGAACGGCTTCGACACTGGCTTTGGGGGACGTTGCCGCCGCTGGTGCCGGTGGTCTGTGTCGTTCCGCTGGTGTTCGTGCAGCCGGACCTGGGCACGGCCGTGTTTCTGGTTTGCGTGGCGGCCTTGACACTGTACTTGGGCGGGTGGCCGGTGCGGAACTTTGTTGCCCTCGGCGTCCTCGGTGCTCCCGCTGTGGGAGCCGTTTTCGCGCTCAGGCCCTACCAACTGAAACGAATCACCGGCTTCTTGGCGGCGTGGAAGGACTTCCACCTGGCTCCGTACCAAATCAAGCAGTCGTTGCTCACTTTGGGAGCCGGTGGGCTGAACGGCGTTGGGTTGGGCCGAGGCTGGCAGAAGCTCAGTTTCTTGCCGGAAGCCAACACCGACTTCGTTTTTGCCGTCATTGGAGAAGAGCTGGGCCTGGTCGGGACGGTCGGACTGATTGTCCTTTGGTTGGCGTTGTACCTGGTGGGGCTTCGGCTGCTGCGGCGGTTGGCCCCCGAAAGTTTCGCGTACGTCGCCGGAGCCACGTTGCTCAGCCAGTTGGTGCTGCAGGCAGCGCTGAACGTGGCCGTCGTGACCGCTCTGGTCCCGCCCAAAGGCATTCCGCACCCGCTGATTAGCTACGGCGGCAGCAGCTTGGTGACCAGTCTGGCGACCATTGGGCTGGTCGTTGGGCTGTCGCGGGCTCGGCCCGGACGCGACGACGTGGTGTTGCAGTGAAACGGCTGGCTGCTCGAGCCGCGGCTGGCGAAGCTGTGGGAAAGCGGCGTCCGGTGTCCGTGCGCCGTCGCGGCCAAGGCGACCGAGCGGCGACCGAGCGGACCGACCGGCAGCGCGGCAACGGAGCGACGTCGAGAAGACTCACCGACAGCCCTGCAAGGCTGAACTCGAACGCCCTGCCAGCCGTGCAGCCGGCTCGCTCAACGCCGTTCCCCGTCGTCGGTCGGCAGCTGAAGGACTTGCATTCGACCGGGAGCCGACGGGACCGAGACGCGTCGTCCCGCCACGGTCAGCTCCACCGGCCCAGTCGGTGGACCGAAGTCCGTCCGGCGCACGAGCAGGCGGTTGCCCAGCCGAAGAGCCGAGACGACGGGAGCCGGACGGCGCGGCACGTCGAACACGACCGGCACGCCCTTTTCCAGGAACTCGCCGTACTCTTGAGCGGCCGCGTAGACCTGGTGGACCAGCCGCACCTCTTTCGCGTCTTCGTCTTTCTTGCACCAAAGGAAGAACGTGTCCGTGCCGCGCAGCAGCAAGTGCCACAGCAATTCGCGGTAGGCCCGTTCGCTGAATTGCTGGACGTGCGGGTCGGGCTGAGGTGGCGGAGCCGTCGTGTGCCAATGGACGAAGGCCACAATGGGAACGTCTGGCGGCGTGTGCTGGCCCACGCTGCTGCCAATCAGCAGCAGGTTGTAGAACCACCGGTAGTCGGGGTCGTCGAAGTCGTACCAGTCGAAGTTCCGGTACCACGTGTAAACGACGGGCATGGCACAGGTGTAGCCGGTCAACGGGAACTCGTTGGCCCAGTGGCGGTAGTGAGCTCGTTGGTCGGTCAGCCCCGGCTGCTTCTCGGCGGTTTGCTCGAAGTAGTCGTACCAGTAACGAAAACCGTCGTGGGGGTAGACGGCGTAGTTTCCAACCAACACTTTCGGGAACGCCTCCCGCAACGGCTCGGCCAACACGCGCCGTTGCAACCGAGCTCGCATTTCCCGCACGGTTTTCTGAAACGCAAGGAAATTGTCGACGTCGGGAATGTTTCGGCGGCAGCGGACGCACCGCTGGGCGGCGGCGTGAGCGCCGTTGACGTCAATCGGTCCGTCAATTTCCCAGTCGACGAAAGCGAAGTCCACGGGCAGTCCGGCTTTCTGGTACGCTTGGACGAACGACTCGACTCGCTGGCGGATTTCCTTGGCTTTCGGTTCGAGCGTGAACGGACAACCCATGTGGTGCGGCCGGCCGCGCACGTCGAACGACTCGTCCCAGAACGGCTGGCCTTTGGCGTCGACGTGAGCCGTCTGCGGGTCGCCGTCGAAGAACCGAGACAGGCACGCCGTGGCGTTGACGTTGACACGCAGCCCCAGCCGGCGCTGGACGCGAGCCACGGTCAGAGCCTGCTGGAGCGAGCGGTCGAAGTGACGCGGGTCCCAGGAGCAAATGAGCCCCACTCCGCGTTCGGCCAATTGCCGGACCAACCGTTCGGCTTGCTCGTCGGTCAGCGGCCCCGGGTTCATGGCCGGCCACAGGTAGAGCGGCAACCGGTCGCCGCGTGAGGCCGACAGTGGGCGGGTCACTTCCAACACCGTTTGCACTCGGGCGGACCATGGCGGGCCGTCGTCGGCCCAAAGCACGGGCCGTCCGGAAACCAGCAAACCCACGGTGCACAGCAAGACCAGTTGCCTTTTCATGGCTGTGTTCCCTTTCGCCGCGTTGCCTTTCGTTGTCGCCGTGCCGAAGACGCTGCGGCCGCTCGGCGACGCGACACCCGTTGCCCGGAGCGGCCCTCCCCGCATTGACCGCTTCGCCGACAGGGCGGCGTCTGCAAGACGG
Source organism: uncultured Planctomycetaceae bacterium (assembly GCA_964428935.1). Lineage (GTDB taxonomy): Bacteria > Planctomycetota > Planctomycetia > Planctomycetales > Planctomycetaceae > JAADHY01. Next base: position 9,150 of record CAYSAG010000047.1, on the reverse strand, counting down.
CAAAACCGCGCTGCGGCCGCAGCCGTTGCAGCACCCAAGTCCGTCGGGGCTTTCCAGCCCGACTACCGTCAGCCTGGAAAGGCTGCCCCACAGGACCGTCACCCTTGTGTCGGCCACGACGCGCAAAGACGCTAACAACGCAGTTCGATTCCTCGGTCGGTGACGTCGAACGGAACGATTCGGTCGTCGCACCGGCTGCCGCGGTGCTTGGCCACGTACAACGCTCGACCCACCTTCAGTCCGTCCCGCACCTTGCCCATGAGAATGATTGTGTTGGCGTTGGACAAGACGTCGCCGCTTTGAATGGGTTTGCCAATCAAGTCGTCCAGCAAAACCTCGTGCGTGGTGCACAGCAACAGGCAGCCGACCGACTGCGGGTCGTACAGGTGTTGCTGGACCAGCGCCTCGTGCCGGCGAAAGTCGGCTCGGAACAAGTCGCGGGCCACCCAGTCGGCGTCTTTCCGCAAAATCTGGTGGTAAATGTACTCGAACTGGTTGAACTGAAACGAGTCGCTGGGGTCGTCGGCCGGTTCAATGCCGTCAATGACGCAGCGACGAGCGCCGTGAATGAAATTGCCGTAGAAGAAAGCAATGGTTTGTTGCAGCTTTCGAGCCAGTTCGCTCTTCCACTGTCGCCACTGGTCCTCGTCCAAGTCGTCGCGAGTGACGCGGCGTCCGGACCGGCGGAAAATGTGAGCGTAGTCCCAGCGAGCCGCCTGGCGGTCGAAGACGCGCTGGGGTTGGAAAGACTCTTCGGGCAACCACTGACGCAGCTCCCAGCCGAACAGCCGCCGCGCGTAGTCGACGTGGTTCTGCGAGTCGCCGCGGGTGGTCATGTCGTAAATGAAGCCCGGCTCGCCTTCCTGCCAACGCCCGGCGTGCGCGAACTGCAGGCCCAAGTGAGTCTTGCCAATGCCGGTGGCGCCCAGAACGACCGTCAACGTGCCCGGCAGCAAACCGCCACCCAGCACCTCGTCCAATTCAGGAATTCCCGTGCTCAAACGCGCCTGTTCGCTCATGGCTCCGTTCTGCTGTCGCACTTGCGGTGCTGTCGGAAAGGTTGTTGGAAGAAAAGTCTGACGAGCCGGCCGGCGTGTTTTCAACCCGCGACGGGGGCTTTGTCACTGGGTCGGCCAGACGAGTCGTCAGGCAAGTGCGGCGTCGAGGCGGCCATTGTACGGAGGGCACTGGGGGCCTGCCAGCCGCCGGCGCCGCGGGCCGCTCGTCGCCTGCGTGCTGGTCCGGGCTTGAGGGCGACTTCGACGCGGCGTGTCCGCACGCAAGACGGCCAACGCCGCCGGTCCGAGCTGGTGTGGGCTCTTGTCGGGGTTTCGGGTAGTCGGTAAGTTGCCGTTGCTTGCCGACGGGCGGCCGGGTCGCAGGCCGGTGCTCGAAGCGGTCCACGGCGAGCGTGCTCGCGGACCTCGTCGAAGTCGACACTAAAGTCCCTTCACGACGGCTTGAGGGTCAGCCTCCAGGCCGGTCTGAAAACGGCGGACGACTCGAAGGAGCAAACATGAGTGCACAAGAGCGGGTTCGGATTGGTTTTGTCGGGGCTGGGAAAATGGCCACGGCGTTGGCTCGGGGACTGATTGCTTCGGGTTTTGCGTCGGCCCGGGACGTGGTGGCCAGCGACGTGGTGAAGGAGGCTCGGAAGCGGTTCGAGCAAGAGACGGGCGCTCGGACAGTCGAGACCAACGAGGAGGTTTTGGCGCAGGCCGAGGTGGTCGTGTTGGCCGTCAAGCCGCAGCAGTTGAGCTACGTGTTGGCCGAACTGCGACCGTTGGTCACGGCTGAGCACCTGGTGGTTTCGATTGCCGCGGGCGTGCCGCTGGCCGCTTTGGCTTCCGTTCTGGGTGAGGACAAGCGGTTGGTGCGAGTGATGCCCAACACGCCGTGTCTGGTCGGCGCGTGTGCGGCCGGGTTTGCGGTGGGCGGAGCGGCGACGGAAGAGGACGCGGCGCTGGTGCGTCGACTTTTGGAGACGGTGGGCGTGGCGTTTGAGCTTCCGGAAAAATTGTTGGACGCGGTCACCGGGCTCTCCGGCAGCGGTCCGGCCTACGTTTACGTTTTCATTGAAGCGCTGGCCGACGGGGGCGTGCGAATGGGGTTGCCGCGCGACGTGGCCGTTCGGTTGGCTGCGCAAACCGTGCTCGGTGCGGCCAAAATGGTCCTCGAAACCGGACAGCACCCGGCGTCGCTGAAGGACGCCGTCGCCAGTCCGGGCGGCACGACCATTGCCGGTCTGCACGAGCTGGAGCTGGGGGCTTTTCGCGGCTGTGTCCTGAACGCGGTTCAGGCGGCGACGGAGCGGTCGGTCGAGCTGGCTCAGCTGTCTTGACCGCGGTTTCAGTCGTGCAGTTTCGAACGGTTTTTCGGGTGGCCGGGGTGGTGTCCCGGCCTTTTTCGTGCCGTTTGACTGCCCGGTGTCGTGAGCTAAGCTTCACTAGCCGACGGTCTTGGGCGGCCGGTCGCGGTGTGGCCGAACCTGGGGTTCAGCGGCGGACCCGTTCTGTACGGTGACCCATGTCTCAGGACTACCTGGTTTCTGACGAATTTTTGCTTCCGGAGGCGCAGCCAGCCGGCTCGCACCCAATGGATTCGTCGTGCATTCTGCTGGGGTTGATGGCTCTGTCGCGGCAGGCGAAGCAGGACCGGGGCGACGGCGAGCTGCTGGAAGGGGTCATTTCGCCGACCATTCTTCGGAAGCTGCTGACCGCTCTTCACTTCCGCGACATTTCGACCGTCCGACACGCTCGACGAACGGCTCGAATCGCCGTCGGACTGGCTCGGTACTTGGGCTGGGAGGGCCGGGACCTGAAGGTGCTGGAAGTCTCGGCCCTGCTGCACGACATTGGAAAAATCGGCGTCCCCGACAACATTCTGTTCAAGCCCGGGCAGCTCAGCCCGGACGAAGCCGAACTCATGGCCTTGCACCGCTACATTGGCATCGACGTTCTGCAGGCCTGCCACGTCGACCCGGCGGTGCTGGAGTTTGTCGCTCAGTCGCACAGCGAGTTTCGGCTGGACAAGGAACGGCGTCGGTGGGTCGGTGAGCCGCACCTGGGGGCGCGCATTCTGGCCGTGGCCGACGCCTACGACTCCCTCTCGACCGACCAGGTCTACCGTCCCGCTTTGCCGCACGACGAAATCATTCGCGTGTTGATGGACGGAGCGGGAACGCAGTTCGACGGCAACGTGGTGTGCGCCCTGGCCCGGTGGATTGAACGAGACGGTCCGCCACCGGCGACTCCACCGCAGCCGCACCCGCTGAACCACGTCCACGGTGGCGGCCCACTGTGTCTGGAGGACACGCTGGAAGCCGACACGCTGTGCCGAATTTTCTCACACCTTTACCTGCTCGAAAGCCTTTACACCGGCTTCTACCTGCTCGACTCGGACCTTCGCTTCGTCGTGTGGAACACGGGCGCCGAAAAACTGTTGGGCCACCCCGCTCAAGAACTGCTGGGCCAAATGTGGAGCAGCCGGCTGCTCGCGTACGCCGACAAGTACGGCGACCCGCTCACCGACCGCCAGCTCCCCTTGCACCAAGTGGTCGAGACCGGCAAACCCGCCACCACCGAACTGCAAATTCAGCACTGGGACGGGCACTGGGTGCGAGTGGAAATGCAGTCGGTGCCGCTGCTGGACCAGAACGGTCAACTGCACGGCGTGCTCGAAATCTTTCGCGACATGTCTCGCAGCCACCGGCGCTCGGGCGAGTACCGCGAGCTGCGAATCAAGGCCAGCCGCGACTCACTGACCGGCGTGGCCAACCGCGGAGAAATGGAAGTCGAGCTGGCTCGAATGCTCGAAGAAACGGCCAACTCGTCGGTCCCCAAGCCAATCAGCGTCATTTTCGTGGACGTCGACCACTTCAAGCAAATCAACGACTCGTTCGGACACGCCACCGGCGACCGCGTTCTGGTCGCCGTCGCTCGACTTCTGGAGGACGAGACCTACTCCGGCGAACTCGTCGCTCGCTACGGCGGCGAAGAGTTTGTCATTGTTTGCCCCGAGACGCCGCTGGAGGACGCGGTCCGACGGGCCGAGCGGTTGCGAAAGGCCGTCTCGGAGCTTCGGGTCGAGGGCCTGGGCGACTTCCGCGTGACGGCTTCGTTCGGCGTCACCGAGGCCGAACCGGGCGACTCGGTCGAAAGCGTGCTGCGCCGAGCCGACCGTGCTCTGTACCAAGCCAAAGAAGCCGGCCGAAACCAAACCCGACACCTGACCACCGAACAACTGCTGGCACAGGACGAAAAAGAGAAAGAACAAAACGAGCGTCCCGAAAGCTGGCTCTACTCGTCCTCGTTCGTCACCTGCGCCGCTTCAGACATGATTGTCTACAAACTGGGCGGGTTCGTCAGCGACCAAAAGGCAAAACTGGTCGACGTCACGCCCAAGCGGGCCACCCTGCAGCTGGGCACTCGCGGTTTGCTGCCCTTTTGGGGCGCGACCGAAAACCGTCAGCCGGTGGAGGTGACCGTTAACTTCGGCAACTCCGACTTCATTCCAGGCGTTCCCCGCCAGTCCGCTGTGCCGCGAGTCAAAATCGTCGTGACCATTCGACCGCTGGGGTGGTGCCGGGACCACGAGGCGTTCGAGCGACGAGCCCGCCAGGTGTTCAAACGGCTGCGGGAGTACTTTGCGGGCGAGTAGCGGAGCGGGCCGCCGGGCCGGCACACCCTGCCTCACCCGCAAACCTTTCCACGCCTCCCCAACTTCCGCTCCCCGCACGACTGGCTCAATTCCGGAAACCGTGCAGGTCGCTACGACTGCGTCCGATTACTCTGAGCGTCACAACGTGCGCGAAAGGAAAGCGCGGCGGTCGTGCGCCCCGCAGTACACACTTCAAGGACGAAGCCGGTGGTGGGACGGAAGAAGTTGACGGTGTGTCTGGTTGTCTGGCTAGCCGCAGCGGCTGGCTGTGCCGAGCCGGCGGTTCGGCGCGGAGCGGTCGACCTAGCCGCTCGGGACAACCCGTCCGCCGCTGTCTCGCCGGTGCTGTTTGGCCTGCCGCGGCCGGGCTTGCATTCACCGCCGCTTGTGCTTCGCCGGCCGCTGCAGTTCGACTGGCCTTGGTTCGGCCCGTGGCGTGTTCGACTGGCGGAGCTCCACTTTCACTGGCCGCGGTTCGGGGGCGGACCCGCCGACTCAGGCACGGCCGAGTGCGTCCGGTGCGGCCCCCGCCGCTTGTGCGCTTTTTTGGGCAAGGTCCCGCTGCTGGACCGGCTTTGGTTGTGGGAAGCCGCCTGGCGCTGCTCGAACAAAGCCCTGCGCCGCTACCAGCGCGACTGCGGGCAGAAGGTCAGCAAGGACTTCAAGGCGGGTTTTCGTCGAGCTTACTGGGACATTCTTCGCGGCGGCCGTGGTCAGGTTCCACCGGTTCCGCCCAAAAAGTACTGGTCGGCGTTCTACCGGTCTCCGCTGGGGCGCGGACGGGCCGAGCAGTGGTTGGAGGGCTACCGAGTCGGTGCGGACTTCGCTCGGGCCGACGGCCTGGACCGGTTCGGCCGAGTCGTCGCCGCCGCTTCGGCCGGCGTGTCGCTGCCCGAGCCGGCCGTCGCCGCGCCGGCGGACGGTGCCGTCACATGGCCCGACGCGGTCGGGGTTTCGTTCCCCGACCCGGTCGGCGACGTCGGCGTGGTGGAAGGCGAAACCTGGGGGTGGTCGCAGGGCACGGCGGTGTGGCCGGCTTGGCCGTCGCCACCCACTGCCTCCGGCGGGGTCCCTCCTAGTCCAGCTCCACCGCCCAGTCCCGCACCGCCCCCCAGTCCACCTCCGGTTGGCTCTGGCCAGCCCGGTTCGGTTTCGTCGGGTGGTGGAGCGGCACCGGCTCGAGGGGCGCAGGTGCCGTCCGCGGCGAGCAGCTCGTTCAGCCAGACCGCGCCGAGTGCCAGCGCTGCGGGCTACTGGACGCCGGCAGCTCCGAGCGGCTGGCCAGCGACCGGCGTCGCCAACCCGTACGCTCGCCCAACGTGGGGACCGTCGAACGGAGCGGCAGCCGCTCGGCTTGGGTGGAGCCGACCGTTCTGAAGTCACAACCCGCCGGGTCGACCGGTGGAGTGCCAAGTCTTGCAAACTCCAATGAGGTCAACCATGCGACAGCCGGTGAGACAGAGCAGGGCAAACGGAGCGGCGGCGGCCGGCGTCGTGTGCGTCGTCGCCGGTCTTTTCCTGCTGGCCCTGAGCGGCTGCGCGGCCCTGCACCCGCTGGACGGTTTGCCGGCTCGCTACTTGCCAGACGAGTACCGCGCTCCGCGACGCTCCGGCCGCAAAACAATCGACCTCTCCCTGCTGGCTCAAAGGCCGCCAGCCGAGTACCGCGTCGACAGCGGCGACGTGCTGGGCATTTACATTCCCAACCTGCTCGGCCGCGCCGACCAGGCTCCGCCGGTCCGCTTTCCTCAGCGCGACGAGGAAGCTTCGCCGTCCATGGGTTACCCCATTCCCGTTCGCGACGACGGCACCATTTCCCTGCCGTTGGTCGGCGCGCTGTACGTGCGAGGAATGACGCTGCGACAGATTGAAGAGCGAATTTTTCAGGCGCTGGTCGAGGACCGGCGAATTCTCAACCGAGAAACCGCTCACGTGTTCGTCAGCCTGCAGAAGCCGCGCGTCTACCGGGTGTTGGTCATTCGCCAAGAAGGCGGGACCGAAGGACTGGTCACCGGGTCGGACGGGCAACTGAACCTGGGAGCCTTGAAGCGGGGCACCGGACGCGTCGTCGCGTTGCCCGCCTACCGGAACGACGTCCTGCACGCCTTGGCCTTGACCGGCGGTCTGCCCGGACTCGACGCCGAAAACACCATTTACGTCATTCGCAACGGTCGGTGTCGTCGTCCGAAAGCCGCACCGGCCACGGCTGCCGACGGTAGCGGGAACCGCAACACGAGTCCGCCCGCGTCCAGCTCACGGCAACGGTCCGACACCCACACGACGCCTCGCGGCGGCACACCCGTCTTCCCCCCAGAGCCGACTCGGCAGTCCAGCGGACCGGGCCACGACGCCCAGCCCCCTCACCCGCAGTCGACGCCCGAGCTCCGTCCGGTGCCCGACCCAGCTCCCGGGCCCCAACAACCCGTCGCTCCGACCGGAGCCTGGCAGTGGGCTTGGCCGCAACGGGCCCGCTCGTACCAGCCCTACCGCTCGTACCGGTCGCCCGGCTCGACGCGTTGGAGCGTCCAGGTGCGGGGGCAAAGCCCGGACGGTCGGTGGCAATGGTGGCGGCCGCAGTCGAGCAACCGGCCACGCGGGAGCCGCGGTCCGACCGCGCTGTCGGCCTTCCAGCAAACCGTGCCGCAGACGGTTCCGTCGCAGGGACCGCACTTCCCGCCGCCTCCCGGCGGCACCAGCGTCTCGCCGCCCGGTGGGTCAGGGTCGGCGCCCGGTTGCTGCGAAGTCGAGGTGGGCGCGGGTCCCGGAGCGGTCGGTTGGAACACCGGCCAGCCGGGCAGCTCGGCGGTCTCCTCGTGGAGCGGCGGCGCTTGGTCGGTGGGTCGTCCCCAGCCGGTTGACCCGTTTGCAGCAGCCGGCGTGGGCTCGGGCAACGTCCCCTCGGCTTCGTCTTGGCCACCCAGCTCGCCGGTTGCGTCTTGGCCTCCGGGCCAGCCCGCATCGACTGGGGCGAGCGGCTACGGCTGGGTCGGCGCGGCTGAGTCCGGGCAGCGCCCGGTTGCTCCTTCCGTCGGTCCTGCGGTTGTGGAGGGTCCGCGCGGGCCGAGTGCCGGGCTGAAGCCGTACGGCTGGCCGGACAACACGGGCTGGTACGAGGTGTCGCTGCAAGACCCGCCGGCGGGGTTCGAGTGGGTCGGCGACCCGACCATTGAAAACCCGCGGGTCATTCGCATTCCCGTCCGGCTGGCTCCGGGCGAACAGGTGCACTTCACCGAACAGGACGTCATTCTCGGCGACGGCGACATTGTCTTCATTGAGTCGCGCGACACCGAGGTGTTCTACACCGGCGGGCTGCTGGGCGGTGGCCAGTACACGCTGCCTCGGGACTACGACCTGGACGTCCTGGGAGCCATTTCGATTGCTCAAGGCAACTCGAACCAGCAAACCGGTGGCGGCACCTACCGCGCCCTGGGTGGGCCGTCGGCTCTGAACCAGGACGTCTCGGTCAGCGCCAGCCAGGTCATCATTCTGCGTCAACTGCCCGACGGCACTCAACTGCCAATCAAAGTGAACCTGTACAAGGCCATGCGAGACCCGGCCGAACGGGTGCTCATTCAGCCGGGCGACTACATCATTCTCCAGTACACGCCTGTGGAAGCCATTGCCGCGTTCTTCGAGCGGTACATTTTGGAGGCCGCCATTTTTGGCGCCGCGGCCGGCCAAATCAACAACTGACGTTTGACGAACGCGGGCGGCAAACAACTACGACTTTCGCTCACATCGGCTGCTCCTTCACTTGCAATTCCCCTGACCAACCAATTCAGACGCCGAGCTGTTCTTCTCCTCGCCCAGTACGGAAACCCTGCTGTGTACCGGGAGCTGATCAGGGCGAGGGCTTGACCTTTTTGGGCATATGCTCATAATTCGGTCACACCACAAGGAGCTCTGTGAATGCCGAGACCGAAGCGGTGCCGACGTGTCGGGCACCTGCCGAGTTGCACACTGTTCAAACCGGCGGGCGTGCCCGCACGCAACCTCCAGCAGGTTGCGCTGAGCCTGGACGAGTACGAAGCATTACGCCTGGCTGACTATGAAGGGCTGTATCAGCAGCAGGCGGCCGAACGCATGGGCGTGTCGCGGCAGACGTTCGGCCGCATCATCGAGTCGGCCAGGGGCAAGGTGGCCAAGGCGTTGGTCGAAGGGCTGGCTCTGAGGATAGAAGGGGGACCGATTGTGATGGCCGATATGCGAGTGTTCCAATGTGGTGACTGCGGCCACGTCTGGCAGGAGCCGTATGGTACCGGCCCGCCAGCCGCTTGTCCCGCTTGCGACAGCGACAATTTCTATCGAACGGACCAGGGCGGCCCGGGCGGTGGTGGCGGCCGAGGTGGTCGTGGCGGCGGTCCAGGAGCCGGTCGTGGTGCCGGCGGCCCGGGTCGATGCCGGGCACGTCGCGGCCGGCGCGGTGCCGGGCCAGGCGGCGGACGCGGTCGCGGCAGCGGACCATGACCAGCCCAGCGGTCCGCACGCGCC
>CAYSAG010000046.1:0-24009 GCA_964428935.1 uncultured Planctomycetaceae bacterium | reverse complement strand
CTGGGTCCGCAGAAACTTGCTTGGCTCGAGCGGCAGCTTCCCGAGCCGTCTTCTCGGCTTGCTGGTAAGCCTGAGTGGCGTCGGCGACCTTCTGCTTCGCCGCGGCCAGAGCGGCGTCCGCCGCTTTCTTTTCTTTTTCAGCCTCGGCAACCTTCTGAGCCGCCGCCTCGGCCTGCTTGGCGAACGTCTGCTGGAGCTGCTGCACTCGAGCAAGGGCATTCTTGGCGGCGTCGGCTGCGCGACGCAGAACGGTGGCTCGAGTTTCGGCCTTTTTGGCTTCGATTTCGAGTTTGTGGGCCGCGTCGTAAGCCGCTTTGGCCTTCGCCTCCGCTTCCCTCGCGGCCTTCTCCGCTGCTTCGTACGCTTGCTGCAATGGGGCTGCGGCGGCCTTGGCTTCTTCCAGCGCTTTGTCCAGAGGCGGCTTGGCCTTGGCTGCGGCCTCCAGCTCTTTGATTGCAGCGGCCAGGTTCGCCTCGGCCCGCTTCAGTTCCTCGACGCCCTCCTCACCGGCGAGCCTTCGCGACTCGTTCGCTCGCTGCCGCTTTGCGTTCGCCACTTTCCTGGCCTGAGCGTACGCCTTGTCAGCCTTTTGCATGGCCGCCCGCAACGGAGTCAGCGCTGCTTCCGCTTCCCGAGCGGCTTTTTCTGCCGCTTCGTACGCGGCCTTTGCCTTGGCCTCCTCGGCAGTCGGAGCGTCCGAGCTGGCCGGTTGAGTCGTTTTCTGACCGGCGTACGCGGACAGCCAGACGAAACTCGCAAGGGCAATCACCAACGGAAAAACGGTCTTCGTTTTCATTGCGAATTGCCTCGAAGATGCGCTGTGAAGGAGCTCCTCTTGCTCGCAGGGCCAGCCGCTCGACCGCCGGCTAGCCGACTGCCGCACGGACTGGCACCGGCACGGGCCGTCCATCGGACCGGTCGGCGGGTCAGCCCTCGAGCGCCGACCCCGTCCGCACCTTCCAACCGTGTTGAAACCGCGACAGGTTCCGTGGAAGCCTTTGGGGCGACAAACACATCCAAAGGATGCTGCTCCGGCGGTTGGCTCTTGGTCGAGGTCTACTTCGTGGGCTGGAATGAAGGCGGAGTGCCAACTTCTCAGCCTACCCGACGGATTGCCCGGTTGCAACAGCCCGGCCACGGCGGCTCAAAAAGTTTCGCAAGCGCCGGAGCGTCTGTATTGTGTGAGTCGACGTTCTCCAAAAGGCGGCGCGACAACGCAGACAAGTTGGGTGCGAACCCGGACCACGACTGGGCCCGCACGGGCGGGCTGCCGCTCGGCGCTTCGTCACACGCCACGGGTCCGGGACCGTCGTGCCCGCCGCGCCGTCCGGCTTGCCGGAGTTCGCTGAGCCTGCCGCCGGACGTGTGTGGACCTCCTCTCGAACAACGCTTGGGCGCCGAGTAAAATCGCTGAGGCGTGGTCGGACGGTGCTCGCCCGCCGGGCTTGTTGCAAAGCCGACTGCCGCGGGGCCAGGCAGGGCGAGGTGGCTTCTCACTGGAGGTGTGGCTTCAGCTTTGACGCGGGGAACCCATGCCAGCCAACCTGACTCCGCAGTACCAGAAAGCCGAAGAAGCGTACCGGCGAGCTCAAACGCTGGAAGAAAAAATCGCCTGCCTGGAGGAAATGCTGGCGGTCATTCCAAAGCACAAAGGCACCGAGAAGCTCCAGGCGGAAATCAAGACCCGATTGAAAGAAGCTCGCAACGAGCTGCGGCAAGAAAAGAAGGCCGGCCGGAAGACCCGCGGCTACCGGTTCCCGCGGCAAGGGGCTGGGCAGGTGGTGTTGGTCGGAGCGCCCAACGCTGGGAAGAGCCGAATTTTGGCCGAGCTGACTCGGGCCGAGCCCGTCGTGGCCGACTACCCGTTTTCGACCACCGAACCGATGCCCGGCATGATGCCGTGGAAGGACGTGGCTGTTCAACTGATCGACACGCCGCCAGTGATTGAGGGGCACATTGAGCCCTACCTGGTCGGGCTGGTCCGTTCGGCAGACGAGGTCCTGCTGTGCATGGACGGCAGCTCGGACGACGCCCCCGAACAGACCGCACAGGTGGTCGACGAGCTGGCCAAGCGGAAGACCCTGCTGGCTCCAGACACGGCCTTCGCCGAGAACGACTTCTCGGTGCTTTCCATCAAAACGTTGTTGGTGGTCACACGGGCCAGCGACCCGGACTGCGACGTGCGAGTCGAGCTGTTTCGCGAACTGACGGGGGCGGAGTACCCGGTGGTGAAGGTCGAGCTGGACGACGAGGAGAGCCGCGAGCAGTTGCGAGACACAATCTACCGGTCGCTGGACGTCATTCGCGTCTACACGAAGCGGCCGGGCAAGCCACCCGACTACGACGCTCCGTTCACCTTGCCTCGCGGCAGCACCGTGGAGGACCTGGCTCTGCAAATCCACCGCGACTTGGCGGCCAATTTGAAGTTCGCTCGGGTGTGGGGAGCCAACGTGCACGACGGCCAGACGGTCGGTCGAGACCACGAGCTGCACGACGAGGACCTGATTGAACTGCACGCGTGAAGACGGACGCTTCGGTTTCGACACACTCGGCGCGAACGGTTTGCGGTGTCCGTGCAGCGGCGGGGAGCGTCGCTTGGTTTGGGGAGTGTGCGAAGGCCAGCTCTCTCGAAGGTCAGCTCATTGCTCGAAGAACTCCGCGAAGTCCCGCTTCGCGGAGTCGATGCCGGCCTGAATCATTCGGACGTCGCTGGTGATCGACAACAACCGACAGCCGTGCTCGGCCAGCACCCGGCCGTGCTTCGCATTGAAACACACCGCTCCCCAGTGCTTGCCGTGCTTGCGGCAGGCCTCGTCGATTCGCTTCATGGCGTCCAGGCACTTGGGGTGGAAGAACTCACCCGGCACGCCCAGACTCAGGCTCAAGTCCGCCGGCCCCAGAAACAGCAAGTCCACCAGGTCGATGGCCGCAATCTGTTCGCACTCTTCCAGGGCCGAAGGCGTTTCGATTTGAATGGCCACGAAGGTGTTCTGGTTCGCGCGTTCGCAAAAGTCCTTCAGCGAGACGGCTCCGAAACGGCCTTCCCACGCCAGCGGGTTCAGGCCGCGGCAGCCCTGTGGTGCGAACTTGGCCCACCGCGCCACCTGCTCCGCCTGCTCGGCCGAGACAATCTGAGCGGCCATGATTCCGCTGGCCCCGCTTTCCAAGCATCGCGTCACCAGAGCGTAGTCGGTCGGGGCGACGCGGACGAAACAGTCCAGTCCGACGCTGCGCGCGGCCAAGGCGGCCAGCTCGATTTGCTGCGTCGTCAGCCCGCCGTGCTCCTGGTCGAACCACACAGCGTGGAAGCCGCTGAGGCCGAGCATCTGAATGAGGTTGTAGTGCGTGAGACGGTTCGTTCCGGCGGCCAGGACGTACTCACCTTTGGCCAAGCGGTCTTTGATGCGTTCCACCGGAAGGCTCCTTTTCTGGACCTCGATCAGTCGGGCGCCGGCGTCTATTGGTGCTGGCGTCGAAGCGGCGCGCGGCGTCGCCGGGCCGGCCAGCTTGCTGCTCAAGCCGAAGCCGAAAATAGCCGACGGCCGCCGACGGTGCCAGCTCGCCGGCCGGTTCGGGAACAGGTCGGCCAGCTCATCCAGGACCGGGGTGGGCGGTGGGATCGACGACCGCTGACTTGCCGACCGCACCCCCGTCGCTTATTTTGTGTCGGCGCTGCGCGGTCGTCGCGAGCTGTCCGGTAGCACCGCAACGCGTTTCCTGCTGTTGAAGAACACACACTCCAAGGCAGCAACCGAGTACCAGAAGCGGTATCCCGTCAGTTTCTGAAACGCTGTCTGAACCAGGAAACTCGGACAAGCGAGTGAAACTATGCGCGCAGCAACGCCCGTCGGCAAGAGTCGGTCGTTAGGCGCGGACGACCGGTGACAGGAAGGCCGGCGTGAGGTTCTAGGACGGATGGCGTTTCCTGTCGAGTTTGGTGTTTCCGGAGCAGAGCCAGGGGGAAAAGGGAAGAAGAAGCAATGGCGCACCAAGGTCTCGAAAACTGGGTTGAGCAGGTCGCTCGTCTGACGCAGCCGGACGTCGTTCACTGGTGTGACGGCTCGGAAGAGGAAATCAAAAAACTCTACGACCGAATGGTCGCAGACGGGACGCTCATCCGTCTCAACCCCGACAAGCACCCCAACTGTTACTACGCGCGCAGTGACAAAAACGACGTGGCTCGCGTCGTTCACCGTACTTTTGTTTGCCCGAGCCGCCAGGAGGACGCCGGACCGCTCAACAACTGGATGCCCCCCGACCAAATGCGAGAGAAGCTGGACAAGATTCTGAGCGGCTGCATGCGCGGTCGAACCATGTACGTCGTGCCCTACCTGATGGGACCGCCGGGCAGCCCCATGTCGAAAGTCGGTGTGGAGCTGACCGACAGCCCGTACGTGGTCGCCAACATGCGAATCATGACCCGGATGGGTCAGGTCGCGCTGGACCACCTGGGCGAAGACGGTGAGTTCAGCAAGGGCATCCACAGCATGGTCCGGCTCGACCCGGAAGAGCGTTACATCAGCCACTTTCCGGAAGAGAACCTGGTCATCAGCGTCAACAGCAACTACGGCGGGAACGCCCTGCTCGGCAAAAAGTGTTTCGCGTTGCGTCTGGCCAGCGTGCTGGCTCGGAAGGAGGGTTGGTTGGCCGAGCATATGTTGATCATTGGCATTACCGACCCGTCCGGGCGAAAGACTTACATCGCTGGTGCGTTTCCTTCGGCGTGCGGCAAGACGAATCTAGCCATGCTGGTGCCGCCCGAGGAAGACCAGAAGGCGGGCTGGAAGGTCGAAACCATCGGCGACGACATCGCTTGGATGCGTTTCGGGCCGGACGGGCGTCTGTACGCGGTCAACCCGGAGGCCGGCTTTTTCGGTGTCGCACCGGGAACCAGCATGAAGACCAACCCGAACGCCATTCTGACGCTGCGAGCCAACAGTTTGTTTACGAACGTCGCGTTGTTGCCGGACAAAACGGTCTGGTGGGAAGGGCTGAGTGACCCACCGCCGTTGGCCTACGACTGGCAGGGGAATGAGTGGAGGCCGGGCTGCGGACGCAAGGCCGCTCACCCGAACGCTCGCTTCACCGCTCCGGCCGCCCAATGTCCCAGCATTTCGCCCGACTGGGAGAAGCCGGACGGGGTTCCCATCAGTGCCATCATTTTCGGTACGCGGCGCACGTTGACCTACCCGCTGATCTTCCAATCGTTCGACTGGGCGCACGGAACGTACATCGGTGCGACCATGAGAAGCGAGAAGACGGCGGCGGCCGAAGGCAAAATCGGCGAACTGAACTTCGACCCCATGGCCATGAAACCGTTCTGCGGCTACCACATGGCCGACTACTGGCAGCACTGGCTGGAAATGGGGCAGAAAGGCGGCGACAAGATGCCCCTGATTTTCCACGTCAACTGGTTCCGCAAACGGGAACCGGGCGAGGACCAACCCTTCTTGTGGCCGGGTTTCGGCCAGAACATTCAGGTCCTGAAGTGGATTGTCGCTCGCTGCCACGGCGAGGCCGACGCGGTCGAGACGCCTCTGGGCTGGATGCCCACGGCCGAAAACCTCAACCTCCAGCGTCTGGGACTGTCCAAGGAAGACGCCGACGTCCTGCTGGGAATTGACCGAGCGGCGTGGCAGGAAGAAGTCAGCGCTCAAGGTGAGTTCCTGCAGCAGTTCGGCGACCGGCTGCCCGAGTCGATTCGTCAACAGCACGAAGCCCTGCAAAAGCGGCTTCAAGGGTAACGGAGGGTAGCCGAGAAAAGGACGGTCGGGAAAGGACGGCGGACGGAACAGGAACCAGCCGACGTGCCGACCGGCCGGCGGGCCCGGCTCGCTCAGCCGCCGCTTTCGACGTGCGGAGAAACGGGCCGGGCCTGCCTCTGCGCGCAGACCCGCGGCGCACAAAAAAGCCCACCGAAAGCGGTGGGCTCTGACGTCCGTCCGGCTCAACAATTACCCGGCCAGGACTCGAACCTGGAACGGCAGGACCAAAACCTGCTGTGTTACCAATTACACCACCGGGTAGCGTTCTCCCAAGAGTGCCTCTTTCAGGCGGCACAAAGTTTATTCGTTGTGGAACGCGGAGGCAAGGTCTGGAAGGTCAGTCCAGAAGACGCCGGTGACAGTGACCTCTGGCGGCGTGCAGCGAGCCGGACGTGCGGCTCACCGAGACCGCCGACCAATGCTCGTCAGAGCTCCGTCCGACCTGTACAATCCCGTTGAAGGTTGCTGGCCGGACGCTCCGCCGTGTCGGGCGACGCGGCTGGAGCATTCAGCCCTCGGGACGCTCGAGCGGACGATCCGCACTCTGTGTCGACGGCCTGACCGGCGGGGGGTCGAGGGCCGTGGACTGAGTGGCCCGGTCCGGCTGGCTTCCGGCGTTGCGGTGTTCGGACTCCGCGGCGTGGGCCGCTCCGGCGGTTCCCGGCACAGAGGTCGACGTGACGCACGGCGACGACTCGTGTCTGGCTTCCTGCACACTGTTGGTCGGGCTGGTTGAGTTGTGGGGGCAGCGTTGAGCGAGCAACGCGCACAAGCTGCGGCGTCATCCCGGAGCGGACCGGTTTCTGCTGCGCGGCGAGTTGTGGTGACGCTGGCTCTTTGCGTGGTCGCGTTGGCTGCGGGGGTCGGCGTTTTCGTCGGCTTGGCCGCTTTGCAGAAGCCGCCTCCCCACCGTGTGCCTCCAGTGCGGACTTTCAACGTCGAGGTGTTCGAGGTCCAACCGCACGACCTGCAGGAAATCATTTCCGGCTTTGGCACGGCGCGGTCCATGCGCGAGGTGGTCGTGGCGGCCGAGGTGGGCGGTCGGGTCATTGCCGTCCACCCGAAGCTGGAGGTGGGGCGTCGTGTGGAGGGAGCCTTGGTGACGGTCGACGCCTCGGGACAGTCGCACTGGAGCCAGGGTGACTTGCTGGTTCAAATCGACCCGCGCACGTACGAGGAGCGGTTGTCGCAGGCGTTGAGCTTGATTGCTCAGGACGAGGCCGAGCTGGCTCGACTGACGCAGGAGGAGCAGAACACTCGGCGGCTGCTGCAGCAGGCCGAGGCCGAGCGGGACGAGTTCCGGCAGGAGTACGAGCGAGTGGCTCGACTGGTGGCCCGCGGCGTCTTGGAGGACAGCGACCTGACTCGGGCTCGTCTGGAACTGCGTCGGTACGAGGACGCCGTCATTCAGTACCAAAACCAGTTGGACTTGATTCCCAAGCGGCGGCAGGCGCTGCAGAAGCGTCTGGAGGCTCACCAGGCGGAGCGGCGTCTGGCGGAGCTGGACGTGCAGCGCACGCGGGTGCGACCGCCTTTTGCAGGAGTGGTCAGCCACGTGTTCGTCGAAGTGGGGGCCACGGTCCGGCCGGGAGACCCGTTGTTTCGGTTGACCGACGTGTCGCGCGTCGAGGTTCCGGTTCCGTTGCCATTGTCGGAGTACGCGCGGATTGCTCCGCGGCTGGAACGCGGCGAGCCGGTGCTGGCGGAGCTGGCGGAGAACGAAACGGCCGCGGTCCGCTGGGCGGGCGAGGTGACCCGAGCGGCTCCGTCGGCCGACCAGGTCACTCGAACCATTGACGTCTTCGTGGAAGTGGACAACCGCAAGCAGCCGGCTCCGCTGCTCCCCGGGTCCTTCGTCCACGTGCGAATCGACGGCCCGGTTTGGCGCGACGTGCTGGCCATTCCACGCGACGCACTGCGCGGCGACCGGGTTTTCGTCGTCGTGCCGCCAGGCGGGGGACGGACCGAACACGGAACGGCTCGACCCCGCCGGGTCGTCGTTCGGCGCACGCTTCAGAACCTGGCGGTGGTCGACCGCGAGCGGTCGGGACTGCGTCCCGGTGACCGCGTCATTTTGACGAACTTGGACGTCCTGACCGACGGCGCGCCGGTGCGCGTGCAGTCGCACCGGCGACTGCAGGACGAACTGAGTCGGCAGCGGGTACGTCGGGCCAAGCTGGTGGCTTCGACGGACCGGTTCGACCGCAAGAAGAATGAGCGGGCGTCGCAGACGCAGTGACCAAGAGGGCAGGGCTGCCGGTTCACGACCGCCGGGCGGGGCGCGGACTGCGGAGCCGGTCTTGCCGGTGTTGCTCGCCAGCGAACGGCGTCTCGGCTCCGGCGCGGGTCTACTCAGCTGCGCAGCGTCGAAGCGACGGGCACGTCGTAGGTTCGCTCCAGCTCGGCGCTTTCCCGGGCCGTTTCGCGGGCACGACGTCGAGCGAGTTCGTAGAGTTGCTGTCCGGCGGGCGTGGGGTAGTCGGCCGTAATGCAGGCTTGGCACAACGTGTCGGGCGGAACACCAATGGACCGAGCAATCGACTCGACCGGCAAGTAGCGCAGCGAGTCCGCTCCCAACTCGCGGGCCATGCGTCGTTCGATTTCGGGAGTGAACAATCCGTCTTGGACGAAGCGGGGAGCGAACAGCTCTTTCAGAGTCGACATGTCGATTCCGTAAAAGCATGGGGCAATGATGGGCGGACACGCCACGCGGACGTGAATTTCCTTGGCCCGACCCCGCTCGCGAATCTGCGAAATGAGCACCCGCATGGTCGTCGAGCGAACAATCGTGTCTTCGACCAGCAGCACCCGTTTGCCCTCCAAGACCTCGGGCAACGGCGTGTACTTGACTTTCGCCTTTTCGGCCCGGTCCCGCCCTTCAATGAACGTCCGGCCCACGTAGCGGTTGCGAATGAGCCCTTCCAGGCAAGGGATTTGCAATTGGTAAGCCATGCTGGCGGCCGCGGCCTTGGCCGTGTCCGGCACGGGAACGACCACCGTGTCGCTGTCGATGGGCACGGTCTCCTGACGAGCCAACTCCTCTCCCAGTCGCTTGCGCGTCAGGTAGACGCTGCGGTTGTCGATTGTGCTGGCCACGTTGGCAAAGTAAATCCATTCGAAGAAACAGCGAGCGGACTGCGACTGGGCGGCGAACTGCTTCAGCTCGAGAACCCCGTTTTGAATAATCACGGCACAGCCGGGTGGCAGGCTGTGAATGCGAGAGTCTGGAATGCCGAGGTTGGCCAACGCCACGCTCTCACTGGCTGCCACGAACAGCGGTCCCTCAACGGCGTAGCACAAGGGACGAATTCCCAGCGGGTCGCGGGCGACGAACATGTCACCCAGCGCGTTCAGAAAGACAATGCTGTAGGCGCCGTCCAACCGCTCGCTCAGGCTGCTCAGCACGTCCAGCAGGTCACGCCGCCGCCCTTCCTGCAGCTCTTGGCAGAGCAGGTGCATGAGGATCTCGGTGTCGGTTTCGCGTGCCAAGTGGAAGTCTTCGCGGGACAGAATCTCCTCTCGCAACTGCGGGTAGTTCGCCAACTGCCCGTTGAACGCGAAGGCAAACCACTTGGACTTCTCAATGTGGTGCCGTTCGAAGGGCTGAGCGTAGCTGCGGTCGTCCTTGCCGCACGTGGCGTAGCGGACGTGACCAATGGCCGCCGGCCCCTCGTACTCACGCATCAACGCTTCGTACTTCTGCCGGTGGTGCAAGAAGAACACCTCGTTGACCGTTCCGACCTCTTTGTAGGTGTCGATCAGCTGGGGCCGACGGGGGTGGAAGGTCGTCATGCCTGCGGCTAGTTGTCCGCGGTTTTGGATGTCCAGAAGTAGACGACTGATCAGACGCGAAGTTTTCATCGGGTCCGCGCCGGGCACCAACGGACTCACCCCCCGGCCTTCCAGGTGGTAGACGGCCGCAATGCCGCATTCGTGGTAGAGCTCGGCCATGGACTTCGCTTCAGTCTTCGCGAACAGAGAGCAGCAGCGTCTGTGTGGAAGCAAGTCGCGGCGGCGCGAGGAGCCGGTCGTCGGCCACGAACGGCGAAACGCCTGTCGACGCAGAAGGACGCGGGGACCGACGGCCACCGCGCGCCACACCGCATCTTACCGCCAAGACGCTCCACCGCCAACTGTCGATTCGCACCCGAAACGGCGAAATGCTGGCAGCGACGGGAGGGGGGAGCGGCGTGATGCGCAAACTTCGACCGCCCCGCAGTCCCTCCGTCGGACGGGCCTGCTTTACCCGTCCCTCGAACCGACAATCGCCGCGATTTGCTCCTTGGTCAGCGGTCGCATCAAACGGGCTCCAAATTGCTGAACGACCTGCGCGGCGGCGTACGACGCCAGCCGGCCCGCCTGCAGCCAAGTCAGGTCGTGGGTGATGCCGTACAGCAAGCCGGCGGCGTACATGTCTCCCGCCCCTGTCGTGTCCTTCGGCTCGACCGGCACGGGGTCAATCCGCAGGACTTGGCCGTCGTGCAGAAGCAGCGAGCCGTCTGCGCCCAACGTCACCGCGACGTCGACGCCGTGCGAGTGGATGGCCCGCGCACACTGCTCCGGCTCGCTCCGGCCCGTCAGCGCGCGAGCTTCGTCCAGGTTGCAGAAGAGCAGGTCGACGGAGTTCGTGACCAGCCGCCAGAGTTCCTCTCGGAACTGCTCGACCAGCCACGGATCCGAGGCGCTGAGGGCGACCCGCGTCCCATGCCTCTTGGCCAGCTCCACCGCCCTCAACGCCGCGGCCTTCGTCAGCTCAGCCGTGAACAGGTAACCCTCGACGTAAACGTACGTACTTTGCCGAACCAGCTCTTCGCTTACGTCATCAGGTCCGAGGTCGGCCGAAATGCCCAGGTGGGTAAGCATGGTTCGCTGGCTGTCCGGCGTGATCAGCACCACGCAGGTGCCGGTGACTCGATCACCCGGAGTGACGTCCACGAAGACGCCGTGTTCTCGCATGTCTTTCAAGAAAAAGTCGCCCAGCGGGTCTCGGCCCACCTTGCCCGCATAGGCCGTCCGGCCGCCGAACTGAGCGATGGCCAGCACGGTGTTGGCCGCGGAACCGCCCGCGCACCGGTTGATCGAACTTCCTGGAAGCGCGCTCAGCACACGCTGCTGCGTTTGTTCGTCGACAAGGGTCATGACTCCCTTTCGAAAGCCGAGCGACTGCAGGACGTCGTCGGTGACGCGCGTCTGAATGTCGACCAGCGAATTGCCGATCCCGTAAACGTCAAACTGTGCCATTGGGTGGTCCTTTGGGCTACTTGGTTCCCCGACGGTCACTCTCCGTAACACCGCGGCGTTCGGTCGGCCGGACGGTCGGGCCGACCCCTGTTCAACGAAGTCCTCGCAAACCGAGAGGCGCGTCGTTGCCTTCGCCGGCCCGCTACACCTCGAGCTTTCCAAACACCGCAGCGAGCGATAGGATACGGGCGAATGGGCTGGTTGGCGAGTCTTCGGGCCTGGAACTGTGGAACGGGTGGACCATGCGGCCCGCTTTGCCGCGGAGGCCTGCTTCTTCGTCGCCACTGAGGGCTCGGTTCCCACTCTTCTGTGTCGCCTTGTCGTCCCGCAGCAGTGAAGAACCGACTGGCCGCGGGACGCATCGGAAACGGAAGGCCCGAACGAAACCGCCAGCCGGGCGGACTGCGAAAGCCGTCGATCGGCGTGTCGATTGGAATAGACGGAGGTTCAGGACGATGAGCGACTCGAACCGTTCGCGGAACGGTTATCCTTTTCCGTTGCCACCGTTGGGGAATAACCCGTCGTCCACAGAGGCCGGGACCAGTCCGGGAAGTTTCGCCTTGCCACCGGTGATCGCTCCGGGGCGGCGGGGAGCCCGCACGTTCTCTTCGCCCGATTCCCCCGGAATGCCTCCTTTGCCCACGAAGACTGCGTGGGACTTCATGCCTCCCGGCTGGAAGCTCAAACCGGGCTACGAGCACAACTACGAGACGGCGGAAGCGTGGGAACCGCCGCCGGACTTCCAGCCTGTGACACAACTGGACTACGCGCGGCTGGGCATTGTCACGCCGGAAATGCGGCGCGTGGCTGAGCGGGAAGGCCATTTGACGCCGGAGCAAGTGCGCGACGAGGTGGCGGCCGGCCGCATGATCATTCCGGCGAACAAAGTTCATTTGTCGTTTCAGCTTGACCCGATGGCTATTGGCCGAGCGGCTCGCACAAAGATCAATGCGAACATGGGAGCGTCACCGGTTTCTTCGGACACACGGGAAGAGCTGGAAAAGTTGCGTTGGGCGGAGCGTTGGGGCGCCGACACGGTCATGGACTTGTCGACGGGCGGCAGCTTGGACGACTGCCGACAAACGTTGATCCGCCACGCCCGCGTTCCCATCGGCACCGTCCCGATCTACCAAATGATCTTGGGACGACGGATCGAAGACCTGAACGAAGAAGTCATTCTGCAGACCATCGAAAAGCAGGCCGAGCAGGGGGTCGATTACTTCACGGTCCACGCGGCCATTTTGAAAGAGCACTTGCCGTTGGTGCGCAGACGCCTGATCGGCATCGTCAGTCGTGGCGGCTCGTTGCTGGCCAAGTGGATGATTCACCACGGCCGGCAGAATCCGATGTACGAGCTGTGGGACGAGATTTGCGACATCATGCGGCGGTACGACGTCTGTTTCTCGATCGGCGACGGACTTCGTCCCGGCGGATTGGCCGACGCCAGCGACCCGGCTCAGCTTGCCGAACTGGCGGTCCAGGGCGAGCTGACCGGGCGGGCTTGGCGGAAAGGCGTGCAAGTCATGTGCGAGGGCCCGGGGCACGTGCCGTTCGACCAGATCGAGTACAACATGAAACTGGAACGCTTTCTCTGCCACGGGGCTCCCTTCTACGTGCTCGGCCCAATCGTGACCGACATCTTTCCCGGCTACGACCACATTACGAGCTGCATTGGAGCGACGGCCGCGGCCTACCACGGCGCGGCCATGCTGTGCTACGTGACGCCCAAGGAGCACCTGGGACTGCCGAAGAAAGAGGACGTCAAGCAGGGCTGCGTTGCGTACAGGATTGCTGCGCACGCCGCGGACGTTGCTTTGGGCATTCCGGGCTCGCGCGACCGTGACGACGAGCTGACCAAGGCGCGGGCTGCGTTGAACTGGCAGAAGCATTTCGAACTGAGCTTCGACCCGGACACGGCCCGAGCCTTGCACGACGAGGACCTGGACGTCGACACCGATTTTTGTGCCATGTGCGGACACGACTGGTGCAGCGTCCGGATATCCAGAGAGATTGCTCAGTTTGCTTCCGGCAAGGACCCGAAGTATGCGTGGCGGCAGGTTCGGGTGAGCGGGCCGCTGACGTCCGAGCAGCTTGAGTTCCTGCGGCAGCGGGGTGAGTTGAGCCCGGAGCAGCTCGAACGTCTGGCTGCTCGAACGCGTCAGGTCGTCGGGGCTGACCGCGGCAAGGCCCCGTGCCACAGCGACTTCGTCGACGACCAGACCGCCATGGAACTGCAACGGTCGCTGCTGCCGACCGGCGAGCTGGATTCGCAGGTCGAGGGGAAGTGACGTCGACGACGGACAAGCGGCCGTTCGGAGCCGCCCGAGGAAGGCTCACACGCCCATTGGCTCGGTGCGTCCGGCCACGCAGTTGGTCTGCCAGTCAACGGCCAGCATCAGTGCGTTCAGTCCACTGCCGATTCCCATCCACAGGACGCGGTCTTGCGGCTGCAAGTGGCCGCGTTCCGCGCCCATGGCGACGCTGATTGGCAGAGCCACCGAGCCGGTGTTTCCCAAGAACTCGACGGTCGAGAAATCAATGGACGGGGGCAACCCGAGCCGCTCGTAGAGTAGCTTGCGGTGAGCTCGGCCGACTTGGTGCGTGAAGCTCTTGGTCACGTCCCGCTCGGTCCAGCCTACGACGCCCTTCATTTTCCGCCACGTCCGCTCCGCCAGGTCCACGCCGGCGTGCAGGAGAGCCTCCGAATCGGTTTGCATGCGAGGTCGTCCGTCGCCGTTCTTTTCGGGTTCCACGTCTCCTTCACACAGTCGGTGGCTGCTGGTGTCGGCCAAGAAGACGCCGCCCAGCAGCCGGTTCTGGCTCCGGCTCAGCCGACGGTCGCACAGCAAAATGGCAGCCGAGCCGGCACCGATGGTCAGCGAGGCGAACGCTAGCTTCAAATCGCGCTTCGTGACGTTCGGGTCCGTCGTCAGCGACTGAATCGTTCCCTCGACCAAGTCTCGTCCGTCCTCCGTCCCCACGACCAATCCCGCTCGAATCTGCCCCAGTTCGATCATGTTCGCCACCAGGACGACGCCGTTCATGAGGCCCAGGCAGGCGTTGCTGACGTCGAAAATGAAGGCGTCGTCGGGCAGTCCCAATGCGTGGTGCACGCTGTTGGCCGTCGCCGGCTCCAGTTGGTCGCGACAAACCGAACCATGAACGACCGCACCCACGTAGCGGCGGTCGAAGTCGGCCACTTGTAGAGCGAGTTCGGCCGTGTGCGTACTGACTTGCCCTGGGCGAACTCCCGGGTCGAAGAACCGTCGTTCGTGAATTCCAGTCATCAATTCGAGCCGGCCGACGGACAGGCCGAGCCGTTCGTAAAGCGACGCCAGCCGGCGCTCCAGCTCTTCCGACGTCACGACGTGGGGCGGTAGCGTGTAGCTGAGAGCCTCGACGCAAACGTGCCGGTACCGCATTGCCTCAAACTGTCTCCTTCAAACCGGTTGGCAGCGCCGCGACGTCGACGCCGGTCGGTCGAGACACCGAGTCGCCGTCTTCGTGCCGGCCAGAGAGTGTTGGCGCTTTCTTCAGCAACAGTCGGCTACCCGCCCAGAAAAGCAGCAAACCGCGGGGCCAACTTCCCCGCGGCTTGGTCTGCTGTCACTCGGTGTGTCGCTGCCGTGTTTGGCTCAGCGCACTTGAGCGGCCGAGTTGGCCTTGGTTCGTTCGAGCTGCTGTTGCAGCTCCTCGACCTCGCGCAATTGAGCCTCACGCTGTTGGACGTACTCGGGCGTGGGGTCCTGAATCTGCAGCATGATGGAACTGCGCACGTAGCTGAGCCCGCGAAGCAGCAACTGACGCTGCTTTTCGGTCAGTTCCAAAGTCATTGTTTCGCTCATGAGCGTTTCTCGTTTCGGTCTTGCTGGTTCAAGGCAGCATGGAGATGGTTCCTCGATCCTCCTTGACCGCACCGCCCTGCGTGTCTCCCACGCAACCGACAGTTTACCGGACCCTGCAGGGCCGCTCAACCGCCTGCGTCCCTTTTCGCCGCACGACGGTCGACCGGCCGCCGCTTGAGCCTGCGCTGAGGCAGAACGACCGAGCCGGCCGCTTTCTAGGAATTCGAACCGAGCGGGCAGGCGACTACAGTGCGAGACGGAACGACGTCAGCGTCAGCACAGGCGCTTCAGGCCACGGAGAGCCGAAAACCGGACGTTCCCGCCCGACCGCCACACCGCTGCCGGTGCTGTCGTCGCGTCAGGCCGTTCCCCTCTCCGACGCCCGCGACTCCATGACCGCTTTGCTGCGCAGGTACCCGTTGCGGAACGCCTCGGCCATGGCTTTGGGCACTTCCGCTTCGGCCAGCACCACTTCCGCCCGGTGCTCTTCCGTCAGCGCCCGCATTTCCTGCTCGTACGCCACGGCTCGAGCTCGCCGTTCTTCCGCTTTGGCCCGCGCAACGCGCATGTCCGCTTCGGCCTGGTCGGCCTGCAACCGAGCGCCCACGTTCTCGCCCACGTCAATGTCGGCAATGTCAATTGAAACGATTTCGAAAGCCGTCTGCGAGTCCAGCCCTTTGTCCAGAACCGCCTTGGCAATCAGCATGGGGTTCGCCAACACCTGTTTGTGAGTCTCGGCCGAACCAATGGCCGAGACAATGCCTTCGCCGACGCGAGCAATCACCGTCTCCTCCGTCGCTCCGCCAATCAGCTGGGCCAGGTTGGTGCGGACGGTGACTCGGGCCCGAGCCTTCAGTTGAATTCCGTCTTTGGCTACTCCGTCCAGCGTCTGGCTGCCGCCGCGGCGAGGGTCGGGACAGTCAATCACTTTCGGACTGACGCTGGTCTGCACCGCGTCCAACACGTCGCGTCCCGCCAGGTCAATAGCCGTGGCCGTCTCCCAAGTCAGGCCCAACTTGGCCCGGTGCGACGCAATCAAGGCTCGCACCACTTTCAGCACGTTGCCGCCGGCCAGGTAGTGAGCCTCCAGCCCTTGGGTCGTCACGTCGGTCAGTCCGGCCTGAACGGCCATGATTTTTGCGTCGACAATGATGGCCGGGTTGACCTTGCGCAAGGCCATGAAAACCAGCGCGAGCGGTCCAATGTGAGCTCGCGTCACAAAGGCTCGCAGCCACAACTTGAAGTAGCGAGCAAAAACAATCAGAAACAGCAAACCAACCAGACCGGCAATGACCAGAATCGCCCACAGAATGGCTTGAGCAATCGGATTCACGGCGTCCTCCTCGCTGCTTGCTTTTGGACCCGCCGACCAGGGCTCGACCGAGCCGTCCGAAAAACGAAGCCAGACAGGCCCTCCTGCAGACCGGCACCACCCGACACACCTGCTGCCCGGCTCAAACCTCAACAGCTCGCAAGCCTGCCAGACAGCCGGCCACGGCACGAGTGTCAACAAACGCACGCCCATTGTAAACCGGTCAGGCTCAATTGCAAACTTCTCGGTCGGTTCTCATCATGACGCGACTTTCTCCCGCAGCCGCTGGCCGGGAAGCCTTTTGGCTGGCCGTGCCGCGGCGGTCGGCCGGGGCCGCGGGACGAAACCGGGTTTCGGCCACGAGGCCGAATTCGCTGCAGCGCGTTGCAGACTCGACCTCGCGCTTCCAAGAAACCGTGTCATGACGCACGAAAGGAGCATGGTTCGGTGGTGACGGAAAGTCAGACCGCACCGCAAGACAACCCGTTGTTGCTCACGCACGGACTGCCGCGGTTCGACCGAATTCGGCCGGACCACGTCGTGCCGGCCCTTCGGCAGGTCTTGGCGGAAGCCGAACGACGGCTTTCGGAGCTGGAGCGGTCGGCCAGTCCGAGTTGGGAGGGGGTGGTCGAACCGTTACAGCGTCTGGAGCATCCGTTCGAGTACGCGTGGGCTCCCGTCCGTCACTTGCTGTCGGTCCGGAATTCGACGGAGCTGCGTCAGGCTTACGAAACCGTCTTGCCGGACGTCGTCCGGTTCAGTCTGCGTGTCCGGCAAAGTCGGCCCATTTACGAAGCCTTGCGGCGTCTTCGCGACAGCGACCAATGGCAACGGTGGGACGAAACGCGACGTCGCATTGTCCGGAAGCGGCTGCTGGACGCCGAGCTGGCCGGAATTGCCTTGGAGGGCCGAGCTCGCGAGCGGTTCAACCAGATTGAGCAAGAGTTGTCGCAGCTTAGCACGGACTTCGCCAACCACGTGCTGGACGCGACCAAGGCGTTCGAGCTAGTTCTGACGGACCCGGCGGACGTCGAGGGGTTTCCCCAGAGCGTGCTGCGGCTGGCGGCCGAGTCGTACAACCGCTCGCGTGAGGGAAAGTCGGACCCAGCACGACCGCCGGCGACGGCCGAATCTGGCCCGTGGCGTTTCACGCTGGAGGCTCCCCTCTACACCCCCTTCCTGAAACACTGCCGACGCCGTGACCTGCGCGAGAAAATGTACCGGGCGTACGTCACGCGAGCCGCCTCGGGCCCGTGGGACAACACGCCGCTGATTGACCGCATTTTGCAGTTGCGTCAGGAGAAAGCCCGGCTGCTCGGCTACCGGACGTTCGCCGAGCTGAGCCTGGCGACGAAAATGGCCGACGGCGTCGAAGCGGTCGAAGCCCTGCTGGAACGGCTGCGCGAAGCGTCCTGGAAGGCCGCTCACCGCGAACTGGACGAGCTGCAGCAACTGGCTCGCTCCCACGGCTTCGACCAGCCGCTCGCTCACTGGGACATTGCCTTCTGGGCCGAACGGCTGCGAGAAAGACGGTTCGACTTCACGGAGGAGCAGTTGCGTCAGTACTTTCCGCTGGAACAGGTGCTGGACGGACTGTTTCGACTGGCCGAGCGGCTGTTTGGGGTTCGCATTGAGCGGGCTGACGGCGAAGCTCCCGTGTGGCACCCGGACGTGCGCTTTTTCCGCGTGCTGGACGAAGACGGCTCACCGCGAGCGGCCTTCTACCTAGACCCGTACTCGCGTCCGGAGGACAAGCGGGGCGGAGCGTGGATGGACGAGTGTTTGACGCGGCGCCGAATCGACGGACGTCTGCAGTTGCCCGTCGCTCACCTGGTGTGCAACGCCACGCCGCCCACCGCTCAGGTGCCCGCGCTGCTGACCTTTGCCGAAGTCGAGACCTTGTTCCACGAATTCGGTCACGGGCTGCAGCACATGCTGACCGACGTCGACCAACCGGACGTGTCGGGCATTAACGGTGTGGAGTGGGACGCGGTCGAACTGCCCAGCCAGTTCCTCGAAAACTGGTGCTACCACCGTCCGACGGCGAAGGCCATTTCTCGTCACTACCGGACCGGCGAACCTTTGCCGGACGAGCTGTTCGAGAAGGTCCGAGCGGCTCGCACCTTCGCCGCGGGGCTGCACATGCTTCGGCAAGTGCTGTTCGCTTTGACCGACCTGCACCTCCACCACCGGTTTCAGCCCGGCGGAGACGAAACGCCGTTTGACGTCATGCGACGAATCAGCGAAAAAGCGTCGGTGCTGCCGCTGCTGCCGGAAGACCGGTTTCTGTGCGCGTTCCAGCACATTTTCGCCGGCGGTTACGCGGCGGGGTACTACAGCTACAAGTGGGCCGAGGTGCTCAGCGCGGACGCCTTCGCGGCTTTCGAAGAAGCCGGCCTGGACGACCAACAGGCCGTCCGCGAACTGGGACGGCGGTTTCGTCGCACGGTGTTGGCTTTGGGAGGCAGTCGGCACCCCATGGACGTGTTCCGGCAGTTCCGCGGCCGCGAACCGACCCCGGACGCTTTGTTGCGTCAGTACGGTTTGCTGTGACGGAACACGGTTCCTTGTGACGGCGGGCCGCCGCGGTTCGACTTCGCTGGCCGGAGCCGGCTCGGCAACGCGACGGCGTGCGCACGGTTTGAACGGAGAGCCGAGCATGGCCGGACGACGCAGACAGCCAGCCACCGCTCGACCGCTTTGGACGCTCGCGCTCGTGGCCGGCGTGGCGTGGGCGTTGGCTGGCGGGACGGCGCTCAGCGGCCCGGCCGGTGGAACTCCACACCGCGACGCCGGCGGGGCCGGCATTCGAGTGGCCGACCTGCGGCGCGACGTGCAGTTGCTGGCCAGCGACCGGTTGGAGGGACGCCGAGGCCGCGGGGCTGTCTTGGCCGCTCGGTTCGTTCGCGAACGGTTCCGGTCGTTGGGTCTGAAACCCTTGTTCCACGGCCGCTACTTTCAACCCATTCGCGGACTGGCCGAAGACGGCCGGACCACCACTGTCGTGGGAACGAACGTCGGAGCTGTGCTGCCCGGGTGCGACGAACGACTGCGCGGCCAGTACGTCCTGCTGGAAGCTCACTTCGACCACTTGGGCCGCGCGGGCGGACGGGTTTACCCGGGAGCGGACGACAACGCCAGCGGGGTGGCCATGCTGCTGGCCGTGGCTCGCTGGTTCGCCTCGGCTCTCTCGCCGCCTCGGCGCAGCGTCGTTTTTCTGTCGTTCGACTTGGAGGAGCGTGGGCTGGTGGGGGCCCGGTGGTTCGTTCGACACAGTCCGGTGCCGCTGGAGCGGGTTCGGTTGTTCGTCGTCGCCGACCTGCTGGGACGCTCGCTGGGGGACCTGCCGCTGCACACCGTCTTCGTCTGCGGCAGCGAACATTCCAGACAGCTGCGCGAAATTTTGGACAGCGTCCGGCCCGCCAACGGGCTCCAGCTCGCCCGCGTCGCCGCCAGCACCGTCGGCACACGCAGTGACTACGGACCGTTCCGAGACCGACACGTGCCGTTCTTGTTCTTCACAACGGGCGAGCACCCGGACTACCACACGCCCAACGACCGACCCGAACGGCTCGACTACGACCAACTGGCCGCTGTCTGCGACCTCGTCCGACAGGTGGTGCTCGAAGCGGCCACACGGCCGGACGCTCCACAGTGGAGCCCGACAGAAGAGGACCTGGCCGCAAACGAACTGCGCTTGCTCAAACGCGTCACCGGACTGCTGCTCGACCCGAAGCTGCACTACCCGCTCAGCGCCGTCCAGCGCGCGTTGGTGGCCCGCATTCACCGACAGGCCGTCCGCCTGGACGCCGACCTGGCACAAGGACGCTCGCTGTCCGCCGCCGACAAGAAGTGGGTTCGTCGCTCGGTCCAACTGCTGGTGCTGCTGGTGTTTTGACCGACGAGCCGACCGAGCCACGTGCGTCGAACCGGCCACGTGTCCCAGCGGCGACGGACCGGCGGGGCTCACCGACTTCAGCCGTTGGTCGTTCCGGCTGCGGAGGCTTGCGGAGCGACGCGCTGACCTACTCGCCCATTTGGGGCGGGGACGCAGGGGAACGTCTCGTCGTCCACGGCGTGCCGCCCTACTCGCTCGTCCGCGGTCAGGACGCCGCGGCACTCTCGTCGTCCGTGGCTTCGCCGCCGTTCGCGGTGTGTCGCGTCGCCAAGTACTCCAGCAGCACGACGGCCGCCAACGCGCTCAAGCACAGCACCGCACAGCCGGCGACGGACTGGTTCCACTGCTCGGGCAGTCCTTGCGGGAACGGCCAAAGCTTCCGAAGGGACCCCAGCATGAGCCCGACCAGGGCGGCCAGGGTCTCCGACTCGAACCGGGTCAGCAACCAACGCAGGAACCGAGCGAACGCCAGAAGGCCAATTCCACACCCGGCACAGAAAACGACAATGGTGACCAGGCCGTGCAGCGTCAGTTGGCCGTGCAGGAAGTCTCGCAGCAGCCCGGTAATGTACTCGTAACGCCCCAGCACCAGCAGAATGAACGCCCCGCTGATTCCCGGCAAAATCATGGCACAAATGCCCAGAACGCCGCACAAGAAAATGTAGGCCAACCCCTCGGGCGGCGAACTGAGCGTCGGAAGGCCGACCACGACAAAAGCCGCGACCAGCGACGCGGCCAGCCACACGCCACACCAAACCGTCCAGCGGCGAACCAGGCGGAAGACGAGAAAGCTGGAGCCGAGAATCAGCCCGAAAAAGACCGAGTACGTGGCCGCACGGTGCTGCTCCAGCAGGTAGTTCATGACCGACGCCAGCCCCAACGTCCCGACGGTAATTCCGACCGCCAGAGCGGCCAGGAACCGCACGTCCAAGTGCTCGGCTGCCTCTCGCCACCGACGGTGCCGGACGTGGTCCGCCAGCTCCAGGTCCACGTGGCTAATGGCCGTGACCAGCCGGCCGTAAATGCCGGTAATCAGAGCGACGGTGCCGCCCGAAACACCCGGAATGATGTTCGCCGCTCCCATGAGCACGCCCCAAAGCGCGTTCAGAGCGTCCTGTCGGAGCAGTGTGAGCCGTCGGTGCATTGGCGAAGCCTTGTCTTGCCGGTCGAAGGTTGTCAGATTAAGGGGCTGCACGGAAAAGGCCGCCGAGCGGACGAGGGGCTGAGTGGTCCTGGTCCGGGCGGCCGGGAAGCGTGTTTCGGATCGTAACGGACGGAACGGGGCCGCGCAAAGAGGAAGTGAGTAGGAGCGGCGACAATCAAAGGACCACTGTTTCGAATAAAACGCGACACGCGCCGAGTGTGGCGGTGTCCGCAGTGCCGCGGAGTGTTGAAGACGGCCGGAACGGTCGTCGTGCAGCCGTGTCCGTGGTGCGGCGGTGAGCGGTTGATGAAGTTGGTCGAGCCGGTTGACGGACGGCCGCGGGCCGCGCCGGGCCGCCCCGTGCGGGTGCCGACCGCGTACAGCGGGGTGGAGCGGCCGGCCAGCTCGCTGCTGGAGTCGGCCGACGGGGCAAGGGCCGGTGCGGAGGCAGGCGGCTCGCCGGGCTCGGACGTCGCCCAGTCGACCAATTTGTCGCCCGAGTCGACGCCGGACGTTTCGCCGGCGAGTGGTGCGTCGGCGTCGCCCGTCTCGTCGTCGCCCGTGTCGACGGTCGCTGGCACGTCGTCCCAGGCCCGACTTGTGGAAACGGCGGCTCCGGCGAGCGGTGGCGGAACTCCCACGCCGTCGGTCAAGGGGGCTGCGAGCGAAACGGCTGAGGCGTGGCAGAGCGGAAAGTCTCAGCGGCCGGGCGGCGGAGCGGCGTCGAGCACGCAGCGGGCCGAGGCAACGGGCAACGACGCTGCGCAGGCGGTCGACGACACCAACTGCGTGGAGTCGACGGCAGGCCAGGGGGCCGGAACGGCTCCGACGGCCAGTGAGCGCTCGGCCTCGTCCGCTCAGTCGGCTCCACAGCCCCGTTCGGGCCGCTCGACTTCGTCTCGCGCCCCTCGCAGCCAACGGCGCAAGCGAAAGCGACGCAAACGCGGGGGAGCGAAGAAGCGACGGGGACAGGGAACGTCGCCGGGTTCGTCCGCTGCGTCCGGCCCCGGCTCCTGAGAATTGACGGCCATTCCGACGGCGCAAGAAACCCATGCGGACCGCTCAGTCAACCATTCTCGTCCGCGGCGCACGCGAGCACAACCTGAAGAACGTCGACCTTCGGTTGCCCCGCAACGCGCTGGTCGTTTTGACCGGCGTCAGCGGTTCGGGCAAAAGCTCTCTGGCGTTCGACACGCTTTTCGCCGAGGGCCAGCGACGGTACGTCGAGTCGCTCTCCAGCTACGCCCGTCAATTCCTGGGCCAGTTGCCCAAGCCGGACGTCGACTCCATTTCCGGCCTGGCGCCGTCGATTTCCATTGAGCAGAAGACGGCGGGGCGCAACCCGCGCAGCACGGTCGGAACCATGACCGAGCTGTACGACTACCTGCGCGTGCTTTACGCGCGAGTCGGCCAAGGCTACTGTCCCGAGTGCGGCCGCCCCATTTCGGCTCAGTCGCCCGAGCAAATTGTCGACAGCCTGGCCGCCCTGCCGCGCGGCACACGGTTCGCCGTCCTGGCTCCGGTGGTTCAGCAGCAGAAGGGCGAGTTTCGCGAGCTGTTTCGGTCGCTGTTGCGCCAGGGCTTCCTCCGCGCTCGCGTCAACGGACAGTACGTCAAGCTGACGGACGAAATTGAGCTGGACCGGCGGCTGCGACACACCGTGGAAGTCGTGGTGGACCGTCTGGTGGCCGGCAAAGACAGCCGGCACCGGTTGGCCGAAGCGGTCGAGACGGCTTTGCGTCTTTCCGGAGGCAGCCTGGTGGCCGCGCCCGTGGACGACGCTCCGGGGGAAACGGGTCGACGGGCTTCTGCGTCCCAAGCGGACCGGGCGGAGCCGTCTGTCGAAGCGGCCGCTGACGGTGCGGCTCCGGCCAGGTCGGACCAGCCGCCCCGCTGCGCAAGGCCCCTCACCACCGACCGCCTCTACAGCGCCCACTACGCTTGCACGCACTGCGGGTTGAGCTTCGACGTGCCCTCGCCCCAGCTCTTCAGCTTCAACAGCCCACGCGGCATGTGTCCCGAATGCTTGGGGTTGGGGCGACGCCACGAGTTCGACCTGGAGAAGCTGGTGGCCGACCCGAACAAGTCGCTCTGGGACGGAGCGTTTCACTTGCTCGGGCCGGTCAAGAAGCTCCCCCGCACACGGCGTCGGCTGCTGGTCTCGGCGGCGCAGTCAATCGAAAGGTGGCTGGGACTGCCGCGGCAGACGGTGCTTCACTGGCCGTGGAAGGACGTGCCGGAGGAGGCGAAGCGGCTGTTCTTGTACGGCACCGGCGACCGGAAAATTACGTTGCGGTTCGGCACTCGAGGCGGACGCTACGCCGTTCCCGTCTCGTACGCCGGCGTGCTGCCTCCGCTGTTGGAGCAGTACCAGAAGACACGCAGCGGTCCGCGCCGTCGGCAGCTGGAAAAGTACCTGCGCTTCGGCCCGTGCCGAGCTTGCGACGGAACCCGGTTGAACCCGCAAGCTCGCAGCGTCCGGGTGACCTCGGCCAGCGAGCGGTTCGCGCGGCGCGGACGGCCTTGCAGTTTGTCCTTGCCCGAAGTGTGTCGGCTCACCATTGCCGAAGCGGCCGAATTCTTCGAGGCCCTCGACCTGGACCCCACCGGCCAGTTGATTGCCGCCGAACCGCTGAAAGAAATTCGCGGCCGGTTGCAGTTCTTGCTGGAGTGCGGCTTGGGCTACCTCACGTTGGAACGGTCGGCTCCGACCCTTTCCGGTGGCGAAAGCCAACGCATTCGGTTGGCCGGTCAAATCGGTGCCGGTCTGGCGGGCGGAGAACGGAAGAGCACACGACTGTACC